>CAZXAS010000019.1:0-8023 GCA_964638185.1 uncultured Steroidobacteraceae bacterium | reverse complement strand
CGGGCTACCGGCCCTGGGCCAGCGGCCTGACCCTCGCCCGACTGCAACGTGCGCCGCATGGAGTCGACCTCGGGCCGCTGGAGCCCTCGCTGCCGGGGCGTCTCGCCACGCCGGGCCGGCGCATCGACCTCGCCCCCGCGCAACTGGTCGCGGACCTCGATCGACTCGAACTGGTCGTCGACTCGGTGCCCGCGACGATCGGCGAGCGGTCGCTGAGGCTCATCGGCCGGCGCCACCTGCGCAGCAACAATTCCTGGATGCACAACAGCCACCGGCTGGTGAAGGGTCCGAATCGCTGCACGCTCCTGATGCATACGCGCGACGCGGCGGCACGGGGGGTCACCGACGGCGCCCTGGTCATGGTCCGCTCGCGTGTCGGGACGGTGCAGCTGCCTGTCGAGATCTCGGATGCAATGATGGCCGGGGTGGTCAGCATGCCGCATGGCTGGGGGCACGACCGGCCGGGCATACGCCTCGGCATCGCGGCAGCCCATGCCGGAGCGAGCGTCAACGACCTGACCGACGACAAGGCGATCGATGCCCTGTGCGGCAACGCCGCCCTCAATGGCATCGAGGTGGTCGTCGAGCCGGCAACCGCCACGCCGGGTAAAGCACGCGCCTGAGCGCCAGTTCAGGCGTCCGTGCCCGCTGCGTAGTGCGCGAAGGTCGCGCGCGAGTGCGGGCCGTGCCAGCGCCTCGGGGGACGCAACTGTTTTTCGCCCGGGGTCCCGCAGGTACGGCAGCGCGGGCGGAACTCGGCCAACCGACGGTCAGCGAAGCCGCGTCCCGCCAGCCGGGGCAGGTCGAGTTCGGCCCAGCGCCGGCAACGCGGACAGTAGCAGGCGAGCTGGTAGCCGTGCACGGACAGGTCGGACAGGGTGGCCAGGCGAATGGAGTCTTGGTGTGCCATGCGCAGAGTCTGCGCAGGGCGGTGGCTCAGGGCGTGAGCCACCCCACCCGGCCGGCGCTACCAGTTGCGTGCGCCACTCTTCACGGTCACGGCGCCATCGCCCGTCGACATCGCATGGCAGGCCAGGCAGCTGCCACCGTGCCTGGTCACGAACTCGCTGCGACTGCCCGAGGCATAGTGCATGCTGTGGGCGATGTGGGCGAGCGTGTCCGTGTCGTCGTCCTTGCCATGACATTCCTTGCAGTCATCCGGCACCACGTCGACCTTGCCATCGAGGCTGCGGTGGTCGAGCCCCTCGAGCATCTTCTTCAGCGTGCGCGACCCCTTGTGGCATGAGACACAACCGTCGGGCGTCTCGTCGGGAGCGGTGATGCCTGGCAGTTCAGGCAGGGGGGGCTCGGCCATCGCGATCGCGGTGGCCACGCAGGCCAGCACTGCGAGCGCCCCGGCGTAGCGTCGTGTCATGTTCTTGTCCTCTCGTCGAACGATGCGTGTGACGCCGCGGCCGACACGGCCGGAACACCACGAGGAGCAGCATGGCGCATCTTGCACCGCAGTATCCATGCTGGTTTACACAGCGGGGCGCGTGCACTACTGTGCGGACACGTCGCCCTCGGTGGACCTGCATCCGGACGATGCGTCAATAACGACAAGACCAATCCAGGCTGGCCTCTACGCCCGCCTTCAACCCTTGGGGAAAAAGACATGCAGAAGTTCGTTGCCGCTGCGGCCGCTGCCGCCATTGCGTTTTCCGTTTCCGCCCACTCCGCCGAAGTCTTCAAGGACTACGAGCCGTCCACGGAGGTGTGGAACGTCACCTTCATCAAGGTGAACCCGAATCGCTTCGAGGACTACCTCGACGGCCTGCGCCAGACGTGGTGGGGCTCCTGCGAGATCCAGAAGAAGCTCGGCACTGTCTCGGACTGTGCAATCTACGCCAGCAACACCTTCTCGAACCGCGACTTCAACCTGATGCTGGTGGTCAAGTCGCCCAATGCCGCGGTGAGCGATCCCGACAAGGGCCGCTACGACGCCTTCATGGTCGAGATGCGCAAGAAGCTGGCCGAGGACAAGCAGGACGCAATCGTCGAGGGCTACGACGAAATGCGCAGCTTCTTCGGCGAACAGGACTTCCGCAAGATCACGTTCAAGTAAGCGGGACCAGTCGGCACGCGGGCGCAGTTCCTTCGCGGGGACTGCGCCCGTTTCCTTGCGGCGCTAGCGTATGCCGGCGCGCGTCACCAGGTAGACCGCGTAGGTCCCCAGCCAGTGCCCGCCCTCGTAGTGCTCGCCGGTGACCGCCGGCAGCGCAGCCGCGGCATGCTCGGCCGCGGCGCTTGTCAGCGCGGCCTGCCGTGGATCCTCGCCGCCCAGTACCGAGGCGACGCCTTCGAGCATCCAGGCCCGACTCAGGTTCAGGCCGTCGAGGTGCGCGAGCTTGGGATCGGCCCGGTCCGACACCCTTGCCGGCGGCAGCCAGGCTGTCCCGCCATTGGCCGGGATGCCCGGCAGGAAGACAGCCAGCCAGCGCGCGAATTCGCCGCGCGGGAGCACCCGGCGCATCAGGTCGGCCTCGGCGATGCACGGCGACAGGAAGTCCTGGCCCGACGGCTCGTAGGCCAGCGGGCAGTCCCGGTCCAGCAAGTGGAACTCGCGCGACTTGGTATCGATCAGCATGCGCATCGCGTCGTTGCCCGCCACGATCGACCAGTCGCGGATGAGCCCGAAGGCGAAGGCCGTCTGTGAGTGCTCGCCCACGCGAATCGGATAGTTGAGCTTCGGCAGCCATTCGGCGATGCGCTGTGCCGCAGCCCGTTCCAGCGGCTCGAGGGCCGCCGCCCAGCGCCTGGCATCGGGGTCCTGCCAGTCACGAAGCTCGGCCGACAGCATCAGCACCCAGGCAAGGCCGTAGGGTCTCTCGAACGACACCCGGCCGGGCCCGTCGAGGTAGGAAACTTCTGCCGCCACGCGTCCAGGCGCGAGCGACACGTCCAGTGCCGCGCGCGCGGCCGCCGTGAACGTCGCCTCCGGGAAGACACGCGCGAGTCGCGCCAGCAGCCAGTGTGCGTGTACCGCCGAATGCCAGTCGTAGCAGCCGAAGAACACGGGCGTCAGCTCGCGCGGCGGGCGCAGGTCGGCGTCCCCGGTCATGACATGGGCGATCTTGTTCGGATACTCCTGGTGGACGCACGCCAGCGCCAGCGCGGCAAAGCGTCCGGCGGCCTCGGCGTCGACGCCAGGCGCACCGGTCGGCCCCGCCGCATGCACCGGCTGACTGAGCGCCAGCACGCCGGCCAGTGCGACGAGTGCCCATCGGGGCGCGACGAACGGCGGTGCCGGTCGCCTCGAGGTCTTCATCATGCCGGCCATTGCAGAAACTCCGTGGTCCCCTGGCCGGCGGATGTTGTCCAATCGCGCGCAGGATCACAAGTCGCGGGTGCAACGCACATTGCACCCGCGCCATCGCCTAGAATCCGCCGCATGCCTGTACCGGGAGTCCGCTGCACATGAATCGACATGGATCTCGCCCCCTCGCCCGCCGGGTCGCCACCCTGGCCCTTGGCCTCGTCGCCCTTGCAGCCGCTGCCGGAGAAAAGCGGCCGCTGGTGGAGCTGCCCTACACCCCGGGGCTCGACGTCACGGCGATGAACCCGGCGGCCGATGCCTGCCAGGACTTCTTCACCTACAGCTGTGGCGGATGGATCGAGCGCAATCCGATCCCCGCGGACCGGCCGGAATGGAGCGTCTACAGCAAGCTCGCCGACGACAACCTGCAATACCTTTGGGGACTGCTCGAGGCGTTGTCCGCGCCGCGCGAGGACCGGACGCCGAACGAACTCAAGATCGGCGACTACTTCGCCGCCTGCATGGATACGGATCGCATCGCGTCGCTCGGTGCAAGACCGCTCGAGCCAATGCTGCGGCGGATCGAGGCGATCGACAGCCCGGGAGCGCTCGTCGAAGTGCTGGCCGACCTGCACTCCCTGGGCGGCAACGGCGATTCCCTGTTCGGATTCACGGCGTGGCAGGACCTGGAGGATTCCAGCAGTGTCATCGGGGTCCTGATTTCCGGCGGGCTCGGGCTGCCCGACCGCGACTACTACACCGACACGACGCCCCGGATGCAGGAGACGCGGGAGCGGTACGTCGCCCACATCGAACGCATGCTGGTATTGCTGGGCGACAGTCCGGAACGCGCGGCCGCGCAGGCAGCGTCCATCATGGCCCTGGAAACGAAGCTCGCCGAGGCGACCCTGACGCGGGTGGAAAGTCGCGACGCGCGCAACCTGAACCATCCGATGAGCCCGACCGAGCTTGGCGCGCTCGCACCCAGCTTCGGCTGGCCCGCGTATTTCGCGGCGCGCCACGGTGCGCCGATGCAACGGCTGAACGTCACTGAACCGGCGTTCTTCCGCGCCCTCGAGTCGGCACTCTCGACCACGCCGCTCGCCGAACTCAAGGGATACCTGCGCTGGACCTACCTGAATGGCAACGCCGGGCGCCTGTCCCCGGCGTTCGTCGATGCGAACTTCGATTTCTACCGTGCGTACCTGTACGGCGTCGAGCAACAGCCGCCACGCTGGAAGACCTGCGTGCAACGCGTCGACGACCAGCTCGGCGAGGCCCTCGGCGAGGTCTTCGTGGCGCGCAATTTCCCCCCGGAGACCCGCGAGCAGGCGGTGGCGATGGTGAAGACCATCGAGCAGGCCATGGCCGAGCGCATCCAGGGCCTCGACTGGATGAGCGAGGTCACCAAGTCCCAGGCGCTGGCCAAGCTCGCCTCGGTCCGTAACAAGATCGGCCATCCCGATCGCTGGCGCGACTACTCGACGCTCGCCGTCGAGCGCGACGACTTCTTCGGCAACGTGGTCCGTGGGGCGGCGTTCGCCGAGGCGCGGGAGCTTGCCAAGATCGGCAAGCCGGTCGATCCGGACGAGTGGTACATGACGCCGCAGACCGTCAACGCCTATTACGATCCGCAGCTCAACTCGATGAACTTCCCGGCGGGCGTGCTGCAGCCCCCGTTGTTCGACGCACGCATCGACGCTGCGCCGAGCTGGGGTAACACCGGCAGCACCATCGGGCACGAGCTGACGCATGGCTTCGACGACTCCGGACGCCGCTTCGACAAGGATGGCAACCTCACCGACTGGTGGTCGGCGGAGGACTCGAGCCGCTTCGACGCGCAGTCGCAGTGCCTGGTCGAGCAGTACGGCGGCTACACGGTCGTGGACGACATCAAGATCAACAGCAAGCTGACGCTGGGCGAGGACATCGCCGATCTCGGCGGCACGATCCTGGCCTACATGGGCTGGCAGGCCGCCACCGCCGGCATGGAACTGGAGTCGCGCGACGGGCTGACGCCGGAGCAACGCTTCTTCGTCGGCTTTGCGCAATGGGCCTGCGGGCACGAGACCGACGAGCGGGCGCGCGCCGGGGCGGTTACCGACCCGCATTCGCCGCTGCGTCACCGGATCAACGGGGTCGTGGTCAACATGCCCGAGTTCGCCCGGGCCTTCAACTGCAAGGAGGGCGACGCCATGGTCAAGCCGGAAGGCGCGATCTGCAAGGTGTGGTGAGGCTGGCGTCGTTTCAGGCGCCGGCCACCCACTTCAGGAGCGCCATGCATACGAGGCCGGCATACGTCCCGAGGACATAGCCGGCCACGGCCAGCAGTACGCCGACCGGCGCCAGGCTCGGATGGAAGGCGGAGGCGACGATCGGCGCGCTCGCAGCACCGCCGATGTTCGCCTGCGAGCCGACCGCCACGAAGAACATCGGCGCCCTGATCAGCCGCGCCACCAGGAGCAGCACGCCGACGTGGCAGAGCATCCAGACTGCGCCGACGGCGATCAGGAGCGGCGCCTCCTGCATCTGGGTGAAGTTCGCGTGCGCGCCGATGCTGGCTACCAGCAGGTACAGCAGCAACGACCCGATGCGTGAGGCTCCCGCCCCCTCCAGGTCGCGCACCGGGGAAAACGACAACGCCACGGCGATGGCCGTGACGACGATGAACTTCCAGATGGTGCCGTCGAAGAAGGGCAGGACGCCGCCGAGCCAGCGACCGGCCAGCGTGGCGATCCACATGGCACCGACCCCGATGGCAACGATCAGCACCAGGTCGCGCAGCGTAGGCACGCGCGTGGTGCGGGCGGTGAATTCGGCCACGCGCAACTTGAGGTCCTCGATGGCGGAGGTGTCGGCGCCGGACCAGCGATCGATGCGGTCCGACTGTCCCGCAAGGTAAAGAAGCACCCCCATCCAGACATTAGCCACCGCCACATCGACGATGACCATCATGCCGAACATGGTGTCCGAGGTGCCGGCGATCTGCGCCAGCGCGACCATGTTGGCGCCACCCCCGATCCAGCTGCCGCTCAGTGCGGTCATGCCCTGCCAGGTATCCGGTGGCACCACCGATGCGAAGAGCGCCAGCGCCACCGGCGCCCCGAGGACCACGCCTGCGGTGCCGGCGAGCAGCATCACGATGGCCCGTGGCCCGAGACGAATGATTCCGGGAACGTCGAGCGCGAGGATCAGCAGGACCAGGCTCGTCGGCAACAGGTAGGACTTGATCCAGTCGTACAGGGGCGACGAATCCGGCAGCACGCCCGCGGTGGTGAGCGCGGTCGGCAGGAAGTAGCAGAAAACGAGTTGCGGCACGATGCCGAAGACGCGTTTTCCCGGACGGGTGCCGCCAAACCAGAATATCGCGGCGAGCACCGCGAGTAGCACGGCCAGGACACCGGCGGGATCGGTGACGAGCGGGGTTGCCTGCGGCGCGGTCTCCATTGGTCCTATCATAGCCTCACGCACCTCGCTGGACGGCAACGGTCTTCGACCCTGCGCGTTCCATCAGTCCGAACGCCAGCGCCCTGCGATATCCACGACGTGTGCGACCAGGGCGCCGGCGAGCCAGGCACCGATGAGGCCGGGTCCCGACCCGGCGAGTGCCGCACGCAGCGCGAGCAGCAGGCAGGCTCCGGCGGCAAACGTCGGCCACAGGCGGCTCGGGGCCACGCCACGGCCGCGGCGCCGGTGCAACGCGGCGAGCAGCGCGAACTCACCCAGCATGAGGACCAGGATGGCATCCGCAAGATGCGGGCTGATCAGCCAACCAGGCATGCGACACGCGCCCGTGGCATGGGTGGAACCGTCACCAGGTGCCAGTCCCTACGCCCCGCCGAAGGGCGCGTTGAGTTTCACGATGGCGAAATTCAGCACGGCGGCGAACGCGACCCAGGCGAGGTATGGCGCCAGCATCCAGGCCGCGGTCGTGGACACCCGTCGCAGCGCAATCACGAGCCACAGCACGGACAGCCACAGGAAGCCGACTTCCATCAGGGCCCAGTCCGGCCGCCGCAGGTGGAAGAACAGCGCGCTCCACATGACGTTGAGCACGGCATTGACGCCGAACATGAGCAACAGCCGGATGCGCGCGTCGCGATCGCGCTGCCGCCGCCAGGCATCGGCCGCGGCCACAGCCGTCAACGCGAAGATCGTCGTCCAGGCCGGCCCGAACAGCCATTCAGGCGGTTGCCAGGCTGGCTTGGCGAGCCCGTAGTACCAGCCGTCGAGCCGTGTCAGCACGCCGCCGGCGATGGCGACCAGAGCTGCGACGAGCGCGGCGACGACGAGTGGACGGTAGCGGGGCAATGCGGCCAGGCTCACGCACGCACGATTCCGAGCAGGTGCGCGACGTCCTTGGCGAAGATCCGCATGTGCGCCACGGGCCGTGCCTTGACCAGTCGCTTGTGCATGTATGCCTGCCACGTCAGTTGCTGGACGTCGGGATCACGGCACATGCTGACGAATCGCTCACGGCGCGCATCGCTCGAGTACCAGAACCGCTGCAGCAGGCCGAGCACCCAGAAGACGCGCCCGTGGTCGCGCATGAAGCGCTTGCGGGCCAGCCCCAGCGCGCGCGCATCACCGCTTGCCAGGAACTCATCCGCGGCCTCAGCGGCGAAACGCCCGCCGCTCATCGCGTAGTAGATGCCCTCGCCGGACGCCGGTGCGACGACCCCGGCGGCGTCGCCCGCCAGGACCACGTTGCGGCCATTGTCCCAGCGGGAGAGCGGATGCATCGGGATGGGTGCGCCTTCGCGGCGG
>CAZXAS010000018.1:816-25620 GCA_964638185.1 uncultured Steroidobacteraceae bacterium | reverse complement strand
CGTTGGGCACGGGCCGTACCGCCGCTTCCTTGGGCACGGGACGCACTGCCGCGTCGCTCGGCACCGGTCACGTCGACTAGCTCCACCTCAGCTACCTGTCTGTTCACCGTTGAGATCTGATGCGCGAGGCGGCCCTAGGGCCGCCTTCGCTTTTTCCGCTGCCTGATTATCAGGTCACGAGGCGTCGAGCAGTCGACGCCTAAGTGGCGTATTGCTCCAGAAATTCGCATCTTGTTGTATCCAACCGGGGCGAGTCTCAAACTGGCGCGAAAAAAAAGAGAGGCCGGCGCTTGGCCGGCCTCTCAGAGATCTACAGCCCGCCCGGATCTAGAGCTTGCGTTCGACCTTGGCAGTCTTCACGAGCCCGTCCAGATACTCCTGGAACTTCGACTGGCGCACCAGCTGCCCGAGCTGGGACTCGACGGCCTCATATCCAGGCGGCGTCAGGTCGCGGGTGTCCTCAAGCTTGATCACATGCCAGCCGAACCGGGATTCGACGGGCTCCTTCGTATAGGCACCCTTTTCGAGCTGCTGCACGGCATCGGCGAACGGCTTGACCATGCGGCCTGGCGGGAACCAGCCCAGGTCGCCACCGTCCTTCGCCGACGAGTCGCTCGAGTTCTGCTCCGCGAGCGTCTCGAAGTTGGCGCCCTGGTCGAGGGCGGCGATGAGCTCGCGGGCCTTCTCCTCGCTGTCGACGAGGATGTGCCGTGCCTTGTACTCGGACTTCGGCATCTGGGCGATCTGCTTGTCGTACTCCGCACGCATCTCCTCGGGCGTCGGCTCTTTGCCCTCGAGGTATTTCTGGCCGGCCAGGTCCGCCAGCGAGCTTTGCCGCATCAGTTCAAGCCGCGCGCCGGTCTCTCCCTTGGCCAGGCCATCCTTCTCGGCCTGTTCGGCAGCCACATACATCTCGACCAGGCTGTCGAGTGTTTCCTGCTGCTGCTCTGGGGTCAGATCGCTTGCGGCCTGTCCCCCGGTCCGGGTCTTGACGAACAGCTCCCACACGTCGCGGGAGATCTCCTTGCCGTTGACCACGGCCACGGGCTGTGCGGCTGGATCGGCCGTCGCAGCGGCCTTCTCCGTCTTGCCGTCGGCGCAGCCTGCAAGCATCGCGAATGCGGTTACCGCTGCTGCGAGCGGCCAGGTACTACGAATCATGAGGATCCTCTACTTGATATTGGAAGTGGATGGCCCGGAACCGGCCTCGCCGGGAGTCCGGGCGTCGATCGTCAATGCATGAATCTCGCGGGGCATCATGTCTGCGACGGCGTCATACACGAGCCTGTGGCGCTCGAGCTGCCGACGCCCCTCGAAGGCGTTCGACACGATTCGCACGATGAAGTGCCCGGCGCCGCCCTGTGCGCCGGCGTGGCCGGCATGGCGCGCGCTGTCGTCGTGTATGTCTAGCGACGCTGGGTTGAGTGCGTGGTCGAGGCGCTCACGCATGCGCTGCATGCGTTCGATGTTCACGGCAGCACCTGAAGGAAGGGCCGGACCTCGTGGCGCTCGAACACACCTTCTGTGACGTATGGATCCTCGCCAAACCAGCGCTCGGCCTCTTCCAGGCTCGGGAACTCGGCCACGATCAGGCTGCCGGTGAAGCCGGCAGGGGTGGCCTCGTCGGCATCGACGGCGGGAAATGGTCCGGCAATCGCGATACGGCCCTGCGCAACCAGCTCCCGTGCCCGCGCCAGGTGCGCCGCGCGAACCCGCAGACGTGTCGCCAGCGAGTCGGGCCGGTCATGGCCGATGAGCACATACAGGCTCATTCGGGTGATTCCGGGTCCAGGGTGCGGGATGCAATCCACATTCCCTGCAGGACGATGAACACCACGGTCAGCCCGAGCATTCCGAACAGCTTGAAGTTGACCCAGGTGTCCTCGTCGAAGTTCTGGAAGACGACGAGATTCGCGATGCCGAGCAGCGTGAAGTAGGCAACCCATATCAGGTTGAGGTGTCGCCAGGACGCCTCGGGCAGGTGGAGCTGTGCATCCGCACCGGACATGAGTCGTTGGACCATCGGCTTGCCGCCGAAGACGCGCAGTTGGCTGGCGAGGAACGCCGCCCCGAAGAGCCAGTTGACGATGGTCGGCTTCCACATGATGAAGGCCTTGTCGTGGATCAACAGCGTCAGGCCTCCGAAGACCAGCACCAGCCCGGCGGACGCCAGCATCAGGTTGTTGACCTTACGCGTGCGAACCCATTGGACAGCGGCCTGGATCAGCACGGCAACGATCAGGACTCCGGTCGCGACGTAGATGTCGGCCAGCTTATAGGCAACGAAGAACGCCACAATCGGCAGGAAGTCGATCAGTAACTGCATGGGATCAGCCCGGGGATCTGGCCCGCCATCATACCGGAGCCGGGCCCGCCGGTCGGCTGCCGGGCTGCCCGACGGCTTTTGCCAGCGTATTGTCGCGTGCGCGACGGCTATCATACGCCCCCCCCCGGTCGATCCGGACCCGTCGGCGCGCCCAGAGGCGCGGATTGATATGGCGCAGTTGCTCGAGCTTCATCCCAAGGACCCCCAGGCCCGGTATGTACGCATGGCCGTCGACGTCGTCCGTGCCCTGGGGGTCGTGGTCTATCCGACGGACTCGTGCTATGCGCTTGGGTGCCTGATGGGCGCCAAGACGGCCATGGAGCGCATCCGGCGGATTCGCCAGACGGACAAGCACCACTTCTTCACGCTCGTATGCAGGGACCTGTCCGAGATCTCGCACTATGCGAAGGTGGCGAACTGGCAGTACCGCCTGTTGAAGGCATTCACACCCGGGGCATACACGTTCGTGCTCGAGGCAACCAGGGAAGTGCCACGGCGGCTGATGAACGAGAAGCGACGGACGGTGGGCATCCGGATACCCGATCATCCGGTCGTGCGCATGTTGCTGGATGAGATCGGTGAGCCCTTGATGAGCACCACTCTGCAGCTGCCTGGTGACGACACGCCGATGACAGATGCGCGCGAGATCGAGGCGCGCATCGGGCATGCGGTCGACGTCATCCTCGACGGTGGAAACTGCGGGTTCATGCCGACGACAGTCGTCGACCTCGCCGGTCCGGAGCCGGTCCTGCTGCGTGCCGGAAAAGGCGACCCGACTCCGTTCTCCTGAGGATCTTGCCAAGGCCGGTGCGTATAATCGCGGCCTGCGACAAGGCCGCCGGGCGCAGCCATCCATCGTGCGAGTGACTTGTAAAGAATACTATATAAAACATGGATTTATCGCACATACTTACGGTGGCTTCGATTACCGTGATTCCGCTGCTGCTGGCCATTACGGTCCACGAGGTGGCCCACGGCCTGCTTGCCCGCCGCTACGGCGACCGGACCGCCGAGGCACAGGGGCGACTTACTCTGAATCCGATCAAGCACATCGATCCGGTCGGGACCATCGTCGTGCCGCTCCTGCAACTGGTGCTCCTGAAGCAGGTCTGGTTCGGCTGGGCCAAGCCAGTGCCGGTCAACCCGCGTTACCTGCGCAATCCGCGCGGCGACATGGCAAAGGTCGCCGTCGGTGGCCCGGCCGCGAACCTGGGCATGGCGATCATCTGGGCCGGCGTGCTGGCCGCACTGGGTACCAGCGCCCAGGGCGTGAATAGCCTCGCCTGGGTCCAGCAGATGGCGCTGTACGGTGTCTTGATCAACGTCCTGCTGGCCGTGTTCAACCTGCTGCCGGTGCTGCCGCTCGACGGCGGCCGCGTCCTCGCCAACCTGCTTCCGCCCGGGCCTGTCTCACGGCTGCTGGAGAGCCTCGAGCCCTACGGCATGCTGATTGTCATCGTCCTCCTGGTCAGCAACGTCGCTTGGGTGGTGATCGGCCCGGTGACTGAGTTGGTCGAGACGCTGATCTTCAAGCTGGTTGGATTGTCGTGAACGTCAGGAGCCTGAATTGAACGCTGGATCGATGGCGAGTCGCAGGGTGCTTTCCGGCATGCGGCCAACCGGGCAGTTGCACCTCGGCAACTACCACGGGGCGCTGAAGAACTGGCTCGAACTGCAGTACAAGTACGAGTGCTTCTTCTTCGTGGCCGACTGGCATGCGCTGACTACCGGCTACGAGGACACCTCGAACCTCGAATCCAATGTCTGGCAGATGGTCATCGACTGGCTCGCGGCCGGCCTGAACCCGGGCGCTGCCACGATCTTCATCCAGTCGCACGTTCCGGAGCACGCCGAACTGCACCTGCTGCTGTCCATGGTCACGCCGCTCGGCTGGCTCGAGCGTGTGCCCACCTACAAGGACCAGCTCGAGCAGCTCAAGGACAAGGACCTCGCCACCTACGGCTTTCTTGGCTATCCGGTGCTGCAGACCAGCGACATCCTGCTGTACCGGCCGCAGTTCGTCCCGGTAGGCGAGGACCAGGTGGCCCATGTGGAGATCACACGGGAAATCGCCAGGCGGTTCAACCACCTGTTCGGGCGCGAGGCGGATCATGAGCAGAAGGTGAAGCGCTCGATCAAGCAGCTCGGATCGCGCAGCAGCGCCCAGTACCTCGAACTGCGGCGCAGTTACCAGGAGCAGGGCGACATCGCATCGCTGGAGCAGGCGCGTGCCCTGGTGGAAGCGAGTCCGCGGCTGACGGTCGCGGATCGCGAGCGCCTGCTCGGTCACATCGAGGGAACGGGTCGCTCGATCCTGCCGGAGCCGCAGTCCCTGCTGACTCGCACGCCCAAGGTTCCCGGCCTCGACGGGCGCAAGATGTCGAAGTCCTATGGCAACACCATCGGGCTCAGGGAGGAACCCGACTCGGTGGCGCGCAAGCTCAAGACGATGCAGACGGACCCGGCACGTGTCCGCCGGACAGATCCGGGCGAGCCGGACAAGTGCCCGGTGTACGAGCTGCACCGCATCTACTCCTCGGACGAGACCCGGGCGTGGGTGGAAGCGGGCTGCCGCTCGGCCGGAATCGGCTGCCTCGACTGCAAGAAGCCGCTGATCGACGCGGTGGTGGCCGAGGTCACCGGGATTCGCGCCCGGGCCCAGGAGTTCGAGGAGAGCCCCGAGCTGCTCCGCAGCATCGTGGCCCAGGGTTGCGAGCGTGCCCGGGAGGCCGCCCGTCGCACCATGGCGGACGTGCGCGAGGCCATGGGTCTGGAGTACGGTTGACGCCATGACGGAACACGAACACGACCTGGAGCCGATGGTCGAGGGACAACATCCTCCCGTCCAGGAGGAAATGCCGTTCGCGATCGTCGAGGGCGAGCCGGTGACGCAGCTGCCGCGCGACCTGTACATCCCGCCGCAGGCACTGGAGGTTTTCCTCGAGGCGTTCGAGGGGCCGCTGGACCTGCTGCTGTACCTGATCCGGCGCCAGAATCTGGACATCCTCGACATCCCGATCGCCGAGATCACTCGCCAGTACATGGACTACATCCTGCTCATGCAGGAACTGGACCTCGAGCTCGCCGGCGAGTACCTGCTCATGGCCGCGATGCTGGCGGAGATCAAGTCCCGGATGCTGCTGCCGCGGCCACAGGGTGCGGAGGACCACGAGGAGGACGATCCCAGGGCGGAGCTGGTCCGGCGCCTGCAGGAGTACGAGCGGTTCAAGCGCGCCGCCGAGGACGTCGATCGGCTGCCGCGGCTCGACCGCGATGTCTTCCAGGCGTCGGCGGAACTCACCGAGCGGCGGGTCGTGCGCATCCTGCCGGAGGTGACGTTGCAGGAGATGCTGGTCGCCTTCAAGGACGTGGTGCAGCGCGCCGCGATGTTCGCGCACCATCACGTGCAGCGCGAGTCGTTGTCGATCCGTCAGCGCATGTCGGATGTCCTGTCCGCACTCGAGGCCGACGGGCTGGTTGGCTTCGTATCCCTGTTCCGCCCGGAGGAGGGTCGCATGGGCGTCACGGTGACCTTCATGGCGTTGCTTGAGCTCGTGCGCGAGGGACTGATCGAGGTGGTGCAGGCGGAGGCCTATGCCCCGCTGCATGTCCGTCGCGCGCCCCAGCGTGCGGCCGGGCTGCCGGGCTCCGACGAGTCGACGGATGCCGCGTCATGAATGAGTCAGGGGAGAGGATGGAAACGGGCAACCTCAAGATCGTGGTGGAGGCGGCGTTGCTCGCGGCTGGTCGGCCGCTCAACGTTGACCAGGTGCGCGAGTTGTTCGACGAGCGCGAACGACCGACAGCCGCGGAGGTCACCGAGGCGATCCATGATCTCGCAGCGGACTATGAGGGTCGGGCCCTGGAACTGGTCGAGGTCGCGAGCGGCTGGCGTGCCCAGGTGCGGCGTGCCTACTCGGAGTCCGTTTCGCGCCTGTGGACCGAGCGGCCGTCACGCTATTCGCGCGCCTTGCTCGAGACGCTGGCGCTCATTGCGTACCGGCAGCCGATCACGCGGGCCGAGATCGAGGAGGTCCGCGGCGTGACCGTCAACCCGAACATCCTGCGCACGATCACCGAGCGCGGCTGGGTCCGGGTCGTCGGGCACCGGGAAGCGCCGGGACGGCCGGAACTCCTTGGCACGACACGCGAGTTCCTCGACTACTTCGGCCTCAAGAGCCTCGATGCGCTGCCGACGCTCGCCGAGCTCAAGGACATGGACAACGTCGGTGTGCAACTCGACTTCGCGGATACGATCGTGGAACAGGCCACCGGGCCGGCCCTGGAGGAGACGACGGCGGATGCCGTCCTGCCTGCGCCGGGGTCGGTCGCCGATGTCGACCGCTTGCCGGAAGCGGCCAACGATCCGGACGCCACCCCTTCCTCCTGAGCGCGTCGCCTGACGTGCACGGCCACCCATGCGCCAACGCATCCAGAAAGTCCTGTCGACACAGGGAATCGGCTCGCGCCGCGAGGTCGAGGCCTGGATTGCCGCGGGCCGCGTGCTGGTCAATGGCCAACCCGCCACGGCCGGACAGGCGATCGGTCCGCGCGACGAAGTGCGCCTCGATGGGCGGAAGTTGCGCCTGCGCTGGGACCAGATCCCGGCGCCGAGAGGTGTCGCGTACCACCGGCCGGCCCAGGAAGGACTGAACACCGCCCTGAAGCCGGGGGAGCGCAGCACCATGGAGCGCCTGCCGAAGCCGCCCTCGGGACGCTGGATTGCCGTGAGCCCGATGGGTGCGGGCGAGGGCGGGCTCGAACTCTTCGTGACGGATGGAAGCCTGGCCGCCGCACTCATGCGCAAGTCGGACGCGGTCTCGTCGGAGTTCAGCATCCGCGTGCGGGGCGGCTTCGACGAATCCCGCTTTACAGAGGTGCTGGAAGCGGCTGCTCGCGATACCGAGACCAAGGGACAGATCCAGGAACTGGACTGCGCGGGCGGAGAGGGCGCCAATCGCTGGGCGCGTGTCGTCTCCACCGGTCTTCGTCCGCGCGATTTGAAGCGGATTTTCGAAGCCTGTGGTATCGAGGCGAACCGAATCCTGCGCGTGCGCTTCGGGCCGATCAGCATGGATCGCTCCCTGGCGCGCGGCGTCAACCGGGCGCTCACCCAGGGCGAGCTTGCCAAGCTCAATGAACTCGCGGGCATCGTTCGCGAACGACCGACGCCGGAGCGCCGCCGCGCGCAGCGCAGCCGCTCGGGCAGGCCCGCCAAGGGCAAGCGCCCGAAGCCGCCGCGGCGCTGAGTGCCGGTCTACTGGCAGTCGAACGACTGCCCGCTGACACCGCTGCTGTCCGGACCGAGCAAGTACAGATAGGCCGCGGTGACCTCCGCTGACTCGCGCAGGAGGCTGCGGTCTTCTGCCGGATAGGCCTGCAGCCGCAGGCCGGTCTTGACCGGGCCGGGGTTCACGCAGTTGCAGCGGATGGCGGCCGTTCCCTCGACTTCGTGGGCGATGACCTGCATCAGGCCTTCCGTCCCGAACTTGGACACTGCATAGGCGCCCCAGTAGGCCCGGCCGCGCCGGCCGACACCACTCGACGTGAACACGACCGAGGCGTCGTCGGAGCGTTTCAGCAATGGCCAGGTGACCTGCGTCAGGATGAACGCGGCCGTGAGGTTCACGTGCAATACACGGCACCATGTCGGGACATCGTAGTGCTCGATGGGACTGCGGGTACCGAGGATGCCTGCGATGTGCGCGAGCCCGTCCAGTCGTCCGAACTCGCGATCCAGCGCCGTGTGCAGGGCGTCGTACTCCGGTGCGCCAGCGGTCTCGAGATTGAACGGGAGCAACGCCGGCTGTGGACCACCGGCCGCGACGATGGCGTCATACGTGGCTTCGAGCTTGCGGTGGGTCTTGCCGAGGAGCGCCACGCTGGCTCCCTGCGCCGCAAGTGCCAGGGCGACTGCGCGACCGATCCCGTCGCCGGCACCAGTGACCAGCACGACGCGGCCGGCGTGCGAGGCGCTGGCGGGGACATACGACCGGGGTTCGATTGCTTGTGTCATGGCTACCTGGTTGCGTGTGGCAGTGCCTGCCAGGTGGCAGGCGGTGATCCGCGCCTATGGCCGGACGGGACGGGGCAGGCCCGCGTGCAAGTGTTGTTGCTCATTCATCGGGCACGGGCGGCGTTTCGGCAGCGGCTCCGGCAAGGGTCCGCGGTGAAGTCTCGACCGGATCGACCGCGTCGAGGCTGCGGTCGCTGCGGACTCCGAGCTCGGTGAATTTCCGTGCGCCGGGCAGCACGCTGCGCTCCAGCGATCCGACCGCTGCGTTGAATGCACGCACGCTGGCATCGAGTTCGCTGCCGACCCGCGACAGGTGTCCGCGAAACACGCCAAGCCTGTTGTAGAGATCCTCGGCGAGCTTGCGCACCTGTTCGGCGCCTTCCGCAAGCCGGACATTCTGCCAGCCATAGTGCACGGCCTTGAGCAGCGCGACGAAACTGGAAGGGGTGGCCAGGATCACGCCGCTGCGCATGGCGTTCTCCAGCAGGTCTGGCTGCTCGTCGAGCGCGGCGGAAAGGAACTGGTCGCCGGGGATGAACAGGATCACGAACTGCGGTGCCGTCGGGAACTGGGCTGCATAGTTCTTCGATGAGAGCAGTCGAGCGCGCTCGGCGACGTGCTGGGCGTGGCGCCGGAGTGCGGCGGCACGTTCCTCGTCGCTCGCGGCCTCGACCGCCGCGAGGTAGGCATCGAGCGGCGTCTTGACGTCGACCACCAGGTCGCGACCGTCCGGCATGTGGATGATCATGTCCGGCCGCAGCGCACCGTCGGGTCCAGGGACCTGGACCTGCTCCTCGAAGTCGCAATGCTGGGTCATGCCGGCCAGTTCGACCAGCCGTCGCAGCGTGATCTCCCCCCACTGGCCGCGTACCTGCGGCTTGGACAGGGCCTTCACGAGATTGCGCGTCTCACGCTGCAGGGTGGCGTGTGAATCACGCATGTCGTTCAGGTGCTGGCGCAGGCTGCCGAAGTCGCGCTGTCTCGCGCCCTCCATGTCGCGCAGGGTCTCCGCGGTGCGGCTCAGCGTCTCCTGGATCGGCTTGATGAGGCTCGCAATTGCCTGTTCGCGCTCCTTCAGCGTGCCTGCGGCCACCTGGTGATGCTGGCCGAGGCTCTCGCGGGCGAGACGCAGCAGGTGCTCGCTGGTGTCCTTGAGGCTGCGTCCGGCGATCTGGTCGAAGCGCAGGTCCAACTGCGCGATCGCGCGCTCCAGAAGTGCGTCGCGCTCGGCATCCAGCATCCGTTGCGAGGCCAGGCGCTCGTGCAGGACGGCAACCTCGGTCTCGAGCACTGCTGCGCGCCTGCGCCCGGCCCACCAGCCGACGATGCCGGCCAGCAGTGCGATCGCGATGCCGACGACGACGGTTGCCAGCCACGTATTCATGCGGTGGCGGCAGCGTCCAGCTGCAGGTATACCAGCAGTTCGGACGGCGTTGTCGCGATCGCATCCGCGGCCCACGCGGCAAGATCCTCGTCGATGCCGACGTAACCGAACCCCGCGATCACGGTTCGCATGCCGGCGGCACGCCCGGCCTGCACGTCACGCTCGGCGTCGCCGACGTAGACGCAGTCCGCCGGTGAGCGTTCGAGCAGCCCGGCGGCATGCAGTAGCGGCAGCGGGTGTGGCTTGCGCTCGGCCAGGGTGTCGCCGCACACGACGCAGGCGGCGCGCCGATCGAGGGACAACGCCTGCAGAAGAGGCGTTGTCAGCCAGCCCGGCTTGTTGGTGACGATTCCCCAAGGGATGCCGCAACCCTCGATCGCCGCCAGGACCACCTCGAGACCCTGAAAGAGCCGGGTGTCCACGGCGAGTTGTTCGCTGTAGATCTGCAGGAACCGTTGCCGCAGCGACTCGAAACGCTCGCCCTCGGGCGTGTCAAAGCCCAGGTTCACCAGGCGCGCGGCGCCATGCGATACATGCGGCCGGATCAGCTCGAACGCCATGGGCGCCAGGCCCTCCGCGCGGCGCAGGCGGTTGAGCGCTGCGGCCATGTCGGGCGCGGTGTCGAGCAAGGTGCCGTCGAGGTCGAACAGCACGCCGAGCGGCGGGACGGCTCTGGTCATTGCTGGCCCGTCGCGGGGCATCGGAAGCAGGCGAGATAGTTGACCGAGGTATCCCGCGTGATGCGGGCGCTACGGGTGAACGGATCGTAGGAAAGGCCGGCAAGCTCCTCGAGTTCCAGGCCCGCTTCCCTGCCGTAGCGCGCCAGTTCCGAGGGCCGGATGAACCGGGCGTACTCGTGGGTCCCCGGTGGCAGCAGCCGCAGCAGGTACTCGGCGCCGACGATGGCCAGCGCGAAGGCCTTGGGGCCACGGTTCAGCGTCGAACAGATTACATGGCCGCCGGGCCGTGCGAGGCGCGCGAGTGCGGCGACCACGCGCGACGGCTCCGGCACGTGCTCGAGCATCTCCAGGCAGGTCACGAGGTCGAAGGCCCCGGGCATCTCCGCCGCGAGGTCATCGACCGACTGCAGCCGGTAGTCGACCTCGACACCCGCTTCGAGCGCGTGCAGGCGGGCGACGCCGAGCGGTCCGGGCGCGAGGTCGATGCCCGTGACGCGGGCTCCGCGCCGTGCCATGCCCTCCGCGAGGAGTCCGCCGCCACAGCCGACGTCGGCAACGCGACTGTCCGCCAGCCGCACACGTGACTCGATGTAGTCGAGCCTCGCGGGATTCAAGTCGTGCAGGGGACGGAACTCGCCCGCCGGGTCCCACCAGCGCTGGGCCATGGCCTCGAACTTGGCGATTTCGGCGGGGTCGACATTGGCGTGCGTGCTCATGTGGCTATTGTCCCGCGATCCGGGCCCTCGCGGCCAGCACCCTGGGATGCCACGCGCGTACCCGCTGCAACAGGCAGGCCGGGTCGATCCGCGTCAGTCGTCCTTCGCGCACCAGCTGCCGGCCGGCGACCCACACATCGGTGACGGCCCGGCGCCCGGCGGCATGGACGATGGCGGCGGCAACGTCGTGTATGGGCTCGACGACCGGAC
This sequence comes from uncultured Steroidobacteraceae bacterium, assembly GCA_964638185.1. GTDB lineage: Bacteria > Pseudomonadota > Gammaproteobacteria > Steroidobacterales > Steroidobacteraceae > SG8-30. Next base: position 14,288 of record CAZXAS010000018.1, on the reverse strand, counting down.
CCGAGAGGCGCACGCAGGCCACATCCGCCCACTTGCCGCCGACGAGGGAGCCAGTCGATTCTCCGAGCCCCAGCGCGCGCGCTCCGCCAAGGGTCGCCATCTCGAGCACGTCGTGCGCGCCGAGCGCCGCTGCATCGCCGGTGCCGCCGGCAGCGAGCAGGGCGGCGAGGCGCGCCTCGCCAAGCAGGTCGAGGGCGTCGTTGCTGGAGGCACCGTCGGTACCCAGCGCGACATTGAGGCCGGCGCGGCGCATCTCGACCACCGGCGCGATGCCGTTGGCGAGCTTCAGGTTCGATGCCGGGCAATGCACCATCGAGGCACCTGCGCCAGCGAGTCGCCCGATCTCGGAGGCGTTCGCCTGCACGCCGTGCACGGCCAGCAGCAGGTCGTTCACGAGCCCGGCGCGCTCGAGCCTTTCCAGCGGACCGACACCATGTCGCCGCGCCACGCGTTCGCGCTCCGTTGGCGACTCCAGCAGGTGGATCATCACGATGGCCTGCAGCTGGTCGGCCAGCATGCGCAGGCGGGCCAGGGTCGCATCGGCGGTAGCCGCCGGCGAATGCAGCGCGAATGCGGTGCCGACCAGGAGATCGTCGCGGTACTGGTCGTGGAGGGCGAGCCCGCGTTCGAAGTACTCGTCGGTGCCGCCGGCCCAGCTGCTGGCCGCGTCGAGGACCGGCAGGCCTATGATCCCGCGCATGCCGCTCGCGGCGGTGACGCGCGCCGCGACCTCAGGGTAGTAGTACATGTCGGCGTGACATGTCATCCCGCCGAGCAGCATTTCGGCGATCGCGAGCTCGGTACCGTCGGCAACGAAATCGGCGTCGACCAGCTGCGCCTCGAGTGGCCAGATCGTTTCGCGCAGCCACGCGTCGACGCCCTGGCCGCCGGTGGCGGTACGCAGCAGCGTCATGGCGGCATGGCCGTGGGCGTTCACGAGGCCGGGCATGAGCGCGTGTTCCGGGCGTTCCAGGACCTCCGCGATGCCGCTGGCGGGCAACGCCGCGGCCGGGATGATCCCGTCCACGCGTCCGTCACGCACCAGCAACGCGTGGTCGGTGAGCACGGTTCCAGCCGGCTCGACCGGGATGATCCAGCGGGCCGCAATGGCAAGGTCGGCAGTGTCTTTCGAGGGCATCGGCGGGACAGGTGGGACGGCTTTCTGGAGGCCTGTCAAGTATAGCCGGGCAGGGCAGGCCGACAGCCATAAAGCACTGAAAAACTAAGGCTCTGGGGCTTTCCCGTGTGGTAGACTTCGCACTTCCCAACAACCCGTACGGGATCGAGGCGGACGCAGATCCAGGGCGTTCCGCTGAGCCACCCGCGCCAGCCACTCGATGAGCGAAGCCGCCCGCGAAATCCTGCACGTAAACCTCGAAGACGAGATGCGCCAGTCCTACCTCGATTACGCCATGAGCGTGATCGTCGGCAGGGCGCTGCCGGACGTCCGCGACGGTTTGAAGCCCGTCCATCGGCGGGTGCTGTATGCCATGCGCGAGCTCGGCAACGAGTGGAACAAGCCCTACAAGAAGTCCGCGCGCATCGTCGGCGACGTGATCGGCAAGTACCACCCGCATGGCGATGCTGCGGTGTACGACACCATCGTGCGCATGGCCCAGCCGTTCTCGATGCGCTACCTGCTGGTGGACGGCCAAGGTAACTTCGGCTCGGTCGACGGCGACGCTGCGGCGGCGATGCGGTACACCGAGATCCGCATGTCGCGCATCGCCCACGAGCTGCTCGCGGACATCGACAAGGACACCGTCGACTTCGTCGCCAATTACGACGAGAGCGAACGCGAACCCACCGTGCTGCCGACGCGGGTGCCGAACCTGCTCGTCAACGGCTCGGCCGGCATCGCCGTCGGCATGGCGACGAACATCCCGCCGCACAACCTCGGCGAGATCATCGACGCCTGCGTGGCGCTCATCGACAACCCGGACCTCGGCCTTGCCGACCTCATGCAGTTCGTGCCGGGCCCTGACTTCCCCACCGCCGGCATCATCAATGGCGCCGCCGAGATCGCGCTCGCCTACAAGACCGGCCGCGGGCGCGTGTTCATGCGGGCGCGGACCCAGTTCGAGGAGATCGACGAGCGCGGCCGGCAGGCTATCGTGATCACCGAGCTGCCCTACCAGGTCAACAAGGCGCGCCTGCTGGAACGCATCGCGGAACTGGTTCGCGCAAAGACCATCGAGGGCATCTCGGAGCTGCGCGACGAGTCCGACAAGGACGGCTTGCGGGTCGTCATCGAACTCAAGCGCAACGAGAACGGCGACGTCATCCTCAACCAGCTGTTCAAGCTCACGCCACTGGAGAGCGTGTTCGGCATGAACATGGTCGCGCTGGTGGACGGCCAGCCGCGGCTGCTGTCGCTCAAGGAGATGCTGGAGGCGTTCCTCCGCCACCGGCGACAGGTCGTCACCCGTCGCACCGTATTCGACCTGCGCAAGGCCCGTGATCGCGCCCATGTGCTGGAAGGCCTCTCGATCGCGCTCGCCAACATCGACGAGATCATTGCCACGATCAAGGCGTCGGCGTCGCCGGCGGAAGCAAGGGTGGCGCTGGTCTCGCGGCTGTGGCTCTCGGGCGTGGTGCCGCAGATGCTGACACGGGCCGGCGACGTCTCGACCCGCCCGGAGGGCCCGGTCGGCGATTACGGACTGCAGGCCGACGGATATCGCCTGTCCGAGACGCAGGCACAGGCGATCCTGGACCTGCGGCTCAACCGCCTGACCGGGCTCGAGCAGGACAAGATCGTCGCGGAGTACGGCGAGCTGCTCGACCTGATCCGCGATCTCGGCGACATCCTGGCGCGGCCCGAGCGGCTGCTCGACGTGATCCGCCAGGAACTGGCGGAGATCCGGGAAGCCTATGCGGATCCGCGTCGCACGGAGATCATCGCGACCCAGGAAGACGTGACGATCGAGGACCTGATCGAGCGCCAGGACGTGGTGGTGACGCTGTCCCACGCCGGCTATGCCAAGTCGCAGCCGGTTACCGACTACGAGGCGCAGCGTCGCGGTGGCAAGGGGCGCATGGCCACCACGGTCAAGGACGAGGACTTCATCGACAAGCTGTTCGTGGCCCACAGCCACGACACACTGTTGTGCTTCTCCTCGCATGGCCGCTGCTACTGGCTCAAGGTCTGGCAGGTGCCGATCGCGAGCCGCGGCTCGCGTGGCAAGCCGATCGTGAACCTGCTGCAGTTGCAGGAAGGTGAGCGCATCACGGCCCTGCTGCCGGTGCGCGACTATCCCGACGGCCAGTTCGTGCTCATGGCGACGGCAGAAGGAACGGTCAAGAAGACGCCGCTGGCGGCGTTCTCCCGGCCGCGTTCGACGGGCATCATCGCCGTCGACCTGGGTCCCGACGATCGCCTGGTCGATGTCGCCATCACCGACGGCGTGCGCGAGATCCTCCTGGCCACCACCGGCGGCAAGGCGATCCGGTTCCGCGAGGACGAGGTCAGGCCGATGGGACGCGAGGCGGCTGGCGTGCGTGGCATCAAGCTCGCGCCGACGCAGCGGGTCGTATCGCTCATCGTGCTGGGCGACGGCCACATCCTGACCGTCTCCGAGCACGGCTACGGCAAGCTCACGCCCACCGAGGAGTTCCCGGTGCATGGCCGTGCCGGCCAGGGTGTCATTGCGATGCAGACCAGCGATCGCAATGGCGCCATGATCGGTGCGCTGCAGGTGCAGCCCGACGACGAGATCATGCTCATCAATTCGACCGGTACGCTGGTTCGGGTCGCGGTCGCGGAGATCCCGGTTCTCGGCCGGAACACCCAGGGCGTGCGCGTCATGCGCCTCGACCAGGGCGAGACGCTGGTCAGCGTGGAACGCGTCGCGGCCGACAGCGAGGATGAGACGACGGACTGAGCCCGCCGGCGGCGGGTGCAAGGCAGGAAACGGATGCGCATTCACAACTTCGCGGCCGGCCCGGCGATGCTCCCGCTCGAGGTCCTCGAGCAGGCCCGCGACGAACTGGTCGACTGGCGGCGTGGCGGCATGTCGGTCATGGAGATCAGCCATCGCAGCAAGGCCTTCATCGGCGTCGCGCGCCAGGCCGAGGCCGACCTTCGTGAGCTGATGGCGATTCCGGACGGCTACCGCGTGCTGTTCCTGCAGGGCGGCGCCACGGCGCAATTCTCGGCCGTGCCCATGAACCTGGCCGCGGCGGATGCCACCGCGGACTACGTCAATACCGGGCAGTGGTCGACCAAGGCCATCGCCGAGGCACGACGCTATCTCGGCGTCAACGTGATTGCCGACGAGAAGGCATCGAAGTACTCCACGGTTCCCGCGCAGTCCGAGCTGCGGCCCACGCCCGGCAGCGCGTACCTGCACTACACGCCGAACGAGACCATCGGCGGGGTCGAGTTTCCGTACGTGCCGGATGCCGGCGACGTGCCGCTCGTCGCGGACATGTCATCGACCATCCTGTCGCGGCCGGTGGACGTGAGCCGCTTCGGACTCATCTATGCCGGCGCGCAGAAGAACATCGGTCCCGCCGGCATCACCCTCGTCATCGTGCGGGAAGACCTGGTGGGCCGCGCGCGGCCCGGCACGCCGACCGTTCTCGACTACAAGGCCGTGGCCGACGCCGACTCCATGCTGAACACCCCACCGACCTTTGCCTGGTACATGGCCGGGCTGGTGTTCCAGTGGCTGCGGCGGCAGGGCGGCCTCGCCGCCATGGCCGAGCGCAACCGCAGCAAGGCCGAGCGTCTCTATCGCGCAATCGATGCCTCGTCGTTCTACGGCAACCCGGTGGCGCCGGCCTGCCGCTCCTGGATGAACATCCCGTTCACCATTGCGAAGCCGGAACTCGAGAAGACCTTCCTCGAGGAAGCGGCGGCGGCGGGACTGGCCAACCTGGAAGGGCACCGCTCGGTCGGTGGCATGCGCGCGAGCCTGTATAACGCGATGCCGATGGACGGTGTCGAGGCGCTGGTCGCATTCATGTCCGAGTTCGAGCGGCGGTACGGTTGAGCGGGGCCCAGCCATGACTTTCCGGGTGATGACGCTCAACAGCATTTCCGTGCGCGGCCTCGACCGATTGCCCAGGGACCGCTACGAGGTGGCGTCCGAGGTCGGCCATCCGCATGCGGTTCTGGTGCGCTCCGCGGACATGCACGACCTGGAGCTGCCCACGACCGTGCTTGCCGTCGCGCGCGCCGGCGCCGGAACCAACAACATCCCGGTCCAGCGCCTTTCGGACCGCGGAATACCGGTCTTCAACGCGCCCGGCGCCAACGCCAACGCGGTCAAGGAACTGGTGATCGCGGGCATGCTCCTCGCCGCGCGCAACATCTGCCCCGCCTGGCAGTTCGTGCGCGAGCTCGCTGGTGACGGCGAGGAACTCGAATCGGCGGTGGAACAGGGCAAGAAGCGCTTCGTCGGCTACGAGCTGCCGGGCCGGACGCTCGGTGTCATCGGTCTCGGCGCCATCGGCGTGGAGGTGGCGAACGCAGCCCACCTGCTCGGCATGCGCGTGCTCGGCTACGATCCGCAGATCACCGTGCAGCGTGCATGGCAACTGTCATCGGGCGTGGAGCAGGCACTCAGCCTGGATGACCTGTTTGCCCGATCGAGCATGGTCACCGTGCACGTGCCTCTGTCCGACAAGACCCGCGCGCTGGTCAATGGCCAGCGGCTCGGATTGATGGCGCCCGGCGGCGCCATCCTGAATTTTGCCCGTGGCGGGATCGTCGACGAGGCAGCCGTGCTGGGCGCGCTCGCGTCCGGCCACCTCGGCGCCTATGTCTGCGACTTTCCGACGGCCGCCATCAAGGACCACCCGCGCGTCGTGGCCCTGCCGCATCTCGGCGCCTCGACCGGCGAGGCGGAAGAGAACTGCGCGATGATGGTCGTCGACACGCTGCGCGACTTCCTCGAGAACGGCAATATCCGGCATTCGGTGAATTTTCCGGAAGCTACCTTGCCGCGTGTGCCCGGCACGTTCCGCATGGCAGTTGCCAACAGCAACGTGCCGAACATGGTCGGCCAGATCTCGACCCAGCTCGCGTCGGCGGGACTCAACATCGCGGACCTGCTCAACAAGTCGCGCGGTGAAGTCGCCTACACGCTGATCGATACCGAGGCGCCGGTGCCGCCGGAGGTGCTGCGGCAGATCGGCGCCATCCAGGGCGTGCTCAGCGCCCGCCTGCTCTGAGGTCCACGCATGGCGACACGCCGCAAGACCGCCGCCGCCCGGTCCCGCCCTCGGAAAGGGGCCAATCCGCAGCCGGAGCCGGCCGATCTCGGCGCCATCCGCCAGCGCATCGACGAGATCGACGCGGGCCTGCACGAACTGCTGAACGAGCGCGCGCGACTTGCGCAGCAGGTCGGCATCTCCAAGCATGCGGACGGGCATACGGTCGACTTCTACCGGCCGGAGCGCGAAGCGGAGGTGCTGCGCGCGGCGCTGGCCCGCAACAAGGGTCCGCTGCGCAACGAGGAGATCCTGCGGCTTTTTCGCGAGATCATGTCCGCGTGCCTGGCCCAGCAGGAGCCGCTCAAGGTCGCCTTTCTCGGACCGGAAGGGACGTTCACCCAGCAGGCCGTCTACAAGCAGTTCGGCCACTCGGTGCGCGCGCTGGCGTTGCCGGCCATCGAGGAAGTGTTCCATGAGGTCGAGGCGGGTGCGGCCGACTTCGGCGTGGTGCCGATCGAGAATTCCACCGAAGGTACCGTCACCCACACCCTCGACCGTTTCCTGGTCTCGCCGCTTTCCATCTGCGGGGAGGTCGAGTTGCGCGTCCACCAGTTCCTGATGGGCCGGATGTCGTCGCTCGAGAGCGTGCAGCGGATCTGCACGCACCAGCAGTCCCTGGCGCAGTGCCGGCAGTGGCTCGACGAACACCTGCCCCAGGCTGAGCGCGTCGCGGTTGCGAGCAATGCCGAGGGCGCCCGGCGCGCGCGGGACGAACACGGTACCGCGGCCATCGGGCCGCAGGCCGCTGCCGAGGTCTACGGGCTCGATATCCTCGTCGCCGGGATCGAGGATCGCCCGGACAACACTACGCGCTTCCTCGTCGTCGGCAACAAGCGCTTCCGGCCGAGCGGTGTGGACAAGACGACCATCCTCGTCTCCGGCGGTCGTACCGATGCCCCGGGCGCGCTCTACGAGTTGCTCGAGCCGCTGGCGACGAACGGCATCAGCATGACCCGCATCGAGTCGCGACCATCGCGGCGTCGCAAGTGGGACTACGTGTTCTTCATCGACATCGAGGGCCATGCCGAGGATGCGAACGTGGCACCGGCCCTGGCACAGCTCGAGACCCGTGCATCGCTCTTCAGGGTGCTCGGTTCCTACCCGCGCGCGATCCTCTGAGCACGCGATGACGACGACGCGGCACTGGGTGGCTCGCGCTGGGCGCGGCGTTGGCGGCGAGATCGCCGTGCCGGGCGACAAGTCGATTTCCCACCGTGCGCTGATGCTCGGCGGCATCGCCACCGGCGTCACGGAGATCGATGGTTTCCTGGAGAGCGAGGACTGTCTCGCGACACTCGGCGCGATGCGCGCAATGGGAGTGCCGGTCGAGCGTGGCGCCGGCGGCCGGGTCGTGGTCCACGGTGTGGGATTGTGCGGCCTTCAGCGTCCCCAGGCGCCGCTCGACATGGGCAATGCGGGTACGGCCATGCGCCTCTTTGCCGGCCTCCTGGCCGGGCAGGCGTTCGACAGCGAGCTGGTCGGCGACAGTTCACTGATGCAGCGCCCGATGGAGCGCGTCGCCACACCGCTGCGCGCGATGGGTGCGGGAATCGAGACCCGCGATGGCCGCCCACCGGTGCGGATCCACGGCGGCCATCCGCTGCACGGCATCGACTGGGACCTGGCCGTGCCGAGCGCCCAGGTGAAGTCGGCGATCCTGCTGGCCGGCCTCTACGCCGACGGCGCCACGTCGGTCACCGAGCACGCCGTGACCCGCGACCACACGGAACGCATGCTACGCGCGTTCGGCGCCGACGTGACCCAGGCCGGCATGACCGTCCACCTGAAGCCCGGCCCGCTGGCGGGCTGCGGCATCGAGGTCCCGGGCGACATCTCCTCGGCCGCGTTCTTCATCGTCGCCGCGACGCTCGCGGGCGCCGGGCCGCTCACCATCCGCAACGTCGGCGTCAATCCGACACGGACCGGCGTCATCTCGATCCTGCGCATGATGGGCGCGCGCATCGACCTCGCGGCCGAGCGGCTGGCCGGCGACGAGCCGGTCGCGGACCTCGTGGTGCATCCGGCCAGACTGTCGGGGATCGAGGTGCCATTCGAGCTGGTGCCGCTCGCCATCGACGAGTTCCCGGTGCTGTTCGTGGCCGCGGCACTCGCCGAGGGCGTCACCGTCGTGCGCGGCGCGGCCGAACTGCGGGTCAAGGAAAGCGACCGCATCGGGGCCATGGCCACCGGGCTTGCAGCGCTTGGCGCCGACGTCGAGGCGCGGCCCGATGGGATGCGCATCGTCGGCGGCAGCCTCACTGGAGGCTCGATCGCGACCCACGGGGACCATCGCATCGCGATGTCCTTCGCGGTGGCCGCGCTCGGCGCAACCGGACCGGTGCACATCGCCGACGTCGCCAATGTGGCGACCTCGTTTCCGGGCTTCGTGACCCTGGCCCGGCGGGCGGGCATGGACGTGGAGGAGGCCGGATGAGCCACTCTCCGGTCATCGCCATCGATGGCCCGAGTGGTTCGGGCAAGGGCACGGTGAGCCGCCGGGTGGCCCAGGCGCTCGGCTGGCACCTGCTCGACAGTGGCGCCCTCTACCGCCTGGTGGCGCTCGCCGGGCTCCGCGCCGGGCTCGGCCTGGAGGACCAGGCGGGGCATGCGCGGCTGGCGGCGGGTCTCGACATCCGTTTCGACACCGACACGCAGGGCGCGGAACAGGTCTGGCTCGATGGCGAGGACGTCACCGCGGCCATTCGCAGCGAATCCGCGGGTGGCGCGGCGTCGCGGGTCGCGGCATGGCCGGAGGTGCGGACGGCCCTGCTGGAGCGTCAGCGGCGGTTCCAGCAACCCCCCGGCCTGGTGGCCGACGGGCGGGACATGGGCTCCGTGGTATTTCCCCGGGCGGGGCTCAAGGTGTTCCTGACCGCGAGCGCCGCGGAGCGGGCCCGCAGGCGTCATAAGCAGTTGAAGGAAAAGGGATTGAGTGTTAACCTCGCCGCCCTTTCCGCCGAGATCGCCGAGCGCGATCGCCGCGATGCCACGCGCGAGGTGGCCCCGCTGGTGGCCTGCGAGGACGCCGTCGTGATCGATTCGACGGTCCTCGGGGTCGATGAAGTGGTGGAAAATGTGCTGGCGCTGGCCCGGTCGAGGTTTCCCGGGGCACGCAGCAGGAATTGAGCCGGGCCGGTGGCCCGGCGGGTCGGCGGCCCAGGGATGGGGCGCTGTCGTAGCAAGAACCCTTGTCGGCAGGATGCCGCGAGGTCAGCCAACGGGAAACGGGGTCGCAACGGCTCCGGCAATACATGACTGAATCCTTTGCCCAATTGTTCGAAGAGAGCCTGGCCAGCCAGCAGATCCGGCCGGGGCAGATCCTGACCGGCACGGTCGTGACCGTCACGCCCGATGTCGTCATCGTCAGTGTCGGCCTGAAGTCCGAGGCGGTCATACCCGCCGATCAGTTCAAGAATGAAGCCGGCGAGATGGAAGTCGCGGTCGGCGACGAGGTCGAAGTCGCGCTCGACGCGGTCGAGGACGGCTCGGGTGCCACCCGGCTGTCGCGCGAGAAGGCCAAGCGCGCGCGCACCTGGACCCGCCTCGAGAAGGCGTTCGAAGGTGGCGAGATCGTCACCGGCATCATCAATGGCCGCGTCAAGGGCGGCTTCACCGTCGAGCTCGAGAATGTCCGTGCCTTCCTGCCGGGCTCGCTCGTCGACGTGCGGCCGGTGCGCGACCCGTCCTATCTCGAAGGCAAGCCGCTCGAGTTCAAGGTCATCAAGCTCGACCAGAAGCGCAACAACGTCGTCGTCTCGCGCCGTGCGGTCGTCGAGCAGGAATTCTCCGCCGAGCGCAGTGCGCTGATGGACAACCTGCAGGAAGGCGCGGTGGTCAAGGGCACGGTCAAGAACCTGACCGATTACGGTGCCTTCGTCGACCTCGGCGGCATCGACGGCCTGCTGCACATCACCGACATGGCGTGGAAGCGCGTCAAGCATCCGTCGGAGGTGGTCAAGGTCGGGGACGAGATCGACGTCCGCATCCTGAAGTTCGACCGGGAGCGCCAGCGCGTGTCGCTCGGCATCAAGCAGCTCGGTGCGGACCCCTGGCAGAACATCGCACGGCGTTACCCGCCGAACACGCGACTGTTCGGCAAGGTCACCAACATCGCCGACTACGGCTGCTTCGTCGAGATCGAGGAGGGCGTCGAGGGCTTGGTGCACGTCTCGGAGATGGACTGGACCAACAAGAACGTCAATCCGGCCAAGGTCGTCCACATCGGCGAGGAAGTGGAGGTCATGGTCCTCGACATCGACGAGGAGCGCCGCCGCATTTCACTCGGCCTCAAGCAGTGCAAGGCGAATCCGTGGCGCGAGTTCTCGGACTCCTTCAATCGCGGCGACCGCGTGTCGGGGCAGATCCGCTCCATCACCGACTTCGGCATCTTCATCGGCCTGTCGGGTGGCATCGATGGCCTCGTGCACCTGTCCGACATCTCCTGGGATCGTCCGGGGGAGGAGGCGGTCCGCGACTTCCAGAAGGGCCAGGAAGTGGAAGCCATGGTGCTGTCCATCGACCCGGAGCGCGAGCGTATCTCGCTCGGCATGAAGCAGCTCGCCAAGGACCCGTTCTCCGGCTACCTGGCAGAGCACCCGAAGGGCAGCATGGTCAAGGGCGTCGTCCGCGAGGTCGACCCCAAGGGCGCCATCATCGATCTCGGCAACGGCATCGAGGGCAGCCTGCGGGCTTCCGAGCTGTCGCGTGACCGGGTCGAGGATGCCCGCAGCGTGCTCAAGGTCGGCGACGAGATCGAGGCGCGCTTCGTCGGCCTCGATCGCAAGAGCCGTGCCATCACCCTGTCGGTCAAGGCCAAGGAAGCCTATGAGGAGGCCGAGGCGGTCGAACAGTACCGCGGCGAGTCGACCTCGGGCACCACACTCGGCGACCTGTTGAAGGAGCAGATCTCCGGGCAGTGACGGCCGCTAGGAGTGCGGCGCCGGTGAGGGCCGGCGCCGCGCTCGCAAGGGCGCGTCCCAGATGCATAACAACGACCATACGGGCGCTTGCATGACCAAGTCCGAGTTGATCGAGATCATCGCCACCAAGCAGAAGCATCTGCCGGCCAAGGACATCGAGCTCGCCGTGAAGCAGATGCTCGAGATCATGAGTGATGCACTGGCCAGCGGCCAGCGTATCGAGATCCGTGGTTTCGGCAGTTTCTCGCTGCATTTCCGCCCGCCACGCCAGGGCCGGAATCCGAAGACCGGCGAGGCGGTGGCGCTTGCCGGCAAGTACGTGCCGCACTTCAAGCCCGGGAAGGATCTGCGCGAGCGGGTCAACGAGGGCCAGGTCCACCCAATCCGCGACTGACCCTCACCGGTCGTCCGCAGGACTCCGCACCGGGACGGGACGCGCATGAGCCTCGATTCCCCGTGGATTCTCCTCGGCCTGCTGCTGCTCGGCGGCGCGATCGGGTTCTATGCCGCGCGCCGGCCGCGACCCAGCATCCTCGGCGCGGACCACGTCCGTGAGAGCTACCTGGCCGGGGTCAACTTCCTCGTCAACGAGCAGCCCGACAGGGCGCTGGAAGCCTTCCTGCGCGCCGCTGAGCTCGATGCGGAGACGGTGGAGACACACTTCGCCCTGGGCAGCCTCTACCGGCGGCGCGGCGAGGTCGACCGTGCGATCCGGATCCACCAGAACATCATTTCGAGGACGACGCTCGACCCGGCGCAGCGCGAGCAGGCCAAGTACGGGCTGGCCCAGGACTACCTGAAGGCCGGCCTGCTGGACCGCGCCGAGAAGCTCCTGGCTGAGCTGAGCGTGGCCGGCGCGCACCGCATGGCCGCGATGCGCAACCTGATCCGCATCTACGAAGCGGAGCGGGACTGGCCGCGTGCGATTGCCATGCACGAGGAGCTGGCAAAGGTCGGCCGGCCACCCCAGGAGAGCGCGGTCTCCCACTACCACGTCGAGCTGGCCGAGGCCGCCCGGGCCCGCGGCGAACTCGAACTCGCCGCGGAACACCTGCGCAAGGCCCGAGGCGTGCAGCGCCGCTTCCCCAGGGGTGCGCTGGTGCGCGCCGACATCGCGAGCGAGCAGGGCGATACGCGCCTCGCCATCGAGCTTCTGCGCGGCGTGATCGAACAGGATGCCGGGCTCATCGTCGAGGCCTTGCCACGCCTGCTGCGCATGGCGCGGAGCCTCGGGGAGGGCGGCGACCAGTTCCTGGCCGACACGATCGCCCTCAGGCCCGATGCGCAGCCGGACTTCGCCTTCGCCGCGATCGTGAGCGATGCACTGGACTACCCTGCGCTCGAGCGAATCGCGCGCCAGCTGTTCGAACGTGACGACACGCTGGCCGGCCTCGTCCGTGCGCTGGGCCACGAGCCACTCACGCTCGATGGCCGCGCCGTGCGTGGCCTTGCAGTGGTGCTGCGACGACTGGCGGCAGCGACGCCTCGTTATCGCTGTGCCGAGTGCGGCTTTTCGAGCACCGGGCATTTCTGGCAGTGCCCGGCCTGCAAGACCTGGGACAGCCAGCGACCCCTGACCCGCTTCGACCTCGTGGCCGGGCTCGAACGCCCGCCCGCAGGCTGATTCTCGCCGTTTCCACCCGATTGGCGCTGACCGCCACGGCTTCCGCGGTCTTACTCTTTCCCTGGGCGCGGCGATGGGCGCTGCGCGCGTGGAGAAGGAGTCTCAGCACATGTTTCGCAAGGGAATGCCCGCGGCACTCATCGCCGCGCTGCTGCTCGCGCCGGCGGCCGTCGCCGGGCCCGTCAACGTCAACACGGCCGATGCCAAGACGATTGCCAAGGAGCTCGACGGGGTCGGGTTGTCGAAGGCGCAGGCGATCGTCGAGTACCGGGAGAAGAACGGGCCGTTCAAGAGCGCCGACGACCTGGCAAGGGTGAAGGGGATGGGCCAGAAGACCATCGACGCAAACCGCCAGAACCTGCGCTTCGAGGCGGGTAAGAAGGAAGGGTAGAGCGCCCGATTGGAGTGTGAAGCGCGGGCGGACCGGGACCACGGCAGTTCGGTATCATCGGCCACAGTCAGAACAAGAGCCGAGGTGAGCCGTGGCCCGGTCCGCACCGATCCAGTCCGCCGTGTTTCCGGTCGCCGGTCGCGGCACGCGCTTCCTGCCCGCCACCAAGGCGAGCCCCAAGGAAATGCTGCCCATCGTCGACAAGCCCCTGATCCAGTACGCGGCCGAGGAGGCACTGGCGGCGGGCGCGAGAAAGCTCATTTTCATCACCGGCAGTTCAAAGCGGGCGATCGAGGACCACTTCGACACCGACCCG
>CAZXAS010000018.1:0-806 GCA_964638185.1 uncultured Steroidobacteraceae bacterium | reverse complement strand
CGTCGTCGAGCGCGCCGCGCACGTCGACCTCACCTTCGACACCGACCCGGAGCTCGAGCGCGCGCTGGAGGAGCAGGGCAAGCAGGACCTGCTCGACACGGTGCGGTCGATCCTGCCCTCCTACGCCTCCTGCATCTACATCCGCCAGCCCGCACCACTCGGGCTCGGCCACGCCGTGCTCTGCGCCAGGCCGGCGGTGGGGAAGGAGCCCTTCTTCGTGCACCTGGCCGATGACCTGATCGATGCCGAGGTGCCGGTGCTGAAGCAGATGGCCGAGGCGCAGGCCAGGAGCGGCGGCAGCCTCGTCGGCGTACAGACGGTGCCGCGCGAGGAGACTGGCAAGTACGGCATCGTCGACACCGCCGGCGACGAGGCCCGCGTGGCACAGGTGCGCCGAATGGTCGAGAAACCGCGGCCGGCCGAGGCTCCCTCGAACCTGGCCGTGGTCGGGCGCTACCTGCTCAGTGGCAGTATCTTCGACCGGCTGGAGAACGTCGGCCGTGGAGCCGGCGGCGAAATCCAGCTCACCGACGCGATCGCCGCGCTCTTGGCCGACGAACCGGTGTACGCCTACCGCTTTGATGGCAAGCGCTTCGACTGCGGCAACAAGCTCGGCTACCTCGAAGCCACGGTCGAATATGGTCTCAAGCACCCTGAGCTCGGCGAGGATTTCGCCGGATACCTGCGAGCGCTGGGCGGCCGGCTCACTGGCTGAAGCCGGGTCGCAGTGCGGGAAAGAGCACGGGCCCGCCGAAGCGGGCCCGTTCGTAATTGGCTCCCCGAGTTGGACTCGAACCAACGACCCA
>CAZXAS010000017.1:11204-25847 GCA_964638185.1 uncultured Steroidobacteraceae bacterium | reverse complement strand
ACGAGAACATCAATTCGCAGCCGTTCATGCACTGGCGCGACCGCTTCCTGTTCTGCATGGAGGCCGTCAACAAGGCACAGGCGGCGAGCGGCGAGGTGAAGGGCCATTACCTCAACGTGACCGCCGGGACGATGGAGGAGATGTACCGCCGCGCCGAGTTCGCGCGCGAGCTCGGCTCCTGCATCGTGATGGTCGACCTGGTGATCGGCTACACGGCGATCCAGTCCATGGCGCACTGGGCGCGCCAGAACGACATGATCCTGCACATGCACCGTGCCGGCCACGGGACGTATACCCGCCAGAAGACCCATGGCATCTCGTTCAGGGTGATCGCCAAGTGGCTGCGCCTCGCCGGTGTCGACCACCTGCACTGCGGCACCGCGGTCGGCAAGCTCGAGGGCGACCCGCTCACCGTGCAGGGCTTCTACAACGTCTGCCGTGAGTCCGTCACCCGCACCGACCTGCCGCGGGGGCTGTTCGTCGACCAGGACTGGGCCGGGATCAAGAAGGTCATGCCGGTGGCCTCGGGCGGCATCCATGCCGGGCAGATGCACCAGCTCATCGACCTGTTGGGCGACGACGTCGTGCTGCAGTTCGGCGGCGGCACGATCGGCCACCCGATGGGCATCCAGGCCGGCGCCACGGCCAACCGCGTGGCGCTGGAGGCCATGGTGCTGGCCCGCAACGAGGGCCGCGACATCGCCAACGAGGGTCCGGAGATCCTGGTCGCCGCAGCGAAGACCTGCAGGCCCCTCGAGGCGGCACTCGCGACCTGGAAGGACGTCACCTTCAACTACGCATCCACCGACACCTCGGACTTCGTGCCGACGGTCAGCATGGCCTGAGGAGAACGACCATGAGAAACACCCAAGGCACCTTCTCGTTCCTGCCCGACCTGACCGACGCGCAGATCTCCGCCCAGGTGGAGTACGCGCTGAAGCAGGGCTGGGCGGTGTCGATCGAGCACACGGACGATCCACATCCGCGCAATTCCTACTGGGAGATGTGGGGCCTGCCGATGTTCGACCTGAAGGACGCGGCCGGGGCGATGGCTGAACTCAAGGAGTGCCGCAAGGTCTTCGCCGGCCGCTACATCAAGATCAATGCCTTCGACTCGACGCATGGCTTCGAGTCCATGCGCCTGTCGTTCATCACCGACCGGCCCGCCGAGGAGCCGACGTTCGAGCTGGTGCGTTCCGACGGTCCCGGCCGCAACGTGAACTACACGCTCACCCGGGCGCGCTGAGCGCGAGCGGCCGCCATGACCGCCACGGTCGATCTCAACGCGCTGCTGCGCGACTCGCAGGTCGGCGAGGTGCTCGACGAGCTCGATCGCGAGCTCGTCGGCCTCACGCCGGTCAAGACCCGCATCCGCGAGATCGCCTCGCTGCTCGTGGTCGAGAAGGCGCGGGAGGCGCTTGGCGTCACCGCCACGCCGCCGTCGCTGCACATGTGTTTCACCGGCAATCCGGGCACCGGCAAGACCACCGTGGCGATGCGCATGGCCACCATCCTGCACCGGCTCGGGCACGTGCGTAAGGGCCACATGGTCGCCGTGACCCGCGACGACCTGGTCGGGCAGTACATCGGCCACACCGCGCCCAAGACCAAGGAAGTGCTGAAGAAGGCGATGGGCGGCGTGCTGTTCATCGACGAGGCCTACTACCTGTACCGGCCGGAGAACGAGCGCGACTACGGCCAGGAGGCGATCGAGATCCTGATGCAGGTGATGGAGAACCAGCGCGACGACCTGGTGGTGATCCTCGCCGGCTACAAGGACCGCATGGACCGGTTCTTCGAGAGCAACCCGGGCATGGCGTCACGCATCGCGCACCACATCGACTTCCCCGACTACGGCGACGACGAGCTGCTCGAGATCGCCGTCCGCATGGTCAAGGGGCTCGGCCTGCAACTGTCGGGCCCGGCGCGCAGCACCCTCGGCGAGTACCTGGCGCTGCGCCGGGCGCAGCCGAACTTCGCCAACGCCCGCTCGCTCAGGAACGCGCTCGATCGCGCGCGCCTGAGGCAGGCACGGCGGCTGATGCAGCAGGGCACGGTCGACGCCGCGTCCCTGACCACCATCGAGCCTGCAGATTTCCTCGCCAGCCGCATCTTCGATGCCGTTCGCGACCACCCCGGCGCCGAGGAGGCCGCATGCTGAATCCGGGCTATACGACGCTCTCCAAGTTCGTCATCGAGCAGGTGCCGCCCGGGCCGCGGGCGCGCGACATCGCCTCCCTGCTCATCGACGTGGCAGCAGTCACCAAGGCGGTCTCCGCGGCCGTGGGCAAGGGGCCGCTGCTCGGACTTGCCACCCTGGCCGGGTCGGAGAACGCGCAGGGCGAGGCGCAAAAGAAGCTCGACGTGCTCGCCGACGAGTTGTTCGTGCGCGGCACCGAGTGGGGCGGCCTGGTCGGCGCACTGGCGTCGGAGGAGATGGAGGACGTGCACGTCGTCGCCGGCAATGGCCGCCTGGCGCTGGTGTTCGATCCGCTCGACGGTTCGAGCAACCTCGACGTCAACGTCGCTGTCGGGTCCATCTTCTCGGTGCTGGAGATCCCGGAGGGCACCAGCGGCGCCGCGGCCGTACTGCAGCCCGGCTGTCGGCAGGTGGCCGCGGGCTATGCCATCTACGGCCCCAGCACGGAACTGGTCCTGACGGTCGGCAGCGGCACCCACGGCTTCACCCTCGACCGCGAGATCGGCAACTACGTGCTGACCCGGCGCGACATGCGCATACCGGCCACGACCTCCGAGTACGCCATCAATGCCGCCAACCGGCGCTTCTGGGAGCCACCGGTCACCCGCTACATCGACGAGTGCAAGGCCGGCAGGGAAGGCGTGCGCGGTCGTGACTTCAACACCCGCTGGGTGGCGTCGATGGTGGCGGACGTGCACCGCATCCTGGTGCGCGGCGGCGTCTACATGTACCCGCGCGACCAGAAGGAGGCGCACCGCGAGGGCCGTCTCAGGCTGATGTACGAGGCCAACCCGATGGCGATGCTGGTCGAGCAGGCCGGGGGCGCGGCCTCCACCGGGCGCGCCCGCATCCTCGACGTGGTCCCGCAGTCCCTCCACCAGCGCGTGCCGGTGATCGTCGGTACGCGCGAGGAGGTGGAGCGCCTCGACTGCTACCACGCCGAGTACGACGCCGGCGACGACAAGCCCTACGAATCGCCGCTCTTCGCCGAGCGCTCGCTGTTCATCAAGTCCTGAACCCGGCCCGGGAGGAAACATGTCGGCCAAGCATCCGATCATCGCGGTCACCGGGTCGTCCGGCGCCGGCACCAGTACCGTGAAGACGACCTTCGAGTGGATCTTCCGCCGCGAGAAGATCAACGCGGCGATCGTCGAGGGCGATGCCTTCCATCGCTACGACCGGATGCAGATGCGCGAGAAGATGGCCGAGGCGGCCGCCTCCGGCAACGACCACTACAGCCACTTCGGGCCGTACTCGAATCTCTTCGGCGAGCTCGAGAACCTGTTCAGGAGCTACGGTGAGTCCGGCAAGGGCCGCTCGCGCTTCTATGTGCATGACGACAAGGAGGCGGTCGTCCATGGCACGCCACCGGGCACCTTCACGCCCTGGAAGGACATCGGCGAGGGCACGGACCTCTTGTTCTACGAGGGTCTGCACGGCGCCGTGCAGACTGACGAGCACGACGTTGCGCGTCACGTCGACCTGCTGATCGGCGTGGTGCCGATCGTCAACCTCGAGTGGATCCAGAAGCTGCACCGCGACAAGGCCCACCGCGGCTATTCCACCGAGGCCGTCGTCGACACCATCCTGCGCCGCATGCCCGACTACGTGAACTACATCTGCCCGCAGTTCTCGCGTACACACATCAACTTCCAGCGCGTGCCGACGGTCGACACCAGCAATCCGTTCGTCGCGCGCGACATCCCGACGGCGGACGAGAGCTTCCTGATCGTGCGCTTCGCCAACCCGAAGGGCATCGATTTCCGCTACCTGCTGTCGATGGTGCACGACTCGTTCATGTCGCGACCCAACTCGATCGTCATTCCCGGCGGCAAGCTGCCGCTCGCGATGCAGCTGATCCTGACCCCGCTGATCCTCAAGCTGCTGGACACAAAGAAGCGGGCCTACTAGACACGAACCCCGGGCCACCGGGCACGGGCAAGGAGCATCGAGATGGCGCTGATCTCACTGCGGCAACTGCTGGACCACGCGGCGGAGCACGACTATGGCGTGCCGGCGTTCAACGTCAACAACATGGAGCAGGTCCACGCGATCATGCAGGCGGCCGCAGCGGTGGACGCGCCGGTGATCCTGCAGGCGTCGGCGGGCGCGCGCAAGTACGCGGGCGAACCCTTCCTGCGCAAGCTGCTCGAGGCGGCCGTCGAGCAGTGGCCGCAGATTCCCATCGTCATGCACCAGGACCACGGCGCCAGTCCGGCGGTCTGCGCCGCCTCGATCCGCTCCGGATTCACCAGCGTCATGATGGACGGCTCGCTGATGCCGGACATGAAGACCCCCGCCAGCTACGAGTACAACGTCGAGGTCACGCGCAGGGTCGCCGACTTCGCCCACTCGGTGGGTGTATCGGTCGAGGGTGAGCTGGGTTGCCTGGGATCGCTGGAGACCGGCGAGGCCGGGGAGGAGGACGGTTCCGGGGCCGCCGGCAAGCTCTCGCACGACCAGTTGCTGACCGATCCCGGCCAGGCCGCGGACTTCGTCGCGGCGACCGGCGTCGATGCGCTCGCGATCGCCATCGGCACCTCGCACGGCGCCTACAAGTTCAGCCGCAAGCCGACCGGCGACGTGCTGGCCATCGACCGCATCCGCCAGATTCATGAGCGCATCCCGAACACGCACCTGGTGATGCACGGCTCGTCGAGCGTCCCGCAGGAGTGGCTCGAGGTGATCCGCCAGTTCGGCGGCGACATCCGCGAGACGTATGGCGTGCCGATCGAGGAGATCCGCGAAGGCATCCGCCACGGGGTGCGCAAGGTCAACATCGACACCGACATCCGCCTGGCCATGACCGGCGCGATGCGCCGACTGATGGCGCAGAAGCCGTCGGAGACGGATCCACGCGCGTTCCTCAAGGAAGCGGTCAAGGCCGCCGCGGCGCTGTGCCGTGACCGTTACGAGGCATTCGGCGCCGCAGGGCAGGCGTCCCGCATCAGGCCGCTGCCGCTCGAGGCGGTGGCGCAGCACTACCTGCACTGAGCCGGCCAGCGTCGGCGCAACGGACGGGTGCGGGTGCCCCGCAGGTCGGGACGCTAGGGCCCGAGGCGGGCGATGAGTTCGTGGGCGTGGTGGTCGTCGATGACCTTGAAGCGGCGTGTGCCCGGGTCGTAGGCCTCGACCTCCGCATTGCCGATGTCGAACCACCAGGCATGCAGCCTGAGCCGGCCGGCGCGCTCCCGTTCCGCCACGAACGGGTAGCTGCGCAGGTTGTCGAGCTGCACGAAGGTATTGACCTGGCTCGCGAGGTCCGCCTTTGACAGGGCGGGGTCGAACTCGAATCCCGCCGGCACCGTGAGGGAGTCCTCGGCGTGACGCAGCCAGGCCCTGAGGTTCGAGGCGTCGCCGAGGTCCATCTGGCCGCAGATGGCGCGCATCGCCGCGCAGCCGCTATGGCCGCAGACCACGATGTCCGGAACGTCGAGGTGCATCAGGGCGAACTCGATCGCGCCGGCCTCGCTCTCGTCGGCCTGCGACCTGCCCTCGATCCCGCAGGGCGCCACGATGTTGCCGGGATTGCGGATCACGAACAGGTCGCCCGGGTCGCTCGACGCAAACAGGTTCGGCACCACCCGGCTGTCGCTGCAGGCGATGAACAGGCAGTCCGGCGTCTGGCCCTGGGCCAGCCGGGCGAAGGTATGGCGGCAGGTCGGCCTGACGTGCCGGTAGAAGTGGGCGATGCCTTCGAGCAGTCGTTTCATGCAGGACCGGTCCCGTGACTGCGCGCATCATCCGCCGCGACCGGCCCGGGCTCAAGGGGCCGGGCGCCGGCCGGCGCGGATCGCACGCCACCGGGCGGCAGGGTACCGGGCCGTGGCGCATAATGCGCGCTCCGCGACGAGGACCCGCCATGATGAAGAGACAGTTCTGCGATACCGCACTGGGCCAGGTCCACTGCGTGACCGCGGGCGACGGGCCGGGCGCGCCGCTCCTGCTGTTGCACCAGACCCCGCGCTCCATCGACGAGTTCGCCGAAGTCATCCCGCTGCTGGCGCGCACGCATCGCGTCATCGCCATCGATACCCCGGGCTATGGCTGCTCGGACCCGGTCGCGGGACAGCCGACGGTCGCCGACTACGCGCAGGCCACGGTCGAGGTGCTGGACGCGCTCGGAGTCGGGCGGGTGACTGTGGTCGGCCACCACACGGGCGCGGTGATCGCGGTCGAGCTGGCTGCCGCCGTGCCGGATCGTATCGAGCGTGTCGTGCTGTCCGGGCCGGTGTACACCGACGCCGAGGGCCGGGCCGCACTGC
This sequence comes from uncultured Steroidobacteraceae bacterium, assembly GCA_964638185.1. Taxonomy (GTDB): domain Bacteria; phylum Pseudomonadota; class Gammaproteobacteria; order Steroidobacterales; family Steroidobacteraceae; genus SG8-30. The sequence continues at coordinate 19,382 of CAZXAS010000017.1, read as the reverse complement.
TGCCGTACTTCAAGCAATGGCGGGTGACCGCCGACGGCAGCCACCTGCTCGAGAAATGGCACAAGATGTTCGAGTGGATGCCGCGTCCGGAACTGGTGCAGCGGTTCATCGTCGACCTGTTCCGGGCCGGCGAACTGAGCGAGCAGGGGCACTTCGCGGTCGCGGAGTACCGCATGGAGGACCGGCTGCCACAAGTGCGCTGTCCGGCGCTGCTCCTGTACGCCGCCCGCGATCCGTTCGCGACGCCGGCGCGCTCCGAGCCGTTTCGTCGTGCCTTCCGGCCGGCCCGGGAGCAGACGCTGGACGCGGGCGTATTCGTGGCCAACGAGCACCCCGGGGCCTTCGCGGCCGCGGTGCTCGACTACCTGCAGGGGGCGCCGTAGCGACCGGCGCGGCGTCGCGGCCCGACCGCGGTGCCGGAGGACTCCCGCCGCGCTGCTACGGGATCAGACCGCCGCGACTGAGCTCGGTGGCGATCGCCGGGCCGATCTGGACCAGCGCCTGGTCGCGCGACTCGAGGTGGGTGGCGTCGGTCTGCACGACATACACGAGCGTGGGTCCGCTGGTCGAATAGACGCTGGTCGCGATCCTGACCTCGCCCTGCACCGAGAACACGGACGGCGCGGTCTGGAATTCGCCGTACACGACCGGTACGCCGTACACGCCCCAGTATCCCGTCTCGAAGCCGATGTCGGTGGCCTTGTAGTAACCCGAGCCGCGCGTCTCGATCGTGCCGCCCTCCTCGAGTCCGGCGCTGGCCGCGACCAGTCGCGTGGCGACCACGGCATCCGCGCCGAAATCCGCCACGCCGCGTTCCACCGCCTCGCGCGTCAGCGGCACCTTCGTCCCGAGCGCCGTGCAGCTGCTCCTCGCGGTGGCGCCGGTCGCGCGCAGGCTGTCCACCAGCGCCTCCTCGAAGGCGCACCGCACGTTGATGTCGGGGCTGACGCCGACCACCAGCAGCCGCGAGAAGGTCTGGTTGCGCGGTACACCCTCGCTCCAGGCGCCGTCGGAGGTCACCGCCCGCGTGCAGGCGGCGGTTCCCGCCAGCAGCAGGCCGAGGATCAAGGCGCCCGCCAGGGCGCGCGCGCCGGAATCGCGGTGTCGATCAATAGTGGTGCGCACGAAGGGCTCCTGGTGCAAGGGCTGTCGACGGGCGGTGGTCGTGGCAGGGCCGAGTATAGGGAACCCGGGGCCCCGGCGCTCGCCGGCGTATTGAGGCCCGGGTCGGGCGTTGCTGGTAGTATCGCGCCCGGATCGGCGGCAACAGGAGTCGCGGGCGACATGCGGATCTCGGTCGTGCTCACCACCTACAACTCGCCGCTCTGGCTCGAGAAGGTGCTGTGCGGCTACGAGCAGCAGACGCACGGGGACTTCGAGGTCGTCATCGGCGACGATGGCTCGACGCGGGAGACGACCGAGCTCATCGATCGGCTGCGGGCCGGCACGCGCCTCGACATCCAGCACGTCTGGCAGCGGGACGACGGCTTCCGCAAGTGCCGCATCCTCAACAAGGCGATCCTGCACGCCCGGGCCGACTACCTGGTCTTCACCGACGGCGACTGCATCCCGCGCCGGGATTTCCTCGCGGTCCACGCCGCGCGGGCGGAGCCCGGCCACTACCTTTCCGGCAGCTACTACAAGCTGCCGATGGCGCTGAGCCAGCGGATCAGCCTCGACGACATCCGGAGCGGGCGCTGCTTCGACATCCACTGGCTGTGGGCCAACGGCCTGCCGCGCGGCCTGAAGAACCTGAAGCTGACGGCGAACGGGTGGCAGGCCCGGCTGCTCAACGCCACCACCCCCACGCGCTGCAACTTCAAGGGCTCCAATGGCTCGGCCTGGCGCAAGGACGTGCTGGCCGTGAACGGCTTCAACGAGACCATGTCCTGGGGCGGGCTCGACCGCGAGTTCGGCGTCCGGCTGATCAACGCCGGGGTACGGCCCCGGCACGTGCGCTACGACGCCGTCTGCATCCACCTCGATCATCCGCGCGGCTACAAGAATCCCGAGCACGTGGCCGCCAACCTGCGCCTGCGCCAGCACCACGCCCGCCGTGGCACGGTCGAGACCGACCATGGCATCCGGCAGCTGCTGGAATCGGGCTATCGCCCGGGCGCAGTCGCGCCGCTCGATGACAGTTCGCCGCTCGCATCATGAATACGACCACGTCGCGGGAGGCCCCGGTGGCGGACGACGGCTTCGAGGCCGGGAAGCCCTGGGGGGCGCTCGCGCCCCGCGGCGCGGCAAGGCTGCTGCTCGGCGCCTGCCATGGGCTGCCCGGCTCGAGCCGCGTGTGGTATCGCGTGGGCAAGCTGCTGCGCGGCCCGCTGCGCAAGGGCAAGCCCAGGCCCTACGACGTCACCGTGCGCGGCCTGCGCCTGCGCCTGATGAACCGGGGGAACTTCTGCGAGACCACGGCCCTGTTCACGCCGAAGTTCTACGACGTGGCGGAGCTCGACTGGCTGTGCGGGCGCCTCGCCGACGGCGGCACCTTTCTCGATGTCGGCGCCAATGTCGGCCTGTACAGCCTGGTCGTCGCCGGGCGCCTCGGCGCCAGGGTGAGCGTCCATGCGGTCGAACCCGATCCGAAACTCTCGCGGCGGATGCGATTCAACGCCGCCGAGAACGGTCTCGAGGTCCACCTGCATCCGGTGGCGCTCAGTGACTACGAGGGCGAGGGGCGCCTCGCCCTGTCGACCGTGCAGAGCGGCCAGAACGCCGTCGTGGACGGCGAGACGCAGTCGCCGTCGCTGGCGGTGCAGGTGACGACCCTGCCGTCGCTGTGCCGCACCGCAGGCATCGACGCCATCACCGCGCTCAAGATCGACGTGGAGGGGCACGAGGACCGCATCCTCACCCATTTCTTCCGCACCGCCGGACGGCACTTGTGGCCACGGGCGATCCTGATCGAATACGTGCACGACTCGGCCAACCTCACCGGCCGGCTGATGTCCGACTACGGCTACCGCGAGGCCGGACGGACCTTCCGCAATCTCCTGCTGGTGCGCGACCAGGCCTGAACCCGTCGCGTCAGTCGGCCCATGGCGGCTCCAGCGGATAGCCGAGCTGCTCGAAGTCGGCCAGGTAGTGCTTCTGCACGATGGCGGCACTCTCCGCATCGTACAGCGCGCGGGTGCGCTCGCTCGCGCCGGTCGCGTGACCGACCTTGTTCATCACCTGCGGCAACGGCTCGCCGAAGAGGTGCTGGTAGACCTGCCCGAGGTCCTGCGTCAGCCGTTCCACGCGCCCGATGAAGTGCAGCATGGAGACGCCCATCGGCATGAAGGTCACCTGAGGGAACCAGTGCGCATCCTGGTAGAGCCCGCCGGCGTCGATGAAGCGGCAGAACTCCACGAAGCTGACCGCCTCGCCGGGCTCGCGGCGGTAGAACCGGTGCAGCATGCGCCTGGCGCGGAAATGGGGCGGGGCGTTGAAGACCTTCTCGAGGTAGGCCGAGGCGAGGCGCGAATAGGGGTTGCGCACGAATGTGAACAGGTGGAACTCGCGCGCCAGGCCGTCGACCTCACTGGCGGAGAGCCGCGATCCCCGCGGGAAATAGCGCTTGATGGACTTGGAGCTGCCGGTCGGGTCGTGGCTCAGGTCGCCGGCGAGCTTGGCGTAGAGCGTCGCCGTCACCGTCGAGTTGGCTGCCTTCGGCACGCGGAAGAACACGAAACGGGCCTCGCGCGACACGGCCATGCGCCGGTCGACCTGTGCCGCGACCCGGTACGTCCGGCTCGGGAACCGGCGATGGAAGGGCGAGATGGCCGCCCGCAGCTCGTTGATCATCGCGACCTCAGCGTGTGCCGGTTGTCTTTCCCCGGCGCCGCTCCTCGAGCGGGTGCGCGACCCTGCGCTGCCCGTCGAGGACGTGCATGAGTGCCAGGTAGGGATGGCGCAGCATCATTCGCGGGCCGGAGTAACGCATGACCTGCCGCGCGAACTCGCGCGGCTCGCGCTTGTAGCAGTGTATCGGGCAGTTCGAGCAGGTTGGCTTGTCGTTGCCGTAGGGGCATTTCTCCAGGCGGCGCGCAGCGTAGGCCAGGAAGTCCTCGCAGCCGGGGCAGGGCCGGTTCCCGGCCGCGGCATGGTGCACGCGGCAGTACAGGCTCACCATGTGCCGCATGGTGCGATGCTCGCGTCCGAGACGCCCGTGCAGGGCGCGGCCGCCGGTGGGTGGTTGCCGGGCGTGTTCGTGGGTCATTCGGGCTGGTTCCAGGTGAGCGCCGCGACCTGCCCCTGGCGTGCGTAGTCGGCCGCCTCGCCGAGGACCTTGGCCGCTTCCTGCGGCGCGTGGAAGCCCATCGAGTTCTCGGCGGCGATGAAGTCGAGATACCACTGCGCCTTGCGCTGCAGTTCCAGGGCCTGCTGCAGGTCGGCATCGGTCGCGCCCGCCTGGCGCGCCGCCGCGACGGCGTCGAGCAGGTCCATCAGCGCCTCGCCGCCGCGCTGCAGGAGCTCGAAGTTGCGTTGTTGTATGGCGTCGACGCGGGCCTTGATCTCGTCCTCCGGCTGCCGGTGGCAGGTCTGGCAGGCGCGGCTGATGTTGAGCAGCGGGCTCCGGACCCAGTGGTCCGAGACCTTGCTGGCGCCATCGCGCTGGTAGGGCATGTGGCAGTCGGCGCAGGCGACACCGCTGCGGGCATGGATGCCCTGGCTCCACAGCTCGAACTCCGGGTGCTGCGCCTTCAGGATCGGCGCGCCGCTCTCGGCGTGCCGGTAGTCCATGAAGCGCGAGCCGTCCTCGAACGTCGTCTCGTTCCAGAAGGCCTCGAGGTCGCCGGCCCTGAGGCCCTTGCCCCAGGGGAATGTCAGCGGCAGCTTGCTGGCGCAGTAGTACTCCACGTGGCACTGGCCACAGACATACGAGCGCATCTCGGTGCGCGTCGCATTCGTGTTCGGGTCATACGGGTCGGCGCGATTCCCGGCGCGCCATCGCTCGATCGATGGCAGGTGCGGGACCGGGGCATCGGAGTTCGCCAGTGCCTGGATGCCGTTGATGAAGCCCGGGCGGGTCACCCGCAGCTCCATGGTGTCGGGCGAATGGCAGTCCACGCAGGAGACGGGATGGCCATGCCCCATCTCGTGGAGCTTGGCATTCAGGTCCTGGTAGGAATACTTGTAGCTCTCCTCGAAGCCCTTCATCGCGTCGCCGTCGCCGAGCTCGCGATACACCGGCATGATCGAGGCGTGGCAGTGCAGGCAGGAGCCGGACTGGGGCTTGGACAGTCGCTCGGTGTTCTCCTGGTCCTGCAGCATGTAGGCATGGCCGCGGCGATCGCGGTAGTCGATCGAGAACGCGTAGCCCAGGAACATCCGCTTGAGCCAGGGGTCGCGCTCGATCTTCTGCTCCGGCAGCGCCTCGCTGCCCCCGTGGCCGCCGAAGCGCGTGCGGGTCGCCTCGGCCGTCAGCTGGTAGCTGTCGAACTGCTTCGGCCAGTTGACTCCCCACAGTGCCGGGTCGGTGGTGTCCTCGGTGACCTCGACCAGGCGCGTGTAGGGCGCGCGCGCCTCGTCCTTGCGCTCGAAGATGTTGACGAGCAGCGCCGTCACCAGCGCGGTCGCGACCGCGACCACGAGTACCGCGCCGATCAACGCCGGCGTCGACCATCCGGATTGCATCTTCCTGGTCATTGATTCGTCCTCGCACTCGTTGCACGGTCATCCGGTCCACCGAGACCCGCCCGCTCGCCGTGGCCCACGCCGGCATGGCAGTGCACGCAGCGCACCTCGTCGGGTCCGCCGGCGACGCCCTGCAGCATGCCGTGGGCGAGGTCGGCGTGGCAGGCCTGGCAGTTGTCCTGCAGGATCCTGGCGTTCTTGTCCTTGATCATGATCGGCTCATGGAAGTCCTGGAAGGTGAAGCCCTTCGAGTGGTGGTAGCCATTCTCGGCCTTCGCCAGGTACTTGCCGAAGAAGTCGGGCGGCAGGTGGCAGTCGACACAGGCCGCGACCGCATGGTGACTCGACTTCTGCCAGGAGTCGTATTGCGGCTGCATGATGTGGCAGTTGACGCAGGCCTTCGGGTCGGCGCTCAGGTACGAGAGCCCCTCGGCGTACTGGAAGGTGAAGGCGCCGACCCCGAGCAGGATCCCGGTCGCCACGGCAAGGAGCGGCACCAGCCGCTTGCCGTCGCGTGGCGGGTTTCCCGCGGGAGGGTTCATCGTGGGGTGCTGCTCAAGGTGATGTCCGGGCATTTATCCGCTTTTGGAATGTTACCGCGCGTCGGGGAAGATCCCTAACCCCATTCTTGACGCAGGTCAATGCGTTGCGATCGAGGCTTGCAACGCGCGCGCCGCGCCCGCAGATTGTGCGGATGCACACAGCGGCGACGATCGACAGGGCGCGACGATGAGGTCGTTCTCGCCGCCAGCGGCCGGTGCCGCCCCGCCATCCGGGTTCCTCGGCGTGTTCCGCTACAGCCGGCGCGCGCTGGAACTGGTGTGGACCACCAATCGCCGGCTCACGGTCGCGCTCGCGGCCCTGACGCTCGCCGCCGGCGTCCTGCCGGCCGGCATCGCATGGGTGGGCGCACTCATCGTCGACTCGGTCGTCGCCGCGATCGGCAGCGGCGACGCCGCCCTGGTGATCGAGTTCGTGGCGCTGGAGGGCGTGCTGGTCGCGGCGCTGGCAGCGGTGCAACGCGGCCTGTCGCACTGCCAGTCACTTCTGCGCGCGCAGCTCGGCCAGCGCGTCAACGTGATGATCCTCGAGAAGGCGCTGACCCTCGAGCTCGCGCACTTCGAGGACTCCGAGTTCTATGACAAGCTGACCCGCGCCCGGCGCGAGGCCTCGGTGCGCCCGCTGTCGCTCGTCATGCGCAGCTTCGGGCTGGCGCAGAATGCCGTGTCGCTGGCGAGCTACGGCGTCCTGCTCGTGCAGTTCTCGCCGTGGGCGGTGGCCGTGCTGCTGCTGGCGGGGCTGCCGGCCTTCATCGCCGAGGCCAAGTTCTCCGGCGACGCCTTCCGCCTGTTCCGCTGGCGCTCGCCCGAGACGCGCATGCAGATGTACCTCGAGACGGTGCTGGCGCGCGAGGACCACGCCAAGGAGGTGAAGCTGTTCGGTCTCGGGCCGCGGCTGCTCGACCGGTACCGGGCCATCTTCGAGAAGCTCTACGCCGCCGACCGCGCGCTGGCCGTGCGCCGCGACAGCTGGGGCTTTGCCCTAGGCCTCCTCGGCACGCTGGCGCTGTATGGCGCCTACGCGTGGATCGCCATCAGCACGGTAAAGGGCGCGATCACGCTCGGCCAGATGACCATGTACTTCGCGCTGTTCCGGCAGGGGCAGTCGGCGGTATCGGCGGGGCTCGCCGCGATCGGCGGGATGTACGAGGACAACCTCTACCTGTCGACGCTGTATGAGTACCTGGAGACGCCGGTCGCGCCGCCGGCCGGGGCACTGCTCCACGGGCCGCTGCCGGCCGACGGCGTGCGTTTCGAGGACGTGGGCTTCACGTATCCGGATGCAGACGCGCCGGCACTGGCCGGCATCAGCCTGCACCTGCGGCCGGGTTCGAGCCTAGCCCTCGTCGGCGAGAACGGGTCGGGCAAGACCACGCTGATCAAGCTTCTGACCAGGCTGTACGACCCGACCGAGGGACGCATCACGCTCGACGGCCTCGACCTGCGGGAATGGGACCGTGAGGCGCTCAGGCAGCGCATCGGCGTCATCTTCCAGGACTTCGCCCGCTACCAGCTGCAGGTTGGCGAGAACGTGGGCGTCGGCGACGAGACGCACTTCGAGGACGAGGGCCGCTGGCGCGAGGCGGCGGAGAAGGGCCAGGCGGCCGAATTCATCGACCGCCTGCCGGGCGGCTACCACACGCAGCTCGGCAAGTGGTTCAAGGACGGCCGTGAGCTCTCAGGCGGCCAGTGGCAGAAGATCGCGCTGTCGCGCGCGTTCATGCGTACCGGGGCCGACGTGCTGGTGCTCGACGAGCCGACCTCGGCCATGGATGCGCGCGCCGAGGCCGAGGTGTTCGAGCACTTCAGGCACCTCGCGAGCGATCGCATCACCATCCTGATCTCGCACCGCTTCTCGACGGTGCGCATGGCCGATCACATCGTCGTGCTCGACCAGGGACGGATCGTCGAGCAGGGCAGCCACGAGGCGCTGATGGCCGCGGGCGGCACCTACGCCAGCCTGTTCTCGCTGCAGGCGCGCGGTTACCGGTAG
>CAZXAS010000017.1:0-11104 GCA_964638185.1 uncultured Steroidobacteraceae bacterium | reverse complement strand
ACCGGTCGAGGGCGGCCCAGCGCTCGAACTTCTGCTCCAGCAGCCGTTCGATCTCGGCCATGCGTTCCCCGTCGGCCTTGATCCTCGCCGCGCCGCCGGCGTGATAGTCGCTCGAGCTCATCCGCTCGATCAGCGCGCGCTGCTCCAGTTCCAGCTGTTCGATCTCCCCGGGCAGGGCGGCGAGCTCGCGGCCCTCCTTGTACGAAAGCTTCGTGCGCGCGGGCGCGGGAGGAGGTGCCTGTGCCGATGCTGGAGCGGCTGCCGGTTCGCGTCGACGCGAACCGGCGGCCGCCACGGAAGGTCGTGGTCGTTGTCGCAGCCAGTCGCCATAGCCGCCCACGTACTCGCGCCAGCGGCCGTCACCTTCCGCGGCCAGGGTCTGCGTGACGACGTTGTCGAGGAACGTGCGATCGTGACTGACCAGCAGCAGGGTGCCGGGATAGCCCTGCAGGGTCGATTCGAGCAGCTCCAGCGACTCGATGTCGAGGTCGTTGGTCGGTTCGTCGAGCACCAGCAGGTTGGCGCTCGTGGCGAACAGGCGTGCCAGCAGCAACCGGTTGCGCTCGCCGCCCGAGAGCATCCGGACCGGCGACCGCGCGCGCTCCGGCGGAAAGAGGAAGTCGCCCAGGTAGGTCATGACGTGCTTGGGCCGCTCGCCGCTGCCGACCCACTCCGACCCGGGGCTGATCGCCTCGGCCAGTGTCTGGTCACCATCGAGCTGGGCACGCAGCTGATCGAAGTAGGCCACCGTGAGTCCGGTGCCGAGCCGCACGCTGCCGGCATCAGGGGCAAGCTCGCCCGTGATCAGGCGGATGAGCGTCGTCTTGCCCGCCCCGTTCGGGCCCACGAGGCCCAGCCGGTCGCCGCGCATGACGGTCAGGTCGAGGGCGCGGACGACGAAGCGCTCACCGAAAGACTTGCTGACGCCCTTGAGTTCCGCCACCAGCCGGCCGGAGCGCTCGCCGGCGTCGAGCACCAGGTTCATGTCGCCGGCCCGCTCGCGGCGAGCGGCGCGTTGGCGCCTGAGTTCCTCGAGACGCCGCACCCGGCCCTCGTTGCGCGTGCGGCGCGCCTCCACGCCCTGGCGGATCCAGGCCTCCTCCTGCGCCCAGTACCGGTCGAACTTGCGCCGTGCCGTCGTCTCGGCCGCCAGCTCCTCGCCCTTGCGGATCTCGTAGGCGGCGAAGTTGCCCGGATACGACGCAAGCAGGCCGCGGTCGAGTTCCACGATGCGCGTTGCCACGCGGTCGAGGAACGCGCGATCGTGCGTGATGACGATCGCCGCCGGCCCCTTCAGGAGCAGCTCCTCCAGCAGCATGATGCCGTCGATGTCGAGGTGGTTGGTCGGCTCGTCGAGCAGCAGCAGCGTCGGCTCGAGCGTGAACGCCAGGGCAAGCGCCGCGCGCTTGGTCTCTCCGCCCGACGCGCCGGTGGGGGAGGCGCCGGGGTTGACGGCGAAGCGATGCAGGTACTCGGTCAGGCGCGCGCGCAGCCGCCAGCGCTCGCGCTCGTCGGCGAGGTCGTCGATGCCGCCCCGTGCACAGAGACTCTGCTCGAGGGTGGCCGCAGGCGGCATCACCGGTTCCTGCTCGACGCGGACCGTCCGCAGGCCATCGCGCCGGACGAGTTCGCCGCTGTCGAGCACGCCGCTGCCGGCGATGATGGACAGCAGTGACGACTTGCCGGTTCCGTTGCGGCCGATGAGGCCGATCCGCTCGCCCTCGTCCACGGACAGGCTGGCGCCGTCGTGCAGCGGCTGCAGTCCGTAGGCGAGTCCGGCGTCGGTCAGCGTGACGAGGGCCATGGGCGCGAGTCTACCGGGCGCACGGCGTCGGCGTGTGCGCGGAAGGCGCTGTTCAGCGGCGCGCCGGCGCGATACCTTGGCGGTGGCCAGCGCACGGGGATGACCATCGATGATGAAGCGGTTCGCACGCGAGGCTGCCAGGGCGTTGGGCTATGCCGTCGCCGGCGTGCTGCTGGTGGTCGTCGCGGCCGCCGTTGCCTACCTGGAGGGTCGCCCGGACCTCGACGTCTGGCACACGGCGGTGCTCGACGAGGAGTTTCGTGCCGGCCGGGACGAGGTCGACTTCGCCGGGTACCTCGCGCAGGAGGAGCGGCTGTTCGCCGAACTCGATCGAGAGGTATACGCGCGGGTCGCCGCGCCCGACCATCGGCTGATCAACCGTTTCCATCGCGGCAGCCTTTCGGATCCCGCGCGCTGGCCACGCGACTGGAACCGGACCGTGGTGCTCGACCAGCCGGCCCCCCGGCAGGCGTGCTGCTGCTTCACGGCATGTCCGATTCGCCCTACAGCATGAGGAACCTCGCCGCCAGCCTGCACGATCGTGGCGCCGTCGTGATCATGCTGCGCCTGCCCGGGCATGGCACGGCGCCGTCGGGACTGACACGCATTCAATGGGAGGACCTCGCCGCCGCGGTGCGCGTGGCGATGCGGGAACTCCGGCAGCGTGTAGGCGACGCACCGCTGTTCATCGCCGGTTACTCGGCCGGCGGGGCCCTGGCGATAGAGTACGCACTCGGCGTCCTCGACGGCGAGGACCTGCCGGCGCTGGAAGGCATCGTGCTGGTGTCGCCGGCGATCGGCGTCGCGCGGATGGCGGCGCTCGCGGTGTGGCAGTCCCGCATCGGCTGGCTGCTGGGCCTCGACAAGCTCGAGTGGAACTCCATCCATCCCGAATACGATCCGTTCAAGTACGGCTCGTTCGCGATCAACGCCGGGCACCAGGTCTACCGCCTGACCGGCGAGATCGCGGCGCGGCTCGACCGGCTCGGGCGGGCGGGCCGGCTCGCGGACATGCCGCCGGTGCTTGCGTTCCAGTCGGTGGTGGACGCGACGGTGTCGACGCCCGCGCTGATCGCCGGCCTGATGGCACGCCTGCCGGCCGGTGGGCACGAACTGGTGCTGTTCGACCTCAATCGCCGGGCAGAGGTCGGCCCCGTGCTCGCCAGCGATCCAGCGCCGCTCCTCGAGATGCTTCTGGCCGACCGGTCGGCGGACTACGTGCTCGACCTGATCACGAATGCGACGCCCGACAGCGCGGCCGTCGAGCTGCGCACCCGGCGTCCGGGTGTCCCCGAGGTAACCCGCGCACCACTCGACCTGGCGTGGCCGGCAAACGTGTTCTCGGTGTCACACGTGGCGCTGCCATTTCCGGCCGACGACCCGCTCTATGGAGCGGGCGATGGTCGGGAGGCCGATCACATCGTCCTCGGCAACCTGGCGCTGCGCGGCGAGCGCGGCGTGCTGCAGGTCCCCGCAGCGGAGATGTTGCGTCAACGCTGGAACCCGTTCTATCCCTACCTCGAGCAGCGGGTGCTGGGGTTCACGGGGCTCGCGCAGGACGAGGCGCTGGCGGACGCGGCGCCCGGCGGTCAGGCCGGGCAGCCGTGAGACACCGCGGCTGCGGTGACCGCCTGGTTCCTATTCCAGCGCGTCGACGACGCGGCCGTCCTCGTAGATGGTGAGGCTGTCGCCCTGCGACGCGGTCGTCGTGACCCAGCCGTCCTTGAAACGCACCGAGATCTCGTAGTCGCCAGCCCACTGGGCCCCGACCAGGAGGTCGTAGTCGCCCTGCGAGCGTAGCCCCGACCCGGACTCGATCACACGGGTCATCACCCGGCCGGGAACCGCAGCCGGTGCGATCTTCACGATCCTGCCCTGCTGGTTGCGGTCGCCGCCGGTGCCGAGCACCCGCAGGCGCAGGCTGCGTTCGAGCGGCAGTGCCGAGCGCAGCACACGGTAGCTGTCCCAGCGGGCGATGACATCCGGTGTCCCGTTGTCATTGAGGTCGACGCAGGTCAACAGGTCGTTGAAGGCGAGCAGGTCGTTGCTGCCGGCGACGACTTCCTGTGGAACGCGCGAGCGCAGGAACTCCTCCCCGGCGATGTTGACCAGGAGCCGCGGCACGCCGGTGTCGGTCGCGACCGCGTTGTTCGCGACCAGGATGTCCTCGAAGCCATCGGCGTTGATGTCGCAGACCTGGAGTCCGCTGCCATAGCTGTCCACCGCATCGGTCGCGAGTACCGTGCCGGCGTCGAAGACGCCCTGGACGTTGCGATGCAGGCGCGTCAGTTCGCCGTCGTGGTGCAGCAGGTCGAGGTCGCCGTCCATGTCGGCATCGAACAGGCGCAGGCCCTGATCGGCGCGCAGCGGCACGCCGGCGGCGGGGCCGGCGTCGGTGAACGTGCCGTCGCCGTTGTTGGTCATGAGCCGCGACCCGAAAAGGATGTCCACCCGGCCATCCTCGTTGAAGTCCACGGCCTGGCCGCCGGCCGGCACGTAGGCCGCTCCGGCCGGGCCGGTCAGGAGTCCCGCCGCCGCGGTCACGTCGCTGAAGACGCCCGCGCCATCGTTGGCGAGCAGCCAGTTACGGCCGCCGTCGGCGCCGCTCCAGTCGTGCGGTACGAACAGGTCGACGTCGCCGTCGTTGTCGAAGTCGGCGGCGAGCACGGTGCCGCCCTGGCCGCCGATACCGAGTGCCGCGACGGCCGCGTCCTCCTGGAACACGCCGTCGCCCTGGTTGAGGTGCAGGATGGCGCGCGAGGCGGCGTCGTCGGCCGGCGAGAGCACGCTCGTGAAGACGTCCGGGATACCGTCGGCATTGAAGTCGGCCAGGCGCGAGTCGCCGTTCGCACGGCCGGTGGCGAAGAGCCCGTCGAGGCCGGCCACCGCCAGGTCGCGTGCCGCCAGGCCCCCGAGGCAGTCGCCCGTGGTGCCGACGAGTTCGAGGCAGCCGTCCTCATCGGTATCCGCGACCGCCGCCGAGACGGCCGGAAGGTCGAAGTTGCCGATCCCGAAGACCGGGGTAACCGCTACCGGCCCTTCCAGCGCCGTGCGCGTGGAACTCATGGCCATGACCTTGTAGTAGTTGCCGATGCTGGCTCCGGCCGCCGTGCGGGTGAACGGCGACGTCGTGGCGGTCACGAACGCGGCACTCGGCCGCCGGCCTGCCAGCTGGGCCTCGACCGAGCCGATGTAGATGCGGTAGCTGTCGGCACCCGCCGCCGGCGCGAAGTGCAGCACGTGGTCATCGCCGACGACCCGCACGGCGACCCACTCGACCGCGGCCGGGATCGGCCCCGGTTCGGCGGACACGATGACGCTGCCCGGGCCCTCGCCGCCGTCGATGGCAAAGATCTGGTAGCGGTATGTCCGCAGGTTGGTCAGGCCCGTGTGCAGGTAGGACGTGCCCTGGACATCGCTGATCTTGTTGGTCGGCGGTCCGCCGTCATCGCTCCAGCGGATGACGTACTTGCCGACTCCGGGCACCGCCGTCCAGGTCAGCTGCACCTCGCCGTCGCCAGCCTCGGCAGTCGGACTTGCCGGTGCCTCGTGCGGGGAGCTGTCGCAGGCGGCGAGCAGCGACCCGAGCAAGAGCACCACCACGGGGGCGAGCGAATGGAATCCCGGGCGGGTGCGGGCGATGGACGACATGTGAGGCCCTTCGAATGCGGGTCAGGAATTGGGGGCGCTATTGTGGCACGACTGGCGTGCGGGCCGGGGATGCCCGGACCGGGTGGTCCCTGGCTGCCACCGGCGGCCGCGGGTCTAGGGTGGACCCTGTCGCTCGGCGTATTGCGAGGGCGTAATGCGCATTTGCGCCAGGACTTCCCGGACGTGCCGCACCGACGAGCGGTCCAGGGTATTGCCGTGGTGCGGCCGATGCAGGATGCCCTCGGCACCATGCAACCGCGCACGGATGCGGCCACCGGACAGTTGCTCAATGTCGGCGCCGACGTGGCGCAGCAGCGACTCGACCTCGCGCCAGTGGATGTTGCCGCTGATCGGGTCATGGAACAGCGTGCGCAGCAGGTTCTCGTGCTTGTGGCTCATGGTGGACATCCACCTCGCGGAGCGGCCAGGGCGCCGCTGACACTTGCATTCTGCGCCGCAGCGTGAACGCGTGGCGCCCGCAGTTGCCGAAATGGTGGCCGCGGCGCTCGACGCTCGCGACCGGGCCTGCTAGCGTCACCCGGTGAGGCCATGGAGGATCAGCGGCGCGTGAGCCTGCGCGAGCAACTCGACAACATCATGCCCGGCTGGGAACGCTGGTATCCCAGCGTGTTCGACGCTGCGCAGGATCTCGGGCTCATCCGCGCCCGGGTCTGCGCGCCGTCGTCGCTGCTGCTGTCGAACCGCCACGCCGCCGTGCAGAACGAGGCGCTGCAGGCCTTCCGCGAGCGCTGGGCGATCGAATATGACCCTGAGGTCGACGATCCGGATCCGCGCCGGCAGCCTTCGCGCCGCGAGCCACGGCCGGCGCAGCCTGGGCGCAAGCTGCGCCGCTGGAAGCCCTGACGGGACGGACGCTTCTGGTCAGCGGCGGCGCCTGGGACGGCAGTACTGCCCGTGCAGCGTTTCCATGATGGCCGTCGCTTCCGGGCTGGAAAGCCGGTAATAGACGGACTGCCCCTCGCGCCGGGTGGCGACCACGTCCTGCTCGCGGAGCACGGCAAGGTGCTGGGACATCGCCGACTGGCTGAGGCCCGCTGCCTCCTGCAGTTCGCCGACGGTCTTCTCACCCTCGATCAGCTGGCAGAGCACGACGAGCCGCACCTCGTTGGCCATCGCCTTGAGCAGGCTGCAGGCCCTGGCGGCATTGGACTCCATCTCCGAGAAGTCGAACTTGGCGGCGGTCTGCGACATGGTGCTTCCAGGCTGGCTGGGCACCATTCTCGCTTCAGCCGCCGCAGCCTGCAAATCCGTCCGCCGCCATCTTGGCCTCGTACGGGCCGGCGACGTCCGTCCCCGGGGTCAGCGTGGCCTTGACAGAATCCCATTCCTGGGGCTTCAGGATGATCAGCCAGCCCTCGCCGTAGGGATCGGCGTTGGCGACGCTGGGATTGGCCGCCATGGCCTCGTTGATCTGGACCACCTCGCCACCGGCCGCCACCTTCGCTGGCCCGACCCATTTGCCCGACTCGATGGTCGCACAGGACTTGCCGGGCTTGACCTCCTTGCCGACGCTCTTCGGCGTGAACGCCACCAGCCGGCCGGCCATCGCGGTCGCGACCGCCGTCATGCCGACCTTGACGTTGCCGTCTCCCACCTCACTGAACCAGATGTGGTTGGCAACGTCATAGAGGAGATCGTCGGGCAGGTTGCATCCGCGTACGTTCGGCATGGTGTGGTTCCTTCGGCTCAGTGTCCCGTGTCGGTCTCCGCGAGCCTGAGCGGTTTCGCGGAGCAGCAGAAATCCCCGAGTTGCGCGACCTCGAGCTTCCCGGCCACGAACAGGTACAGGTGATTGGCGAGCATCGCCATCATGCGTGCACGCTGCGCCGCCTGGTCGTGGCCGGGTTCGAGTTCGAGCAGGTTGAAATGCCAGGCGAGCTCGCGGCAGGTCTCGCGACAGGCGTTGAAGCTCGGCAGGTCGCGCGAACCCTGGCGATGCAGCGCCAGCAGGCGGAATCCCTCGCGCAGCTCGTGCGTCGGTTCCTCGCCGCGTGCGCGGACCCAGTGTTCCAGGACCTGCTCCGCCAGCACCAGCATCTCCCGCGCATGGCCGGCGGCCGCTTCCCCGGCGGCCAGGACCGCGAGCCGCGACTCGATGTCGACGAGTGCCTTCACGCCAGGCCCTTGTCCCTGAAGTAGCCGATCGAGTCGGACACGTTCTCCTGCAGGCCGACCTGGCGCGGCTTGAGGCCGAGCGCCAGTCCGAGCAACTGCGTGAAATACACGATCCTGACCCGCGTCTTGCGGCCGAGCTTCTTCTCGGCGCGCACCTGGTGCATCTCGAGGCCCGAGTGGCAGGTCGGGCACTCGGTCGCGATCACCTCGGCACCGGCGGCCTCGGCCGCGTCGATGATGTTGAGGACCAGCCTGGTCGACATGTCGCTGTCCGAGAGCGTGTGGGCGCCGCCGCAGCAGGCGGTCTTTAGCGGGAAGTCGACGTTCTCGGCCCCAGCGGCTGACAGCAGGTCGTCCATGAAGTGCGGCTTCGAGGTGGACTCGCTGCCCGGCCCCTGGTCCTTCTCCGGGAAGATGTGCCGCGGCCGGGTGTACATGCAGCCATAGTAGTTGGCGATCTTCACGCCGGAGAGCGAGTTCTTCACCCGGGCGCGCAGGCCGTCCTCGCCGATGGCGTCCTTGATCCAGTCGAGCGCATGGATGGTCTCGACCTGGCCGGCCTGGTAGGTCTCGTGGCCGGCCTTGCGTGACAGCTGGCCGACCACCTCGGCACTCTTCGGGTCGTGCCTCAAGTCGTACTCGGCCTTCTTGAGGTTGTGATAGCAGCCGTTGCAAGGTGCCATCACGGTATCCATCTTCATCTGGTTGGCCGCGATGGACATCACCCGCGACGACAGATAGGTCTGGATCTTCGGGTCGATGTTCTTCACTTCCATCGCGCCGCAGCAGTTCCAGTTGTCGACCTCCACGAGGTCGAGCCCAAGGGCCTTGCCCAGCGCCCTGGTCGAGCGGTTGTAGGCGTGCCCGGTGCCCTCGAGGGCGCAGCCCGGGTAGTACGCAACGCGCTTGTACTTGTCAGGATTGGTTGCCATGGGGTGGTCCTAGCTGCGCGCGGGCGCGCCCGCGTCCTGTTTGGCGGTCTCGATCAGGTCGGCGATGCCCAGCGCGCGCTTCTGCGCCGCGTGCTGTTCGTCGGCGTACTCGCGGATTGCATCGCGGGCACGCGACCAGTCGCGGGTGCGTGGCGCCAGCACGCTGGCGAGTCCCATCCGCACCAGCAGGCCCACCGGCAGGTGCCGGAGCATGCGCTTGCCCATTTCCACCAGCCAGTCCTGCACGAGCGGCTGGCCGGTGCGCTTGAAGAATCCCTGGATGATGCGGCCTTCCTCGATCTTGCCGCGCTCGATGACCTGTCCCGAGAAGACCTCGTCGAAGTGCATCGACGGCGACTTCGGGGTGTGGCCCTTGAGTTCCAGCCAGTGGCTCATGGCCTTCATGACGCCCTCGGGCACGACGTCCCGCGGGCAGGCATAGGTGCACTTGTTGCAGGACACGCACTGCCAGATGATGTCCTTGTCGCGCAGCAGTTCCGATTCCATGCCCATGCGCGCCAGGTAGATCCAGTAGCGCGGATTGAAGTCCGGGTTGACGGCGTTGACCGTGCAGGAGTTGGTGCAGGAGCCGCATTGCCAGCAGCGGTGGATGTACTCGCCGCCGGGCAGCGCGGCGATCTCGTCCTGGAGGTCCTCGTTATAGTCCTTCACCACCCGCGACTCGATGAAGGTGCTCCAGTGGCCCGAAACGTTCACGCCGTCGACGACGAGTTCGTCGTGCGTCTTCAGGTTCTCGGGCCGGATGAGCGATTGCTCGTGGATGGGCATGCGTTGTCCCTCAGTCGGAGGCGGTGTCGTCCATCAGGATGAAGGCCGCACCATCGATGGTCTTCAGACGCGTGCGTCCGGAACCGGCCTGGACGCCGTCTAGCCCGAGCAGCCTGCGGGTGTGCTGGACTGGGTCTTCCTCGGCGGCGAAGTCGGTGCGCAGGTAGCTGCCGCCCTGCTCGGAGATGTAGCCGGCGTAGACCTGGGCGCACAACAGGTCGGCGTACCAGATCACGTCACGGAAGAACCCCTGGCCGGCGAGGTACTGCGAGAGCTCTTCGCGCAGCACCAGGAAGGTGTCGTAGCCGTCCGGCACGGCGATGCGGATATGGTCGACGTCGGGCGCGTGCCAGATCTCGCGGATGACGCCGGTATTCGTGGTCGCATCCCACACCCAGCGGTTCATCAGCGGATAGCGCTCCGGGTCGACGTTGTGCAGCACCTCGGTGGCGAGGTCGCGTACCCAGCGCTGCCCGGTCGCCCCGGCGAAGCCGGCGCAGAATCCGGCAATGCGTGCGTCGGTCGTGGAGGTGTCCGTGCGCCCGGCCAGGAGTGCGGCGAGCGCCGTGCGCGCGTCGTGGAACCCGGGTTCCTCGAGCCACGGTCCGATGCGCCGGCGCACCGTGGCCATGAATGCGCACAACTGCTTGAAGGTCGACGCTTCGAGCCCCTCCGGGCCATCCCCGAGTGCCTGCTGGAACAGCGCCGACTTCAGCTTCAGCGCCTCCACGTAGCGTTCGATGCCGCCGTGCGCCTCACAGCCGGCGGCGAGGCGCGCCAGCGCCGCGGCCAGTCGCGGGCCGCTCAGGTCGAGGTGCGGCCTCGGCACCTCGACCGGCGGCTGGCGCCTCGACAGGAAGCCCATCGTGGTGCCTCAGGCGCTCGCGCGGGCCGGCGCAAGCGAACCGAGCGCGGCGAGCGCCGCCGCGGTGCCCTGGGCGATCGAGTCGTCGATGGTCTCCGGTCCGGTGGCCGCGCCGGCGACGAACACGCCCGGGCGCGAGGTCTCGGCGGCGTTGCCGTAGAAGTTGCCGCGGCCGATGTAGCCGTGCTGCTCGAGCTCGATGCCGAACACCGACGCGATGTCGCGGTTCTCGACATTCGGATCCATGCCGATCGCGTGTACCACCATGTCGAAGGGAATGGTGATCGGTCGCTTCACCAGGGTGTCCTCGCCCTTGACGATCAGCTTCTCGCCGTCGGAGGTCACCTCGGCGATGCGCGCCTTGATGTACTTGACCTTGAACTCCTCCTGGCTCTTCCAGTAGTACTTGGTCTCGTACAGGCCAAAGGTGCGGATGTCCATGTAGTAGATGTAGACGTGGCAGTCCGGCAGTTCCTCGCGGATCTCCATCGCCATGTTGGCGGAGACCGTGCAGCAGATCTTCGAGCACCATTCCCGGCCGATCTGGCGGTCGCGCGAGCCTACGCAAAGCAGGATCGCCACGCGCTGGGGCTTGCGTCCATCGGAGGGGCAGCGCACGCCCTTGCCGGACGAAATCATCTGCTCGACCTGGGTGGTGGTCACAACGTCCGGGAAGGTCCCGAAGCCCCACTCAGGCTTGTTGAGCGAGTCGAAGTGCGTGAAGCCTGTAGTCAGGATCGCAGCCGCGGCACGCACCGACGAACCGTCGGAGAGCGTGGCGGAGAAGTCGCCTGCGGACCCGGAAAACGCGGTGACCCGCGCCCCCCTTCGCACCTCGACGAGCCCGTCGGACTCGACCCGCGTCACCATGTCGCCGATGGCGTCCCTGGCCCACTCGCCGGAGGGCACCAGCTTGGCGTAGCCGGA
>CAZXAS010000016.1:0-26553 GCA_964638185.1 uncultured Steroidobacteraceae bacterium | reverse complement strand
GTGAGCACCGAGGTGTCGTCGTCCTCGGCCGTCACGTTGACGTGGTCGATGTTGGTCTCGTTGGCGGCGATCTGCGCCGCGACCTGCGCCAGCACGCCCATGCGATTCGCGACCAGCACCTTGATCTCCGAGCTGAAGCTGGTGTTGGCCTGCTTCTGCCACACGGCCGGGATCCACTTGTCAGGCTGCTTGCGGAAGCCCGCGACGTTGCCGCAGCTCTCGCGGTGGATCACCACGCCACGCCCGCTCGACAGGAAGGCCACGATGGCATCCGGCGGCACCGGGAAACAGCAGCGCGCGTAGGACACGAGCAGGCCCTCGGTGCCGGCGATGGCGAGCGGCGCCTGCGGTCCGCCCTTGGGCATGTCGCCCTCGCGCGGCAGGACGCGGCGCGCGACCAGCGGCGCGGGACGTTCGCCCAGGCCGATCTTCTCCAGCAGGTCCTCGCCATCGCGCAGGTTCAAGGCCGCGGCGACTTCGTCGAGGCGGCCCTCGGGCAGCTTCCTGATCGAGAGGCCGAACTCGTCGAGCGCCTGGTTGAGCAGCCGCGCGCCGAGGTCGACCGCCTCGCCGCGCTTCAGTCCCTTCAGGTACTGGCGGATCGACGCGCGCGCCTTGGCCGAGACGACGAAACTGGCCCAGGCCGGGTTCGGCTGCGCGCCCTTGGCGGTGATTACCTCGACGGTCTGGCCGTTCCTGAGCACGGTCCTGAGCGGCGCCAGCCGCCGGTCGACCTTGGCCGCGACGCAGCGATTGCCGACGTCGGTGTGCACCGCATAGGCGAAGTCGACGCAGGTGGCGCCGCGCGGCAGGCGCATGATGTCGCCCTTGGGCGTGAACACGTAGACCTTGTCGGGGAACAGGTCGACCTTGACGCTCTCCATGACCTCCTCGGCGGAGGCCTCCTGCAACTGGGCCACGTTCTTGAGCCACTCGCGCGCGCGTTCCTGGCGCGCGGCGTCACCGGCCTCGCCGCTCTTGTAGGCCCAGTGCGCGGCGATGCCCGACTCGGCCAGCTCGTGCATCTCGCGGGTGCGGATCTGCACCTCGATCGGCATGCCGTTCGGGCCGAACAGCGTGGTGTGCAGCGACTGGTAGCCGTTGACGCGCGGGATGGCGATGTAGTCCTTGAAGCGGCCCGGCATCGGCCGGTACAGCCCGTGGGCGAGGCCGAGCGCGCGATAGCACTCGTCCACCGTTTCCACCACGATGCGCACCCCGAACACGTCGATGATCTCGCCGAGCGGCACCTTCTTGCGGCGCATCTTGGCGTAGATGCTGAACAGGTGCTTCTGCCGCGCCCCGACCTCGCCATCGATCGCGGCGCGCTTCAGCGCCTGCTCGAAGTTGCGGGTGATCTTCGGCAGGAATTCCTTCTGGTTGCCGCGGGCCCGCTTGAGCTCGCGCTCCATGACCCGGTAGCGCTTCGGGTACAGCGCCTTGAAGCCGAGTTCCTCGAGCTCGAGCTTGATCGAGTGGATGCCGAGCCGGTTGGCGATCGGCGCGTAGATGTCGAGCGTCTCGCGCGCGATCAGGCGGCGCTTGGCAGGAGGCATGGCGCCCAGCGTGCGCATGTTGTGCACGCGGTCGGCGAGCTTGACCATGATCACGCGGATGTCGCGGACCATCGCGAGGAGCATCTTGCGGAAGCTCTCCGCCTGCGCCTCCTGGCGGTTCTTGAACTGGATCTGGTCGAGCTTGGTGACACCGTCGACGATCTCGGCGATCTCGCGGCCGAACCGCTCCGTGACCTCCTCGGTGGAGGCCCCGGTGTCCTCCACCACGTCGTGCAGGATCGCCGCCGCGATCGTCGAGCCGTCCATGTGCAGCTCGGCGAGCACGTCGGCCACGGCGACGGGATGGGTGATGTAGGGCTCGCCGGAGCGGCGCTTCTGGCCCTTGTGGGCGGCCTCGGCGTACTCGTAGGCGTCGCGGACCCGCTCGACCTGGTCAGGCGGCAGGTAGGACTCGAGCTTGGAGACGAGCTGGGCGATCCCGGGAGCGCGTCTTCCGCCCGGCAGCAGCCCAAGCAGGGAAGACGCGTAACTCACGGGGCGCGCCGGCCCCCGGTCAGTCCCCCAGGCCGAGCTGTGGCGCGCGGAAGTCGGCGGCCAGGTCGAGCGGGTTCTCCGGGATCAGGTCCGGTTCCGGCTCGGGCTCCGGCTCATCCAGCAGGTCGAGCGTGACCTGCCCTTCGGCAATCTCGCGCAGCGCCACCACCGTCGGCTTGTCGTTCTCCCACTCGACACGCGCTTCCGCCCCGTTCGCGAGCTGCCGCGACCGCCGCGAGGCGAGCAGCACCAGGTCGAACAGGTTGTCGATGTTCTTGAGACAGTCTTCGACGGTGATTCGGGCCATGGGGACAACCGGTGAAATGAAGCAATTCGGCCGGACAGGATACCCCAGGAAGGGTCCGGACAGCCAGCGGCGCGGCGCCGTCAGGCGACCAGCGCGGCGGCGAGCCGCTCGAGGCCCGGCCGGTCGCGGCCGAGGCCGTCCCCGTTGCCGTGGACGATCGCGATGAGGTCGCCGAGCGCACGGTCGAAGTCGTCGTTGACGACGACGTAGCGGAACTCGTGCCAATGGGACATCTCGGCGACCGAATCACGCAGGCGCCGGGCGATGACCTCGGCGCTGTCCGTGCGCCGCCCGCGCAGCCGCTCCTCGAGCGTGGTCCGCGACGGCGGCAGGATGAAGATGTCGACCGCCTCGGGAAGCCGCCGGCGGACCTGTGCGGCCCCCTGCCAGTCGATCTCGAGGATGAGGTCGCGGCCGGCGGTGAGTGCCGCCTCGACCAGCGCACGGCTGGTGCCGTAGCGGTTGTCGAACACGGTCGCGTGCTCGAGGAAGGCGTCCTCGGCCACCATCTGCTCGAAGCGCTCCGGGGTCACGAAGTGATAGTCGCGGCCGTCGATCTCGTTCGGCCGCGGCCTGCGGGTCGTGAAAGAGACCGAGAAGCCGAGTGCGGGCTCGCGCTGCATGAGTGCACGCACCAGGCTCGTCTTGCCGGCGCCGGACGGCGCGGCGATGACGAACAGGCGCCCGCGCCGGGCGACGTCCTGCGATTCCTGGGGTGGCTTGGTGCCGGGCATGGGGCGGCAAGGATGCGGCAGGCCGGCTTGCGCGCCAAGTGTTCGCCGCAGGGGACGCGACGCCCGCGGGTCGGTCCGTAGTGGGCGCGGCCCCCGAGAATCACATCGTTGCCGCATTTTAACTACAAATAACTACTTTTTTTACGAAGATAGCGACTTTTCGTCGCCGTTCAACCCTGGAGGGCGGCGATCCACGCCAGTGCCACGCAGCCGAACGCCGCCAGGCCCGCCAGCACCTGCGGGCGGGGATGCCCCGGCGGGGGCAGCGGCAGCCGTTCGGCGATGAAGCCGAGCCCGACCCCGACGGCGAACCCGAACAGGTGCGCCAGCAGGTCGGTGCGCTCGCCGCCTGCGCCGGTGAAGCCGAGCAGTGCCACGCCCGCAACGAGCGGCGCCGCGCGCTGCATGGCGGTGACGGCGCGCGACGCGCGCCGGCGCCAGCTGAAGGCGGAGGTCAGGCCGAGTGCGACGAACACCGCGGTCGAGGCTCCGAGCACCGAGTGCGTTGCCGGCTGCACCAGCGCATCGAGTGCATAGGCGAGGGCGGCACCGCCGACGATGGCGAGCCAGGCCACGCCCACGCCCATGAGCTGGGCCGCCGGGAAGGAGAACAGCGCGCCGAACGCCAGGTTCGCCACCAGATGGCCGAGGTCGGCGTGCAGCGTGAGCGCCGTGAAGACCCGCCACCATTCGCCATGCTCGAGGAAGCCGCGATCGAGCACGCCACGACTGACCCAGTTGCGATCGCCGAGCCGGTACAGCGCGGCCGCGCTCACCGCGATGAGGACCGCCACGTAGCCGGCAACGCCTGCCAGCGCATGGCGATGGCGCGGCCAGTTGAGCGGCGCCGGCGGCCGGGCATGGTTCTCCCTGAGGTAGCGTGCGAGCTCGCCGACCGCGCGGGCCTGCTGGGACTCGGCCACCCACAGGTCGCGGCCCTCGAGGCCGGGACGGACCTCGTGCGCGATGCCCACGGCCTCGAGCACGAGCGCCCATTCGGCGCAGATGCGCTCGGGCAGCTCGCGGGCGAGGGGGACGTAGGGGCTCAAGGCTGCTCCGCGGGCCGGTGGAAAGGACGACGTGGGGCCCGATCTGGCCCGATCAAGTCCGGCGCTATGCTACACATCCGGGCTCGGCGTCCGAGGCGAGGGAGGAATCCGGCATGTCACGGCGCACCATCGCGATGGACGATCGCCTCTACGACTACCTGCTCGCCGTGAGCCTGCGCGAGCCGGACGCGCTCGCGCGGCTTCGGGAGGAAACGGCAAGCCACCGCGCCGCCGGCATGCAGATCTCGCCCGAGCAGGGGCAGTTCATGCAGCTGCTGGTGCGACTCACCGGTGCGCGACGGGCGATCGAGGTCGGCGTCTTCACCGGCTACTCGAGCCTGGCCGTCGCCCTGGCCATGCCCGATGACGGCCACATCCTGGCCTGCGACGTCAGCGCGGAGTTCACCGCCATCGCCGAGCGCTACTGGCGCGAGGCCGGCGTCGCCGGGCGTATCGAGCTCGTCCTGGCGCCGGCGCTCGACACGCTGGACGCGCGGCTCGCCGCCGGCGAGGCGGGCCAGTACGACTTCGCCTTCATCGACGCGGACAAGGGCAACTACCTGGCCTATTACGAGCGGATCCACCAGCTGTTGCGCCCCGGCGGCCTCATCACCATCGACAACACGCTGTGGGACGGAGCCGTCGCGGACCCGGCCAACGACGAGCCGGATACCGTGGCGCTGCGCGCGTTCAATGCGAGGCTCAGGGACGACGCGCGCATCGACCTGAGCCTGGTCCCGATCGGCGACGGCCTGACGCTCGCGCGCAAGCGGGTCTGACACCGCGAATCAGAAGGGCGCGCCGAGCACCAGCCGGAACGCCGACAGGTCGCGGCCGAAACGCCAGCCGAGCCCGACGCGCGGCAGCGGCAGGCCCCACAGTCGCGGCATCGGCCGCAGCGCAAAGCTGAGCCCGACCTCGGCCTGCAGCGGTTCGCCCGCCGCGGCGCTCGCGCTACGGGTCACCGGCTCGTCGGGGCGATCCGCGTACCACTCGACGAGCGCGTAGCCGCCGGCCAGCAGCAGGCGTTCGCCGACCTGGAATCGCGTGTCGCGCAGCAACTCGAACGCGGCGTTCAGGCTCAGCATGTCGCCACGGCCACCGCCGTCGACATCGACCGCGGCCCAGGCGGTCCCGAACTGCAGGCGGCGGTCGATCCCCGGTCCCGCGTAGGTGCCGACCGCGTCGAGTGCGGCGGCGTAGACATACGCGTCCGCAGGCCCGCTGAGGTCGAAGGCGCGTCCGGCCTCGATGTAGGGCAACACGCTCCAGTGCGTGCTGACCGGGAACTCCAATTCCACGCCGAGCGCCAGGCTCGCCGTGTCGAGGTTGTCCGGCAGTCCCGTGTCGACCACGTCCTGTGGCTTGAAGTCGATCAGGCCCGCGGTGATCGGCGCCGTCAGGCGCAGTCCCGGCCCGCCTTCGCCTGCTTCCTGCAGACGCCACGACAACGGCAGGCGATAGACCTGCAGCGTGCGTCCGTCCAGCGTGTAGATGCCGCTGCCGAGCTGACTCGCGTAGGCGAAGTTCGCCACGTCCACGCCGCTGCCGCTCAGGGGCTCGGCCGCGCCCGCGGTGGCCGCGAGCATCGGCAGGCAAAGGAGCCAGGCGGCTATTGTGCGCATGCGCATGTGACCCCGGCGGCCAGGAGTGTCGGGGCAATCGCAGTATCCCGCCGGCGGCGCCAGTGTAGCGCCGGGCACCGGCCACGGTCCCTGGCAGGCCGCGCTATCATCGGCACATGCGGACCTCATCCAGGCGCACCCGCGAAGCGCGCGAGGAGACGACACCCCTGCCGCCGCCGCCGGCCCCGCCGGCCCGCGACGCCAATCCCTGGCCGATGCCGAGCACCCATGTCGAGCCCGGCGGTCATGAACTGGCGCGGGCGCGTCCCGCCGCGCCACGCGCCGACACCGAGCCGGCCGGGGAGGCCGGCGATGCGGGCGCTGCGCCGGGTGTCGCAGTCGCGCTCGGCCTCGCCTTCATGGTGCTGGTCGGCGCACTGGTCCGCTTTCGCGAAAGCGTCGACCTGGCCGACCTGACCGGCGTGTTGTTCATCATCGTCATGCTGGTGGTGTTCGCACTCACGCGCGTGCGCCGCGCCGCGCGCAGGCAGGCCCGGCGCCGGGCAGGTGGCCGCGGCGCCTGACCGCGGCGGCACCGGCACGGGCATGCCGGGTGGTGCTACTCGACGTTCTGCACCTGCTCGCGCATCTGTTCGACCAGGACCTTGATCTCGACCGCCGCGCGCGTGGTCTCGACGTCCTGGGACTTCGAGGACAGCGTGTTCGCCTCGCGGTTGAACTCCTGCATCAGGAAGTCGAGGCGCCGGCCGGCGGGTTCGCCCGAGGCGATGACGTTGCGCAGCTCGGTGACGTGGCTGCGCAGCCGGTCGAGTTCCTCGTCCACGTCCATCTTGGCGAGCGCGATCACGATCTCCTGCTCCAGCCGCTCGCTGTTGGCATCGAGCGATACCTGGCGCAGGCGCTCGTTGAGCCGCGTACGGATGCGTTCGCGTACCTCGGGCAGCCTGGCGGTGACGTCGTTGGCGAGCCGCTCGACACTGGCGGCGCGCCCGAGCAGCATCTCCGCGATCCGTCCGCCCTCGCCCGCCCGCGAGGCGGTGAGTGCGGACAGGGTTTCCTCGAGCAGCGCCTGCGCGGCGGCCGCGAGCGGCGTGGTGTCGCGCTCCGGCTCGCGCACCACGCCCGGCCAGCGCAGCAGGTCGACGACACCGATGCCTGCCGCATCGCCCAGTCGCTGGCGCACCGCTGCGGCGCGCTCGACCAGCCGGTCGAGCAGTTCGTCGTTGAGCTCGAACTGCGGTGCCGCCGTCGCGGTGGCGCGGAAATAGAGCGCCGCCTCGACCTTTCCGCGGCGCACCGTCGCCGCGATCGCCTGGCGGAACTCGCCCTCTGCGGCGCGGAAGTCCTCCGGCAGTCGCAGCGATACCTCGAGATAGCGATGGTTGACGGTGCGCAGCTCCCACGCGAGCTGGCCGAAGGCGGCGGCGTGCTCGCGCCGGGCGAAGCCGGTCATGCTGCAGATCATTATGTCCCCGGTACCGCTCGCCGGCGTGGCCGCGCGCGCGGTGCCGGTCGTGTAAGCTTTGCGCCCTCAGAATAACAGATGGCATGGTGCGCGGTGACGGCAGGACCCTTGCAGATCGAGTTCGCCGACGTGAGCGACGTCGGGCATCGCGACGACAACCAGGACCGCTCGGCGGTCGCGGCCAACGAGCAGGCGGCGCTGCTCGTGACGCTCGACGGGATGGGCGGGCATGCGGACGGGGCGCTCGCCGCCGAGGTGGGCCGCAAGGCGCTGCTCGAGGCGTTCAAGGCCGAGAAGCATCCGCTGTTCGATCCGCTGGGTTTCCTGCACCTGTCGCTCGGGCGTGCCCACGACGCAGTGGTCGAGGCGGGCCTCGGCCTGCCGCTGGAGCACCGTCCGCGCGCCACCTGCGCGGTGTGCCTGGTCCAGGAGGGCGCGGCCTGGTGGGCGCACCTCGGCGACAGCCGCGTCTACCACCTGCGCAACGGCGCGGTGGTCGAGCGCACGCGTGACCACAGCCACGTGGAGCAACTGCTGCGCGACGGCATGATCCGCGAGGACGAGGTACACGGCCACCCGATGCGCAACTTCGTCGAGTGCTGCCTCGGCGGCGAGTCGGTGCTGCCGGAGATGTCGATATCGCTGCGCCGCCCGTTGCAGCCCGGCGACATCCTGCTCGTGTGCTCGGACGGCCTGTGGGCCAACCTGCGCGACGCCGAGATCGCGGCGTTCTGGAAGCCGGACGGCAAGTCGCTCGCGCAGTCGCTGAAGGCGCTGGTGCGCCGCGCGGTCACGGCGTCGGCACCGACCAGCGACAACACCACCGCCGCTGCGCTGCGCTGGATCGGCTGATGCCGCCGACCAGACAGGACCGTGCCCCCGGCCAGCTGCGCCCGGTGCGTTTCACCCGCGGCTACACCCGCCATGCCGAGGGCTCGGTACTGGTGGAGTTCGGCGCCACGCGCGTGCTGTGTACCGCCACGATCGAGCAGGGGGTCCCGGCCTTCCTGCGCAACAGCGGGCAGGGCTGGGTCACGGCCGAGTACGGCATGCTGCCGCGCGCGACGCATACGCGAAGCCCGCGCGAAGCAGCCCGCGGCAAGCAGACCGGGCGCACCCAGGAGATCCAGCGGCTGATCGGCCGCTCGCTCAGGGCCTGCATCGACCTCGAGGCGCTCGGCGAGCGCACCGTCACCCTCGACTGCGACGTGCTGCAGGCCGATGGCGGCACCCGTACCGCGGCGATCACCGGCGCCTACGTCGCGCTGGTCGACGCCATCAACGCGCTGCGCGCGCGCAAGCAGCTTGCGCGCAACCCGATCCACGGCCAGGTGGCGGCGGTATCGGTCGGCATCGTCGCCGGCGTGCCGGTGCTCGACCTCGACTATGCCGAGGACTCGCAGGCCGAGACCGACATGAACGTGGTGATGAACTCCGGCGGGGGTTTCATCGAGGTGCAGGGCACGGCGGAGGGCCATGCGTTCCGCCGCGAGGAGCTCGACGGATTGCTCGACCTCGCGGCTGGCGGCATCACCGAGCTGTGCGCGCTGCAGCTCCAGGCGCTCGGCAGCGGCAACTGAGCCCGGCCTGTGCACCGCGTCGTCATTGCGACCGCCAATCCCGGCAAGCTGCGCGAGTTCGTGGCGCTCCTCGCCCACCGCGGCTTCGAGGTGCTGCCGCAGTCGGACTTCGGCGTCGTCTCCCCCGAGGAAACCGCGGACACGTTCGCCGGCAACGCCCTCATCAAGGCGCGTGCCGCCGCCCGCGCGAGCGGCCTGCCGGCCATCGCCGATGATTCCGGGCTCGAGGTGGACGCACTCGGTGGCCGGCCCGGGGTGCGGAGCGCGCGCTACGCCGGCCCCGGCGCCTCGGACCGGGACAACAATGCATTGCTGCTGGCCGAGCTCGCCGGCGTGCCCGATGCCGGGCGCGCCGCGCGGTATCGCTGCGTCGTGGCCTGGGTGCGCGATGCCGACGATCCGTCACCGCTCTTCGGCGAGGCGAGCTGGGAGGGGCGCATCGGGACCGAGGAGCGCGGCACGGGCGGCTTCGGCTACGACCCGCTGTTCATCGTGGCGGGCACCACGCGTACCGCGGCGCAGATGAGCGCTGAAGAAAAGAACCGTGCGAGCCACCGCGCCCGCGCGCTCGCGGCGCTGGTCGACGCGCTGGCGGCTACTGCACCACCTTGATGAGTGCGCCGGGCTCCGGGTTCCGGTCCGGGTAGAGGTCGTTGAACAGCCGGTACTGCTCGGTCGCGTACTTCGGCAGCGGTGAACGCGCCGCCATGTCCTCGACCGTGAGTCCCTCCGGCGCGCGCACCACGCGCAGCTGGTGCGGCTGGGCCAGCCGGAACTCGCTCGACTGCAGCTGGCGGAAGGTCCTGGCCGAGGACATGAACAGCGGGTCGCCGCGTGGCATGGGATCGTCCGAGCGGCTGGCGCCGCGGATCATCCACATCAGGTTGTTGTAGTAGATGATCACCCAGCGCACGTTGGCGGTGCTGCCGAAGGGCGAGCCATCGCCGCGCACGATCACGGTATAGGCATCCAGGCCGTTGATCGTCAGGTCCTCGCCGCGGTCCAGCCGCTTGTTGGCGAGGCCGCGCAGTGCGAAGTCGCGCGGGCTGGTCACCCCCTGCGGTGGCGGCTGCGCCGTCAGGATCAGGTAATGGCTCTTGTCCGGCGAGTGCGACAGCACCTGCTGCGGTTCGTTCTGCACCACCCAGCCGCTCGGAAAGGCCATCGTGAACAGGAAGTCGGCGTGGTAGAAGCGGCCGTCGCGCACCATGCCCATGCGCCGGCTGGAGCCGACGGCGAGCCGGTCGATGGCTTTCAGGTACCGCTCACGGTGCTCGGCGGCCCCGGTCGCGGTGACCTGTGCCTTGCCGGCGGAGGCCACGGCCTCCCGCAGGCGGGTGTCGTTGTCGGGATGGGTCGAGAACACGCCGTGGTAGATGCGCGGTTCGCGGCCCTCGGCACGTGCACGGTCGCGCTCGAACAGGTCCTGGTTCTTGAGTACCGCCACCACGTCGATCATCGCCTGCGGGTCGTAGCCGGTGAGCGCGAGGTACTTCGCCCCCAGCTTGTCGGCCTCGAGTTCGCCGTCGCGGCCGTAGCCGCTCACGATCGCGGACCCGGCCATGTTGGTGAGCTGGCCGAGGGCGGGCTGACCGGTGAAGATGGTCGCCGCCGCGCCGAGGATGCCGCTCATGGCCGACTGCTTCTGCCGCTCGGCGGGGTGCTCCGCCGTGACGTGGCCGATCTCGTGGCCGAGGACGGCGGCGAGCTCGGCCTCGCTGTCGAGGTAGGGCAGGATGCCGCGCGAGATGTAGACGAAGCCGCCGCCGGTGGTGAAGGCGTTGACGTCGTCGGTGTCGAGCACGGTGAAGGTCCACTCGAGATCCGGCAGCTCGCTCACCCGCGCCAGCGTCTCGCCGATCTGCTGGACGTACTGCTGCAGGGCGTAGTCCTCGTACACACCCATCGTCTGCGTGATCTGCACGTGCATCGCCTTGGCACGCTTGATCTCGCTCTTGCTGACGGCCGAGGCCTCGCCCGCGAGCGCGAGCGCGGCGACGGCGGCGACGAAGATGGTGGTCGAGGTCCTCATCAGGATGTCCCTGTCGCGGGGCCGTGCCGCCGACGGACCGGGGCGGGCCGGGATTCGCGTCACTTATAGCCGCCCGCTTCGCTGCGGCTCAAGCACCCTCGCATTCGACCACGCGCCGGGCGAAAAGTTGACGGCCGATGCGCCGCCGGGCCTGAAACGACAAAGGGCGCCCTCAGGCGCCCTTGTCCGGAAGCATTGACGAGGCTTCAGCCGGTCATGCCGTAGCGCTTGCGGAACTTGTCCACGCGGCCACCGGTGTCGACCATCTTCTGCTTGCCCGTGTAGAACGGGTGGCAGTTGGAGCACACCTCGACCTGCAGGTCCTCGCCCAGCGTGGAACGTGTCTTGAACACGTGGCCGCAGGTGCAGGTGACGTTGATTTCCGCGTACTTGGGATGGATATCGGCTTTCATGGCGTTGGTCGCAGGAGCGGCGTCGGCGGCGCTCGAAAAGGGGCGCGCAGTCTAACGGGAAGCCCCCGGATCGACAAGTCCGTCCCGCCGCGCCACAGCCGGTGCTGGGTAAGTCTTCGAAACCTAGGGCTTTTTTCCTTATCCACAAAAGCTGTGGATAAATCTGTGGAAGAACGAGCGCTGCTACGAGTGTGTCAGCGCCATTTCCGCAAAAGTGTCACTTTGATTAAAATTTGAGCACCCTGTTTTCGCTTTATAAATCAATAGATTAACCAGGGCAAGTTAAGGCAGGGTGGCAACAAAGCAGCGAAAGTCCCCGTCCCCGTGCACTCCGTCCTCGACTGTGCACAACTGTACCGGGCGGGCCCTTCAGTGCTTGACAGGGAACTCCTTACCGCTCCCTCAGCCTCGCGCGGGCAGGACACCCTCGGCGTGGATCCGGGCAGGCGCCTCGCAAGTGCCCGTACCGATGGGGAACGCGCCCGCGGGGCGGGTCTCGGCGTCCTCCGGCAGGAAGGCCGCCTGCAGGTCGTTCAGGAACCGGAGCCCCAGCCGGGTCGGCCGGTAGCCGTCGCCGAAAGACTCGAGCAGCCCGCGCCGGGCGAGCGTCTCCAGGGTCGCCGTCACCGCCGAGGAGGGCAGCCCGGTCGCGCGTTCCCAGTCCGCGAGCGCGAAGCCTTCGGTCAGACGGAGCGCATTCAGCATGTACTCGAAGGGCAGGTCGGCCGCCGGAACGCGCCGGCGTGTGACTGCACTGCCGGCGGCCGTCCGGGCGAGGTATTCGCGCGGCATGCGTACCCGCTCGGTACGCAGCACCCCGTCCTCGCCGCTCAGCTTGCCGTGGGCGCCGGCGCCGATGCCGAGGTAGTCGCCGAAGGTCCAGTAGCCGAGGTTGTGGCGGCAGCGCCGGCCGGGCCGCGCATAGCCGGAGACTTCGTACTGCTCGTAGCCCGCGTTCGCGAGAAGCTCCTGGCAGGCCGTCATCATCTCGAAGGCCAGGTCGTCGTCCGGCAGCGCCGGTGGATCGTGAAAGAAGGCCGTGCCGGGCTCGAGCGTCAGCTGGTAGTGCGACAGGTGGGCTGGCCCCAGGTCGAGCGCGCGGCGCACGTCATCGAGCGCCTCCCCCAGGGACTGGCCGGGCAGCGCATACATGAGATCGAGGTTGAAGTTGTCGAGCCCGGCGGCGCCGAGCTCGGCCACCGCGTTCACGGTATCGGCCGGCGTATGGATCCGACCGAGGGTCGTGAGCCGCGCCGCCGAGAACGACTGTGCGCCGAGCGAGACGCGATTGACGCCGGCGGCGGCGTAGTCGGCGAACCGGCCGCGCTCCACGGTGCCCGGGTTCGCCTCCAGGGTCACTTCGATAGCGGGCGCGAACGGCAGGCGGGCCGCCACGCCGGCGAGCAGCCGGCCGATGGCGGCGCCGCTGAACAGGCTCGGGGTCCCGCCGCCGATGAAGATGCTGTCGAGGCGACGGCCGGCGACCAGTCCGAGATCGGCCTCGAGGTCGGCGAGCAGGGCCTCGACGTAGGCGTCCTCCGGCACCGACGCCGGGGCGGCATGTGAGTTGAAATCG
This sequence comes from uncultured Steroidobacteraceae bacterium, assembly GCA_964638185.1. Lineage (GTDB taxonomy): Bacteria > Pseudomonadota > Gammaproteobacteria > Steroidobacterales > Steroidobacteraceae > SG8-30. The sequence continues at coordinate 13,760 of CAZXAS010000016.1, read as the reverse complement.
CAGTACGGGCACTTGCGCACGCACCACGGCAGATGCACGTACAAGCCGAGGGTTCCGGTCATCGAAGCATTGTACGCAATGACCCGGTCACGGCCTTGATTCCTGCGGTGCATCATGACAGTCTCAGTGGTCGACCCGGGCTCGTTGCCCGAGGTCGTCGATCCGGAAAAATACTATGAGCAAGAACAAGTTCCAGCTGACCGACACCGCCACCGGCAAGACCTCGGAGCTCGATGTCCTGTCGGGTACGACGGGTCCGGACGTGGTGGATATCAGCAAGGTCACCCGGGATCACGGCGTCTTCACCTTCGACCCCGGCTTCATGGCGACCGCGTCCACGGAAAGCCGCATCACCTATATCGATGGCGACGCCGGCGTGCTGCTCTACCGCGGCTACCCCATCGAGCAGCTCGCGGAGCAGAGCACCCACCTCGAGGTGGCCTACCTGCTGATGTACGGCGAGCTGCCGTCGCCGGAGCAGTTCAAGGCGTTCACCAGCTCGATCCACCGGCACACGATGCTGAACGAGTCGCTGCTCAACATGTACCGGGGCTTCCACCACGATGCCCACCCGATGGCCATGGTGTCGGCGATCGTCGCGTCGATGGCCGCCTTCTACCACGACACGACGGACATCTACGATCCGCGGCACCGCGAGATCTTCGCCCATCGCATCATCGCCAAGATCCCGACCATCGCCGCCGCGGCCTACAAGCACGCGCTCGGCCAGCCTTTTGTCTACCCGCGCAACGACCTCGACTACACCTCGAACATGCTGCACATGTTCTTTGCCGTGCCCTGCGAGGCCTACGAGGTCGACCCGCTGCACGCCAAGGCGCTCGACCTGCTGTTCATCCTGCACGCCGACCACGAGCAGAACGCCAGCACCTCGACCGTGCGGCTCGCCGGCAGCACCGGCTGCAACCCCTATGCGGCGATCTCCTCCGGGGTGTCGGCCCTGTGGGGGCCGGCCCACGGCGGCGCCAACGAGGCCGTGCTCGAGATGCTCGAGGAGATCGGCCGGGTCGAGAACGTCGCCGGCTTCCTCGCACGGGTCAAGGACAAGTCCGACAACGTGCGCCTGATGGGCTTCGGCCACCGCGTGTACAAGAACTTCGACCCGCGCGCCAAGATCATCCGCGCCATGTGCCACAAGGTGCTGGCGCAGCTCGGCGACACCAGCAACCCGATGCTGGAACTGGCAGTGCGCCTCGAGGAGATCGCGCTCAAGGACGAGTACTTCGTCTCCCGCAAGCTGTACCCGAACGTCGATTTCTATTCCGGCATCATCTACAGCGCGCTCGGCATCCCGCGCTCCATGTTCACGGTGATGTTCGCGCTGGCGCGCACCGCGGGCTGGGTGTCGCACTGGCAGGAGATGATCTCCGACCCGGCGATGAAGATCGGCCGGCCGCGGCAGCTGTACCGCGGCCCGACCAGCCGCGACTACGTGCCGCTCGCGAAGCGCTAGGCGCGCGGCGTCGCGCGCGCGAGCAGCGCCGCGCAGTCGACCGAGCCGGTGGCGGCACCGAACAGGAGCCCGGGCCCGCCGCCGAGGCGCGCGGTCGAGAATGCATCCGCCACCGCACGCGGCGCATGGCGGACCAAGAGCGACCCCTGCAGTCCCAGCGCGAGGCGCTCGACCAGCCGGCGGGCATCGCTCTCCGCCACCGGCCCGGCCAGCTCGGCGGCGAGGCTCTCGTGCAGTGCGTCGAGCCGCGCATCGGCGCCCGCCGCTGCGCCGATCTCGTCCAGCAGCACCTCGCGGGCGCCTCTCTCGCGCGACAGGGCGCGCAGCACGTCGAGGCACTGCACGTTGCCCGACCCTTCCCAGATCGCATTGACCGGCACGTCGCGATAGAGCCGTGCCAGTGGCGACTCCTCGACGAAGCCGTTGCCGCCAGTGCACTCGAGCGCCTCGGCCACGGCGCCGGTCGCGCGCTTGGTGATCCAGTACTTGCCGATGGCGGTCGCGACCCGCGCGAAGCAGCGCTCGGCCTCGTCGCCGTGGGCCCGGTCAAAGGCGCCTGCCAGGCGCAGGGCCAGCGCGGTGGCGGCCTCCGATTCCAGGCACAGGTCGGCGAGTACCGCGCGCATCAGCGGCAGGTCGGCGAGCCTGCTGCCGGCGACCTGGCGATGCGCGGCATGATGCGTCGCCTCGGCGACGGCGCGACGCAGGGTCGCGGCGGAGCCGAGTGCGCAGTCGAGGCGCGTGTGGCGGACCATCTCCATGATGTTGGCCACGCCGCGGCCCTCCTCGCCGACCAGGAAGGCCACAGCGCCGTGGAACTCGACCTCGCTCGATGCGTTGGAACGGTTACCGGCCTTGTCCTTGAGGCGGAGGATGCGCAGCGCATTGCGCCGGCCGTCGGGAAGGATGCGTGGCAGCAGGAAGCAGGACAGTCCGCCGGGCGTCTGGGCCAGCACCAGGAACGCGTCGCACTGCGGCGCGGAGCAGAACCACTTGTGCCCCTCGAGCAGGTACTCGCGCCCCGGACCCGCGCCGGCCACGGCCGTGGCGCGCGTCGTGTTTGCGCGCACGTCGGTGCCGCCCTGCCGCTCGGTCATCGCCATGCCGAACAGCACGCCGTGCTTGGCCGCGGCCGGCAGCGAGCGCGGGTCGTACTGTCGCGACAGCACGCGCGGCTCCCAGAAGGCCGCCAGCGACGGCTCGAGACGCAGCGATGGCACCACGGCGAAGGTCATGGTCAGCGGGCAGCTCGCGCCTTCCTCGACCTGGTGGCGCAGCATCGTGAGCGCGGCCCGCACGACGTGCGCGCCGGGGCGCGGGTCGGTCCACGGCAGGCAGTGGATGCCGGCCTCCACGCCCAGGCGCATGAGCTCGTGCCAGGCGGGGTGGAACTCGACCTCGTCGAGGCGATGGCCATGGCGGTCGTGGCTGCGCAGCTCCGGTCCGTGCCGGTTGGCCAGCTCGCCCAGCTTCAGCACGTCGGCCGAGGCCATCCGGCGCCCGAACGCGGCGACCGTGTCCACGCCCCAGCCGCCACCCTCGCGCACCAGCGCCTCGCCGAGCGCGGCGTCGCCCGCGAGCGGGTCGTGGTCGACGAGCGGCGGGGGCTGGTTGAAGACCTCGTGTGGATCGCGCAAGCGCGGCGCTCCTTCAGGCGATCAACGCCTCGACCTCGCCGCGCGTCGCCCGGCGCATGGGCTTGCCGTCGACCGGGCTGAAGGGCGGCTGCCTGATGAAGTCGCGCGGGAACACGACGGCATCGACGTCGTGCTCGCCGCTGGTGAAGTGCACCGACGGGAACGGCTGGCTCTCCCCGCGCAGCACCTTCACGCGGCGCTCGGCGACCCGGTGGCGGACGCCGCGCTCCATCAGCGTCATCAGCACCGCCTCGGGCGTGTCGGCGAACAGGTGCAGGTGGATCTCGCTGTGCGGCGTGGCGGTGCCCGCGAGCACCGGACCGACGAGCCGGGGCTCGAATTCCGCCAGCAGGCGCATGGCGTCGATGGCCGTGCGGCGCATGCCGGCGATGCCGTTCGCGTGCAGGTCGGGTGCGAACAGCCGCTGGCGGCTGGCCAGCGCCTCCTCGATCTCGGTGTTCTTCGGCAGCACCGCGTGGTCGGTGACGCCCATGCGTTCGGCCGCCTTGCGCTTGGCGAAGCCGTAGTCGTCGATGCCGTGCTCGATCATGATCCGCGCGGCCTCCTCGGCCAGCGCACCGCGCAGCAGGTCGCCCCTCACCGTCCGCTTCGCCATGCTTCGACCGTCGCGGGCCGCGCCGGCCCGCCCTCCTCAGAACAGCGGCTCTTCGCTCTTGAGCCCGTCGGCCTGCGAAGGTCCGAAGGGATTGTAGTCATCGGCGTTGCCGGTCGGCGCCGTGCCGGCCAGGAAATACTCGAAGACAGCGTCCGGGTCGTCGACCGAGGCCGGCTCGCCGGTCAGCGACGACACGCGCGCGGTGACGACGCCTTCCGGCATCGGCAGTCGATGTTCGGCGCGGCCCGCCAGCGCCTCGCGCATGAAGTACACCCACATCGGCAGTGCGGTGCGTCCGCCTTCCTCGCGCGCGCCGAGCGTCCGCTCCTGGTCGAAGCCGACCCAGGCCGTGGCGACGAGGTCGGCGTTGAATCCCGAGAACCACGCGTCGCGGCGGTCGTTGGTGGTGCCGGTCTTGCCGGCGAGGTCGCGCCGACCGAGCGCCATGGCGCGCCGCCCGGTGCCGCGCTCGATCACGTCGCGCATCATGTCCGTCATGATGTACACGTTCGCCGGGCTGACGACCTCGGGCGCACGGCGCTCGGGATCGACCAGCAGGCGGCCGCCAACGTCGCGCGCCCAGGTGGCGCGCGCCGCCTGGGCGTCGCTCGCCGGGAGCGGCGGCACCATGCCAGCCTCGTCGCATTCCGGGCAGGCGATCACGGGCGCGGCCTCGGACAGGACCTCGCCCGCCGGCCCCAGCACGCGCTGGATGAAGTACGGCTCGACCAGCTGGCCGCCATTGGCGAACACGGCGTAGCCGCGCGCCACCTCGAGCGGCGTGAGCTGCGCCGTGCCGAGGGCGGCGGTGAGGTCGGCAGGGATGTGTTCGGCCGGGAAGCCGAAGCGCGTCGCGTAGTCGCGCACGAAGCCGATGCCGAGCGAGCGCATCACGCGCACCGACACCAGGTTGCGCGACCGCGCCAGCGCGTCACGCAGCCGCGTCGGCCCGTAGAAGCGGCTGTCGACGTTGACCGGCCGCCAGTCACGCTCCTCCGGCTGGGCGACGGCCTCGCCGTCCTCGCCCTCGACCGGCGGGACCGGCGGCGCATCCGGATCGACCTCGGGGGCCTCGTAGACGACCGGCGCGTCGAGGATGATCGAGGCGGGGGTGAAGCCGCCCTCCAGGGCCGCCGAGTACACGAACGGCTTGAACACCGAGCCGGGCTGGCGACGCGCCTGGGTCGCACGGTTGAACTTCGCGGTGTAGTAGTCGAATCCGCCGGAGAGCGCGACGATGGCCCCGTCCGCCGGGTCGAGCGCGACGAGGGCGCCCTGCGCGTCGGGCAGCTGGGCCAGGAACGCGCTGCCCGGCCGGGCCGGCAGGATGTAGACCACGTCGCCGCGTGCGACGACTTCGGCCGGACGCTCGGGCGCCGGGCCGGTGGCGCCGCCGGCGAGCGCCTTGGCCGCCCAGCGCATGCCGTCGAACGGCAACGTGAACTCGCCGCGGCTGCGTGTCGCCACGCGCGCGCCGCGCCGGTCCACCTCGAGCACCAGGGCCGGCAACAACGGTCCTACGACCGGGTGCGGGGCCAGCGCCGCTTCGACGACCTCGGGTCCCTCGACCGGGGGCAGTTCCACGCGCGCCGCCGGCCCGCGGTAGCCGTGGCGGCGGTCGTACTCGAGCACCCCGCTGCGCAGCGCCATGTCGGCCGCGGCCTGCAGGCGGCTGTCGAGCGTGGTCACGACCTGCAGGCCGTCGGTGTAGAGGCTCTCGCCGTACTGCTCGTAGAGCGCCTGCCGCGCCAGCTCGGCGACATAGGGCGCCTCGACCTCGATGCGCGGGCCGTACATCTCGCCGGACACCGGTTCCGCCAGCGCGGCGCGCTGCTGCTCCTCGTCGATGAAGCCGAGCTCGTTCAAGCGCCGCAGCACATAGGCGCGGCGGCGTTCCGCCAGCTCGCGACTCGCGACCGGGTTGTAGTGCGAGGGCCGCTGCGGGATGCCGGCAAGCAGCGCCGCCTCGGCCACCGACACGTCCGCCAGTCGCTTGCCGAAGTAGGTCTCCGCCGCCGCCGCGACGCCGTAGGCGCGCTGGCCGAGGAACACGGTGTTGAGGTAGAGCTCGAGGATCTCCTGCTTGGAGAGCTCGTTCTCGAGCGTCAGCGCGAGGAAGATCTCGCGCAGCTTGCGCCTGAGTGTCCGCTCCTTGGTGATGAGCGTGGTGCGCACCAGCTGCTGGGTGAGCGTGCTGCCGCCCTGGCGCGGTCCGGGCAGCCCCGCCGCGACCAGCACGGCACGCACCAGCCCCTGCCAGTCGATGCCCGGGTGCTCGAAGAAGCGGTCGTCCTCGGCGGCGAGGAAAGCCTGGACCACGACCTGCGGGACTTCGTCGAAGCGCACCGGAAGCCGGCGCTGCTCGCCGATCTGGCTGATCAGGCGACCGTCGCGGGTGTAGATCCGCAGCGGCATCTGCAGCTTCAGGTCCTTGATCTGCGCGACGTCGGGCAGTGTCGGCTTGAGGTAATAGTAGGTGGCCGCAAAGGCGAGTCCGACCAGGCCGGCGAGCGCTACTATGACGACGGCCGCGGCATTGAGCGCGCGCACGGGGGTGACTTTCACCAGGGTCCTGCCGTTCGTGGATACGGGACCCGTCGATTATGCCTAGTTGCGGCGGGGCGTGGCGGCGGGGTCCGCCCGGGGGGTCAGTTTGCAGGTTCGTGACGCCCCGCACGGAGCGGCGGCCGCGGGTGGTTCAGCATCGGCACGGGCTGGCGGTGCATTGTTCAATCGTGCGCCAACGGCTGGAATACCAGGGTGGGACAGCCGGGCGGGCCGGCTGGCCACGTCGACTTGGCCGGGGAGCCTCGGGGGGTGCGTGCGGCGCCAGAAGAACTGCGATTCGGGTCACGTTCAATTTAACAGTTGCTTGCTATATAGTTGGGCGACAAACTTGACCCGGCGTGGCGCTTTGGCGACGCAAGCGCTTGACCTGAAAAGGAATCAATAGTCGTGAAGCTGCCTCAGTTCTCGCTCGGTTCGAGGCATCGTCCCTTGATGGGCCTCGACATTACGACTTCGTCGATCAAGCTCATCGAGCTCACCGAGTCCGGTGGCCAGTACCGGGTCGAGGCGTACGCCGCCGAGCCCACGCCGCACAATGCCGTCAATGACAAGGCCATCGTCGACGCCAACGCCGTCGGCGAGGCGATCCGTCGCGCCGTCAAGCGCTCCGGCGTGCGCAGCAAGGAGTGCGCGGTGGCGATCAGTGGTGACGCCGCCATCACCAAGGCCATCCAGATGCCGCGTTCGCTCTCCGGCGCGGAGCTCGAGCAGCAGGTGGAACTGCAGGCCGACCAGTACATCCCGTTCCCGATGGAGGAAGTCAGCTACGACTTCCAGGTGCTCGGGCCATCGGAGAAGGACCCCGAGATGGTCGAGGTGCTGCTCGTCGCCACCCGCACCGAGAACGTCGACCAGCGCGTCGCGGCGGTGGCGGCCGCGGGCCTGACGCCGAAGCTCGTCGACGTCGAGGCCTTCGCGCTCGAGAATGCCTGTCGCCTGATGCGCCACCAGATGCCGGACGGCGGCATCGACCGCACCATCGCGGTGGTCGACTTCGGCGCCAGCACCACCACCTTCAGCGTGCTCAAGGACCTCACGGTCATCTACACCCGCGACTTCGTGTTCGGCGGGCAGCAGCTGACCGAGGAAATCATGCGCACCTACGGCCTTTCGATGGAGGAGGCCGGGCGCGCCAAGAAGGAAGGCGGCCTGCCGGCGAACTACCAGCCGGAGGTGCTCGACCCGTTCATCGACGACATGACCCAGCAGGTCAGTCGCTCGCTGCAGTTCTACCTCGCCTCCGGCAGCGGCCGTTCGCAGCCTGAGCAGATCCTGGTGTGCGGCGGCTGTGCCAACATACCGGGCGTGGCGGACGTGATCGGCAGCCGCGTCGGCATTGCGGCCGAGCGCGGCGATCCGCTGGGGCAGATGCGCGTTTCATCCAAGGCCAAGGCGCTCGGGGTGACCCGCGATGCCACGGCGCTACTGACCGCCTGTGGTCTGGCACTGCGGAGCTTCGACGAAGATGCCAAATATTAACCTGCTGCCCTGGCGGGCAGAACTCCGCCAGCGGCGCCAGAAGGAATTCCTGATCGGGCTGGCCGGGGCCGCGGGCCTGGCGCTGATCGTCGGCTTCGCCGCGCAGTTCGCGGTCAGCACCATGATCGACGCGCAGCAGCGCCGCAACGACCTGCTGCGCACCGAGATCGCCGCCCTCGACAAGCAGATCGAGGAGATCCTCGCCCTCGAGGAGCAGAAGCGGCGCATGGTCGCGCGCATGGAAGTCATCGAGAAGCTGCAGAAGAGCCGGCCGGAAGTGGTCAAGCTGTTCGACAACATCGTCAGCACGCTGCCCGAGGGCGTCTACCTGACGTCGGTCAAGCAGAACAGCCGCAAGCTCGAGTTCGACGGCGTGGCGCAGTCGAGCACCCGCGTCTCGGCGTTCATGCGCAACATCGACGGCTCCGAGGTGCTGGCCAAGCCCGAGCTCAAGGTCATCGAGACCGGCGCGCCGGGATCCGGCGCCAAGTTCACGCTGTTCGCGCAGCTGAAGGCGGCCACGCCCGAGGACGAGGCGGCCGAGGCCGCACCCGCGGCCAAGAAGCGCGTGCGGGAGGCCAGCCGATGAACGACCTCAACAAGTTGCTGGAGCAGCTCAAGAGCCTCGATCCCAAGGACGTCGGCCGCTGGCCGTTCGTGTTCCGCGCGGTGACCGTCGGCATCGTGTTCGTGATCGCGGCCGCGGCGCTGGTGTGGTTCTTCGTGTACTCCGAGTCGAACGGCAACCTGCCACAGCTGCGCAAGGCAGAGGCCGAGCAGAAGGAGCTGTGGAACACCTTCGACCAGAAGCAGCGCAAGGCGGCGAATCTCGAGGCCTACCGCCAGCAGCTGGCGGAGATCGAGCGCAGCTTCGGCGCGATGCTGCGCCAGCTCCCCGGCCGCACCGAGGTGCCGAGCCTGCTGGTCGACATCTCGCAGACCGGGCTTGCCGCGGGCCTGCAGGAGAAGCTGTTCCAGCCCGGCGGCGAGGTGCGGCGCGACTTCTACGCCGAGTTGCCGATCAAGATCCGGCTCACCGGCAACTACCACGAGTTCGGCCAGTTCGTCAGCGGCATCGCCGCGCTGCCACGCATCGTCACGCTGCACGACATCCAGATCGCGCAGGAGAAGGGCCGCGGCGGCGGTGGTCGCCGGGGCCAGGCGGCGGCGCCGTCGGATTCGTTGACCCTCGACCTCACCGCCAAGACCTACCGCTATCTCGAGGAATCGGAGATCGCGGAGCAGGAAGCAGCCGCGGCGGCCGAGAAGAAGTCGAAGCGCAAGTGACAAGCTCATGAGCACACCGAACACCAAGTCATTCCTGGCCGCGGGCCTCGCGCTCGCGACACTGGCCCTGGCCGGCTGCGGCGGCGGCGTCGACGGCCTGCGCGCCGAGATCGAGCAGGCCAAGACCCGCCCCGGCGGGCGGATCGAGCCGCTGCCGGAGGTCGTGCCGTACGAGTCGTACGCGTACACGATGGCCGACAGGCGCTCGCCGTTCCTGCAGAGCTTCGCGACCGAGCAGGCGTCCGGGCCACGCCCCGACACCCAGAGGCCGCGCGAGTATCTGGAGCAGTTCTCGCTCGATACGCTCAAGATGGTCGGCACCCTGAAGCTCGGCGGCGCGAACTTCGGGCTGGTGCAGACCAAGGATGGACTCATCCACCGCGTGCTCCCGGGCAATCACCTCGGGCAGAACGACGGCCGGATCACTGCAGTGAACGACGCCCGCATCGCACTCGTCGAGATCGTCCCGGACGGCCTCGGCGGTTATCTCGAGCGACAGGCGGCCCTGGCGTTGGCGGACTGATTTCGTGGGAGAACTTCTGATGGCTGGCAACGACCGCAAGACGGTTTGGGAACAGGGCGGACGCCTCGTGAGGCGCGCGCTCGGCGGCGCACTGGCCGTGGTGGCGCTGGCATCGACGATGCCCGCGGCGGCCCAGGATCCCGCGACGACGCTCACCGACGTCGAGGTGCAGGCGGTCCAGGGGAGCGCCCTGCAGGTCCGCCTGCGGACCTCCGGGCCGGCACCGGAGCCGCTGACCTTCACCATCGACCAGCCTGCCCGGCTGTCCGTCGACCTGCCGGATGTCGGGCTCGCGCTCGACAACCGCCGCATCGACGTCAACTCCGGCGGCGTGGACACCATCGTCGTGGCCGAGGCCGGCGGGCGCACCCGCGTGGTCTTCAACCTCGACGCGCTGGTGCCCTACACCGCCACCGCCCAGGGCAACGAGGTGCTGGTGACGCTCGGCAGCGCCGCCGTCCCGGCGGAGTCGGCCGGCACGATGCAGGCCGCCGCACCGGCCGCCATGTCCGGTCCGCGCAGCATCGGCGGCGTCGACTTCCGCCGTTCGGTCGACGGCGCCGGCCGGGTGATCATCAAGCTGTCCGACGCGCGCACCCCGGCGAGCCTCAAGCAGGAAGGCAACCGCATCATCGTCGACTTCACGGGCGCCGTGCTGCCCGAGGACATGATGAAGCGCTACGACGTGACCGACTTCGCCACGCCCGTGACCACCGTCGATGCCAGCCGCGTCGGCAACGGTGCGCGCGTCGTGGTGACCGCGACGGGCGACTTCGAGCAGCTCGCCTACCAGACCGACGACACCTACGTGGTCGAGGTCAAGCAGCGGCCGAAGAAGACGCTGGTGACCGAGGAGGAGAAGGTCTACAAGGGCGAGCGCCTGACGCTCAACTTCCAGGACATCGACGTCCGCGCCGTGCTGCAGCTGCTCGCCGACACCAGCGGCCAGAACATCGTGGTCAGCGACACCGTCAAGGGACGCGTGACCCTGCGGCTTCAGAACGTTCCCTGGGACCAGGCGCTCGACATCGTCCTGCGCACCAAGGGCCTCGACATGCGCACCAAGGACAACGTGATCCTGGTGGCGCCGCAGCCGGAGATCGCGGCCCGCGAGAAGGCCGAGCTCGCCGCGCAGCAGGAGATCCAGGAGCTCGCTCCGCTCCGGACCGAGTTCCTGCAGGTCAACTACGCCAAGGCATCGAGCATCGCCGGCCTGCTGAAGTCGGGCGGCGGCGGCTCGCTCCTGTCCTCGCGCGGCACCGTCAGCATCGACGAGCGCACCAACACGCTGCTGGTGCAGGATACCGCGGAGCAGCTGGAGAAGATCCGCGCGATGGTGGCGACGCTCGACATCCCGGTCCGCCAGGTGCTGATCGAGTCGCGCATCGTCATCGTCAGCGACGACTTCTCGCGCGACCTCGGCGTGCGCATGGGCTTCACCCGCGTCTCGGACGACGCCGGCGACCTGTTCGCGATCAGCGGCAGCGCCCAGTCGACCGATACCATCATGGGCTCGGCGCTCGACAACCTCGCCGACACCGGCCAGCCGTTCCCGGTCAACGTGCCCTTCGGCAACTTCGACCGCTACAACGTCAACATGCCGGTCAGCAACCCGGCCGGCCGGATCGCGCTGGCGATCCTCGACTTCGACGACTTCCTGATCGACCTCGAGCTGTCGGCCGCGCAGGCCGAGGGCAAGGGCGAGATCGTCTCGTCGCCGCGCGTGATCACCGCCAACCAGCGGGAGGCGGTCATCGAGCAGGGCGTCGAGGTGCCCTACCAGGAGTCGGCGTCGAGCGGCGCCACCACGACCCAGTTCAAGAAGGCCGTGCTGTCGCTCAAGGTCACGCCGCAGATCACGCCCGACGACCGCGTCATCCTCGACCTCGAGGTCAACAAGGACAGCGTCGGCGAGCTGGTGCCGAGTGCGACCGGCGGCTTCGTGCCCTCGATCGACACCCGCTCGATCACCACCCAGGTGCTGGTCAACGACGGCCAGACCGTGGTGCTCGGCGGCATCATGGAGACCGAGCGGCGCGAGGGTGAGCGCAAGGTGCCCTTCCTCGGCGACATCCCGGGCCTCGGCTACCTGTTCAAGTCGACCACCCGCACCAACAACCGGGACGAGCTCCTGATCTTCGTCACGCCGAAGATCCTGCGCGAAGGCTCGAACATCCAGTAGTCCCGGTCACCGGGCCCGGCTTGCAGGCCGGGGCCGGCATGGGCAAAGTCAGGCGGCCGCCCCCCCCTCGGGGCGGCCGTTGCCTTTGGTGCGGGGTGCACGATCCTCATGACGGACGGCAAGAGCGTGTTCCTGGTGGGGCCGATGGGCTCCGGCAAGACCGCGGTCGGCCGCCGGCTGGCCCAGCGGCTCGGGTACCGCTTCGTCGACAGCGACGGCGAGGTCGAGGCCCGCACCGGCGTCGACATCCCCTTCATCTTCGAGAAGGAGGGCGAGGCCGGGTTTCGTGACCGGGAAGCGGAGGCGCTCGACGAGCTGACCAGGATGCTGGGCATCGTGCTCGGCACGGGCGGCGGCGCCATCCTCCGGCCGGAGAACCGCGAGCGACTATCGGCCCGCGGCGTGGTCGTCTATCTTGAGACCTCGGTGGAGCAGCAGCTGTCCCGCACCCGGCGCAGCCGCAACCGGCCGCTCCTGTTCACGGACGACCCGCGGCGGCGGCTGGCGGAGCTGATGGAGGTCCGCGGGCCGCTGTACCGGGAAATCGCCGCCCTCACGGTCGTGACCGACGGTCGCAAGGTGCACGCGGTCGCCGACGAGATCGCCACGCGCCTCGGACAGGCCGGCGCACCGGACTGAACACATGGATACGCTCGACATCGACCTGGGACCGCGCAGCTACCCGATCCTGATCGGCCCGGGACTCATTGCCAACCGCGAGCTGCTGGTGCGCCACGTCGGCGCGCGCGACCTGCTGCTGGTGAGCAACGACACGGTCGCGCCCCTGTACGCACCACGCCTCGCCTCCGCGCTCGACGGGCTGAAGTTTCGCCAGTGCATCCTGCCCGACGGCGAGCAGTACAAGACGCTGGCGACGATGGCGCGCGTCCTCGACGCGCTGGTCGAGGGCCGCTACAACCGCGACTGCGCCGTGCTCGCGCTCGGCGGCGGCGTCGTGGGCGACATCGCGGGCTTCGCCGCGGCCTGCTACCAGCGTGGCGTGGCCTTCGTGCAGCTGCCGACCACGCTGCTCGCGCAGGTCGATTCCTCCGTCGGCGGCAAGACCGGCGTCAACCACCCGGGCGGCAAGAACCTGATCGGCGCCTTCCACCAGCCGGTCGCCGTGATCGCCGACACCGACACGCTCGCGACGCTGCCGGACCGCGAGCTGCGCGCCGGTGTCGCCGAAGTGATCAAGTACGGCCTCATCCGCGATGCGGCGTTCCTCGACTGGCTGGAGTCCAACGTCGAGCGGCTGCTCGCGCGCGATGCCGCGGCGCTGGCCTTCGCCATCCGGCGTTCCTGCGAGTGCAAGGCGGCGATCGTCGCGAGCGACGAGCGCGAGCAGGGCGAGCGCGCACTGCTCAATCTCGGGCACACCTTCGGCCACGCCATCGAGGCGGCGACCGGCTACGGCAACTGGTTGCACGGCGAGGCGGTCGCGGCCGGGATGGCGATGGCGGCGGAGATGTCGCGGCGCCTGGGCTGGCTCGCCGCCGCCGACGTGACCCGGGTGCGCGAGCTGCTGGCCCGCGCCGGCCTGCCGCTCGACCCGCCGCGTTTCGGCCGGGAGCGCGCGCGCGAGCTCATGCGCATGGACAAGAAGGTGGCTGCCGGCCGGGTGCGGCTGGTGCTGCTCCGAACGCTTGGCGCGGCCGTGTTCACTGCCGAGTATCCCGACGACCTCCTCGACGCGTTGCTCGTCGACACGGTCGGGGTCGCCGGGCGGTGAGCACGCCGGCGCATGACGCCACGGTGGCCGCCTACGCGGCGCGCGAGGCGACCTCGCGGGGCCGGCGCCACGTCGAGGAATCCCCCTCCTACCGCGGCGAGTTCCAGCGCGACCGCGACCGCATCGTCCATTCCAACGCCTTCCGGCGGCTGGTCTACAAGACCCAGGTCTTCGTCAACCACGAGGGCGACCTGTTTCGCACGCGGCTCACCCACTCGCTCGAGGTGGCGCAGATCGCGCGCACCGTCGCGCGGGTGCTGGGACT
>CAZXAS010000015.1:0-26834 GCA_964638185.1 uncultured Steroidobacteraceae bacterium | reverse complement strand
ACAGCACCGGCATCGGCGTGTCGTCGCCCATCGAGCCGACCGCCTCGCTCTCGTCCTCGGCCAGGACGCGGATGATCTCGTCGCGCTCCTCGGCGGTGATGTTGAACATCTTCTGGTAGAGGGCGAGTGTGTCGGTATCCATCGGCTCGGCCGCGAGCCGCGGGTCGATCAGGTCCGCCTCGAGGTAGCGCACCCCCTTCTTGAGCCAGGTCTTGTAGGGATGGCGGCTCTTGAGCAGATCGTCGATGCGCTTCGAGTCGAGCAGCTCGCCGGTATGCAGGTCGAGGGCCATCATCTCGCCCGGGCTCATGCGTCCCTTCTTGAGCACGTCGCCCGGCGCGTAGTCCCACACGCCGATCTCCGAGGCGATGGTCAGGTGCCGGTCGCGGGTGATCACCCAGCGCGCGGGTCGCAGGCCATTGCGGTCCAGCGTGCAGGCGGCGTAACGGCCGTCGGTGAGCACGATGCCGGCCGGACCGTCCCACGACTCGAAGTGCGCGGCGTAGAACTCATAGAACGCACGCAGGTCCGGCTCGATGCTGTCGACGTTCTGCCATGCCGGCGGCATCAGCAGGCGCATTGCGTGCATGACGTCCAGCCCGCCCATCAACAGCACCTCCAGCATGTTGTCGAGGCTCTGCGAGTCGGAACCCGTCAGTGACACGAGCGGCAGGATGTCGGACAGGTCCGGCAGCAGTGGCGAGCGGAATACCGGGCCGCGCGCCACCGCCCAGCTGCGATTGCCCTGGATGGTGTTGATCTCGCCGTTGTGCGCCAGGAACCGATACGGATGCGCGAGCCGCCATTGCGGCAGCGTGTTGGTCGAGAAGCGCTGGTGAAAGACCGCAACCGAGGTCTCGAGGCGCGGGTCGGCGAGGTCCGGGAAGAAGGTCGCCAGGTGCGCGGGCATCACCATGCCCTTGTAGACGATGGTCGCCGCCGACAGCGACGGCATGTAGAAGACCGGGTCCTTGTCCTCCAGGGCCTTCTCGCTGCGCCGGCGGGCCAGGAACAGGCGGCGGTTGAAGGTCGCTTCGTCGGTATCGACGGGGCAGTTGACGAAGACCATGTCCATGCGCGGCAGCGTGCGCAAGGCTTCCTCGCCGCAGGCTTCCGGGTTGGTCGGCACTTCGCGCCATCCCGCGACCACGAGACCTTCCCGCTCGAGCTGCTGCTCGAGCGTCGCGCGGGCGCGTTCCGCCTGCTCGTCGAACCGCGACAGGAAGGCGATGCCGGCGGCGAAGCGCTCGGTGAGCTGCAGGCCGAGGTCGGTGGCTATCTCGCGCAGGAACGTGCCCGGGAACTTGAGCAGCAGCCCGCAGCCGTCACCGGTCTTGCCGTCGGCCGCCACCGCACCGCGGTGCGTCAGGCGCGACAGCGCAGTGATCGCGGTTTCCACCAGCCAATGGCTCGGCTGGTCGTCGAGGTTGGCGATCAGCCCGAAGCCGCAGCTGTCGCGCTCGAATTCGTCCCGGTACAGCCCCGCGGCCGGCCGGTGCTCCCTGTCGGTCATGGGGGTGCTCCGTTGCAGCGCAAAGCAGCATAGCGTGCGATGGGCCGGAGTCAATGCTGCAGCGCAGCATGTCTGCTGCACCGCAGCATTCTCGACGACGACCCCTGACCATCCGGTGCTTTGTGGCTACGATGCCCCGATGTCTCCGGCGACCCTGCTCGATTTCTGGTTCGGCACCGCGCGTGAGGATCCGGCCGCGCTGCCGGAGCGACAGCGGTTCTGGTTTGGCGGCGCCGCCGAAACAGCGGCGGAGTCCGCGGCACGCGACGACCTGTTGCGGGGGCTTTTCGGCAGCACCGCCGAGCTCGCCGCCCGGGGCGGGCTCGATCACTGGCAAGCCGACCCGCCCGGGCGGCTCGCGCTCATCCTGTTGCTCGACCAGTTGCCGCGCAACCTGTACCGCGGCAGCCGGCGCGCGTTCGCGAGCGACGACGCGGCGCGCGCGCTGACCCTGGACGGCCTCGACCTGGGCCACGACGGCCGCCTCACTCCGATCGAGCGCGTGTTCTTCTACATGCCGCTCGAGCACTCCGAACGCGTCGCCGACCAGGACCGTTGCGTCGGCCTGTTCGAGGTGCTCGAGGCCAGGGCGCCGGCGGGACTCGAGGCGACCTACGCCGGCTTCACCCGCTACGCCCGGCTGCACCGGGACATCGTCGCCCGCTTCGGCCGTTTCCCGCATCGCAATCGCGTGCTCGGCCGGATGGACACCGCGGAGGAGGCAGACTACCTCGCCGGAGACGCGCCGGCCTTTGGCCAGGCGTGAGGCCTCCCTAGCCGCGCGACACGAGCATCACGCCGGCAACCGCGACGCTGCCGCCGATCACCATGCTCGCGCTCAAGGGCTCGCCCAGCAGCAGCACGCCGAAGGCGGTTCCGAACACCGGCACGAGGTTGTTGAAGATGACGGTCCGTGAAGGTCCGAGCTCCTGCACGGCACGGTAGTACCAGACGAACGCGACGCCGGTTCCGAGCACGCCGAGGTACAGCACGGCGCCGAGGACGGCAGGCGTCAGCGCTGCACGCTCGACCGAGGCCAGGTCCGGCAAGGACGCGACCGCGAGCAGCGCGGTGCCAAACAACGACGCCCACGCCGTCGCCGCGAGCGGCGTGAGCCCCTTGAGCACGGTCCGGCCGATCAGCGTGTAGGCCGCCCACGCGCACACCCCGCCGAACATCATGAGTTCGCCGGTTCCGACCGAGCCGGACACCGACCCGAGCACATCGCCGCGCGAGATCACCACCCACACTCCCGCCAGCGCCAGTGCCACGCCAGACCAGCGCTGGAGACTCAGTCGCTCGCCCATGAACAGCGAGGCGGCGGCGATCGTGACCACCGGGTTCAGCGCGACGATGAGCGAGGTACGGCTCGCCGGCAGGCGGGCAAGGGCGCCGAGAAAGCACAGGTTGTAGGCCAGGATGCCGGTGGCGCCCAGGGCGAGCGTGGCCGCGAACTGCCGCCGGTCGAGCCGCGGCATGCCGCCCTCCAGCAACCGGGCTGCCGCCCAGAGCACCAGGCTTGCAACCACGAAGCGCAGCAGCGACCCGACGCTGGCCGGCAGTGCCAGCGCGAGCCCGCGACCGGCGATGAAGGTTCCGCCCCAGATCGCCGGCACCGCCGCGAGGCGCAGGTATATCCCGGTGACGCCCGGGGACTTTGCAGGCTCGATCAAGAATAGTCCTCGTGGCCCGTCGAGAATCCTGTATGCTGCGCGCAGGTTCGTGACCTGTCTGTTGTTCGTCCTGGCCCCCGGCGCCCATCCGCGCCCGCACGGCCCCCACGCCCACCCGATGTGTTCCCGATCCACGTGGCAGCCACGCCGCGTGCTGGCGTATTCGCGTGCAAGCGCGATGCCCGGCGCGCGATGAGGCTGCAAGTCCGAACGGGCCGAACCCGACCGATCCCCAGGCGGGCGGCGGACAACAGGCCCAATGCAGTGAGTGTAGTAGCAAAATGACCAAGATATTCGTGGGCAACCTGCCCTTCTCCGCCACCGAGTCCGACGTTCGCGCGCTGTTCGAGCAGCACGGCACCGTCGAGTCGCTCGCCATGATCAACGACCGTGAGACTGGCCGCCCCCGCGGCTTCGGCTTCATCGAGATGTCGAATGCCGACGCCAGCAAGGCGATCAACAGCCTCAACGGTCACCAGATCGACGGCCGTGCGATCAAGGTGAACGAGGCGCAGCCCCGCAAGGATGCGCCGCGTGGCGGCGGCGGCGCCCGCTGGTAGACAGCGGCGCGGCTTCGAGCCATCCAGGGGCGGGTCCGGCAACGGACCCGCCCCTTTCCGTTTCCGTGCCGCGTGACCCTGCGCTAGCATGCCGCGGTCCAGGCCGGTGCCGGTCGCGGACGGGGAGACAGGCCATGAAGAAGACCGCTGCGGCGCTTGCCCGCCACGCCCTGGAACAACTCGGGATCCGCCACACCTTCGGGATCCCCGGCGTACACAACACCGAGATGTACGACGAACTGGACGCCTCGGAATCCATCACGCCGGTGCTGGTGGCCCACGAGGGCGGCGGCGCATTCATGGCCGACGCGGTCAGTCGCAGCGGTGCCGGGCTCGGCACCCTGCTGATCGTGCCGGCGGCGGGCGTGACGCATGCTGCGAGCGGCATCGGCGAGGCCTTCCTGGACGGCATCCCGATGCTCGTCATCGCCGGCGGGGTACGCCGCGACACCGGGCGTGCCTACCAGTTGCACGACATGGATCAGCACGCGCTGCTTAAGCCCATCACCAAGGGCACGTGGCGCGTCGAACGCCACGCCGACGTCGTGCCGACGATCTACGAGGCCTGGCGGACGGCCGTGAGCGGCGAGCCCGGCCCGGTATTCGTCGAGATCCCGGTGGAGCTGCAGCTCATTCCAGGCGAGGTCGACTCGCTGCCCGAGGCCCCGTCGCCGATGGCCGGCACCCACCGCGCGTCGGGCGCGGACCTCGAGCGCGCCGCGGCGTTGCTCAGGCATGCCGAGCGCCCCGGCATCTTCTGCGGCTGGGGCGCCGTCGATGCGATGCAGGTTCTCGAGGCGCTCGCCGAGCGGCTCGGCGCGCCGGTCGCGACGACCCTGCAGGGGCTGTCGGCCTTTCGCGGCAATCACCGCCTGCATGCCGGCTTTGCACTCGGGCCGTCCGCGGTACCGGCCTCACAGAACGCGTTTGCGCACTGCGACTGCCTGCTCGCCGTGGGCACGCGTTTCGCGGAGATCGCGACCGGCAGCTACGGTTGCGAGGTGCCGGCCAATCTCATCCACGTCGACATCAACCCGAAGGTGTTCAACGCCAACTATCCCGCGGCCGTCACCCTCGAGGGTGACGCCCGCGCCGTGCTGACGGCACTTGCCGAGACCCTCGGGCCGGTGGCGCGCGGCGCCGCCCGGGGCGAGGCCGTCGCCAAGCGCATCGCGGCCGACAAGAAAGCGTACGTCGACGAATGGCTCGGCCATGATCCGAAGGGACGCGTCAATCCGGCGCGCTTCTTCGCGGCGCTGCGTCGTGCGTTGCCGGACGACGGCATCGTGGTCGCTGACGATGGCAACCATACGTTCCTCACCGCCGAGCTGATGCCGTTCCATGCACCTCGCACGTTCTTCTCGCCCTCCGACTTCAATTCGATGGGCTACTGCGTTCCGGGAGTGATCGGCGCCAAGCTGGCGCGCCCAGAGCGCACGGTGGTGGGCATCGTCGGCGACGGCGCCGCGCGCATGACCGGCCTAGAGATGGCGACCGCGGTGGCGCAACGCGCGGGTGTCGTGTGGTTCATCTTCAACGACGGCGAGCTGGCGCAGATCGCCCAGGCGCAGAGCGCGCCGTACAACCGCAAGACCTGCACCGTCCTGCCGGAACTCGACCTCGAAGGACTGGCCCGCGCCAGCCGCGTCGAATACGAACTGATGCGCGACGATGCCGGCATCGGCGCCGCGATGGAACGCGCCCTGGCGAGTGCGGCCGCCGGTCGGCCGGTGCTGGTCGACGTCCGCATCGACTATTCCAAGCGGACACGGTTCACGACCGGCACCATGGCGACCAATATCAAGCGCTTCGACCTGGCCACGCGCACCCGGCTCGTCGGCCGGGCCCTGTGGCGCAAGTTCACGGGCTGAGGGACGAAAAAAGACGCCGCAACCCGGGGAAGCGGAGTTGCGGCGCGAGGGAGCGAAACTCTGGGGGGAGGGCTTCGCTTGGGGGACCTTGCTGGGGGTCAGCGGCCGGGCGCGACCTCCTCCAGTTCATAGCCGAGGATCTCGCGCGACACCGGGTCGACGATCGGGTCGCCGCGCCTGAAGCAGCCGTTCCTGGAACCGCGCCGCACCAGCTCGTGGTCGGCCGCGACCTGGCGCGACTCCACGTTGCCCTGCGCATCCCGCAGGATCACCGTCGCGAGCGCGCCGCCATCGTCGCCGCCGACGAGCACCGCGATGACTTCCACTTTATCCATGACTGCCATGAGCGCCGTCCGAGACCTTGTCGCAGGGGTAGTAGCAAGGCTCGTGCCAGCTTGATGACGCCTTATAAATCAATATGTTGCGTCGACCCCGCGGACGCGGGTGACGCAGCGCGTCAGAAACTGACCCGTCTTGCGGCGCTTTCTCAGCGGGTCACCACGAGGCAGGGGTCGCCGTGCGTCTCGAGTACGGCGCAGACCGTGGCCGCGCGCGGTGCGCTCAGGGGCCCGGCCAGCAACCGCCACAATGCCTCACCGTCGCGTTCGAGGGCTTCCACGGCGGGTTCCAGACCGTCGAACAGGCCCGGATGACGGTCGCGCAAGGGCCCCCAAGCCGCTTCGGCGGCAGCCGCGCCACGACTGAATGCGCCGACCTGCACCCAAGTGCCGAGCGCGGCGACCGGCACTGGAGCCGGTGGCGCCTGACCGGCGGCCACGAACTCCTCCAGGCGGGCACGCGCCTCGGTCGCATGGCGTCCCTCCGGATGCTCCGCCAGGAAACGCTGCATTGCCTCCGGCGTGTCGAGGCGCAGCGCGCGCGACCAATGCTCCTGCTCGACCAGCAAGCGCAGGCGCTCGCGCGCCTCGGCAGCGTGGGTGCCGGCCGGGAAGTCCTGCAGGTAGGCCCGGTAGGCGGCCACGTCGTCCACGCCACGCGCCTCCTTCCAGGCCGCCTCCTGGCGGCTGCAGCCGCCGGCGAGCAGGGCCGCAACGACGATCAGGACGACCAGCGGGGCGCGCGAATTCAATTTTCCTTCCCGTCCGGTCGCCACAGCGGCAGCCGGCGGTGCAGGGCCGCGCGCGCGATGAGATGCGCGCTGACCGGCGTGGTCATCATGATGAAGGCGATGATCAGCAACTCGTGCAGCGACGGCGCTCCCTCGCGCACGGTGAAGAAGACCAGCGAAGCCAGTGCGACGCACCCGATGCCCAGTGTCGTCGCCTTGCTCGGGCCGTGCAGGCGCATCAGGGCGTCGGGCATGCGCACCAGGCCGAGCGAGCCGAGCAGGCAGAACACGCCGCCGGAGACGATCAGGATCGAGGCAATGACGTCGGACATGGCGGTCACTCGATGATGTCGCCGCGCAGCAGGAACTTCGCGAACGCGGCGGTGGACAGGAAACCCAGCATGGCGATGATCAGGGCCGCCTCGTAGTGCAGCGAGGTCGAGCCACGCATGCCGAAGGCAAGCAGCAGCGCACAGGCGTTGACATACAGGGTGTCGAGCGCGATCACCCGGTCGACGACGTCAGGCCCGCGCAGCAACCGCCACGCCGCAAGCGCCATGGAAGCGCCGATGAGGCCGAGGGTGAGCTCGATGGCGGCCTCGATCATCCGAATACCTCCATGATGGGCTGCTCGTAGCGCCGCTTGATCGTCGCCACCATCGCCTCGGGGTCGCGCTCATCCAGGTAGTGCACCAGCAGCCGGCGCCGATCCGGGCTCAAGTCGCTGCTCAACGTGCCGGGCGTCAGCGTGATGGTGTTGGCGAGTACCGCGATGCCGCTGTCGGAGCGCACGTCGAGAGGGACCACCGCGATCCCCGGCCGCAGGCGGCGCACCGGACCGAGGATCGCGACCGCGACACGAAGGTTGGCCGTGACGATGTCGAGCGCGACCACGCCGGCGAGCCCGACCAGCCGCCAGGGCTGCGACACCCGGACCGTTTCCGGCCAGAAGCGGCCCACCATGAACGGCAGCCCCCAGCCCAGCAGCAGCCCGAGCAGCAGGTGCCCGGGCGCGAGCGAGTTGTTGAGCCACACCCAGAAGACGGCGAGCGCGAGGCTGGCGAACGGATGTGGCAGCAGGCGACGCTTCATCGCAACTCCTCCGCGGGCTGCGGGCCGAGCACGGTATCGATGTATCCCCGCGACTGGCCGAGCTCGGCGGCAAGCCCCTCGGCGTAGTGGAACGCCGGGCCGGCGAACACCGCAAGCGCGGCGAGCGCCGCGACCAGGATGGTGGTCCCGAGCCACGGCAGGCGCCTGACCGGCTCGACCGTCGTGGCAAGCCCGGCGCCCGGCTTCCACAGCAGGATGCTGCCGGCCCTCGACAGCGCCAGGATCGCCGCGAGACTCGCCCCCAGTACCACCGCCAGTGCCCACCCGGCGTGGGGCGCAGGCACGGCCGCCGAGAGGATCGCGAGCTTGCCGAGGAAGCCGCCCAGCGGCGGCAGGCCGGCAACGGCGAGCGCCGCGACCAGGAACGCGGCCGGCAGCTCCAGGCGGTCACGGATGGTGGGACCCGGCACCAGGCGGTCACCCATTTCGCCGCGGGCGAAGGCGATGCGGTCGCCGGCCAGGAACAAGGCGGCGGTCGCAAGCGTGCCGTGCGCCAGGTAATAGCCGGCAGCCGCCAGGCTTGCCGGCGTATCCAGGGAAACGGCCACGAGCAGCATCCCCACCGACACGACCACCGCGTTCGCGGTGAGCACGGCGAGATGGCGCGCCGCCAGCATTCCCACGGCCCCGAGGACGAGCGTGACGAGCGCCAGCGGCCAGATGACGGCCGGCAGGTCGAGGTCGGGGAACACCAGCGTGCCGACGCGCAGGATCGCGACGATGCCGACCTTGGTCAGCACCGAGAACAAGGCCGCGATCGCGCCGTCCGCGACGCCGTACGCGGAGGGAAGCCAGAAGCCGAGCGGCACCAGCGCCGCCTTCAGTGCAAACACGACCATGAGCATGTAGCCGCCGGCCTGCCACAAGCCGAGGCGGTCGACGGGAAGCTCCGTCCCGCGCGCGGCAAGGTCGGCGAAATTGAGCGTGCCGGCCGCCGCATAGATGCAGCCGACCGCAAACAGGAACAGCGTCGAGCCCAGCAGGTTCAGCACCACGACCTGGATCGCGGCCGTGGTCCGCTCCCGGCGTGAACCGTGGCTGAGCAGCGCGTAGGACGCGATCAGCAGCACCTCGAAGAACACGAACAGGTTGAACAGGTCACCGGTCAGGAACGCACCATTGATGCCGAGCAGCTGGAACTGCAGCAAGGCGTGGAAATGCCGGCCCTCGAGATCGGTGCGGCCGATCGCATGGATGTGCGCGGCGATGGCGACCACCGCGGTGACCAGCAGCATCCAGGCGGCGAGCCGGTCCAGGACGAAGACGATGCCGAACGGCGCCGGCCACGCGCCCATGGCATAGACGAGCTGCACGCCGCCGGCCGCCTGCCCGACCAGCGCGATCGCGACCGGCAGGAGCGAGACGGTCGCCGCCAGGCCGACCCAGCGCTGCCAGGCGAGGCCCGTGCGGCGGCCGAGCAGGACCAGCACGCCGCCGGCGAGCGGGATCAGTATCGGCGCCAGTACGAGGTGGTTCACCGTCCCTCCCCGGACTCGCCGCCTTCGACGTGATCGTGGCCGCGCTCGCTGACCGCGCGCAGCGCGAGGACGATGATGTACGCGGTCATGCCGAAGCTGATCACGATGGCGGTCAGGATCAGCGCCTGCGGCAGCGGGTCGGGATACGGACCCGGCCGGTCGGTCAGCGGCGCCGACTCGAGCATCAGCCCGCCGCTCGCCAGGAGGAACAGGTTCACCGCGTAGGAGAGCAGCGTGATCCCGAGCAGCACGGAGAACAGGCGCGGCCGCAGCACCAGGTAAACGCCGCCCGCGACCAGCAAGCCGATGGACAGTGCGAGAAGCAGTTCCACTACGCGCCCTCCGCCTCGCCGTGCTGGCGCCCGATCGTCGCGAGGATGTTGAGCACGACGCCGACCACGGCAAGGTAGACGCCCACGTCGAACAGCATGGCGCTCGCCAGCTCGAACTTGCCGACCACCGGCCAGGTGACATAGCCGAAGGTGGAGGTCAGGAACGGCGCATCGAAGGCGATCGCCGCGAGCCCGGTGACGGTGGCGATCGCGATGCCGGCGGCGGCGAGCGAGGTGTAGCGTGGCGGCAGGCGTTCCTCGACCCACGCGTTGCCGTGGGCAAGGTACTGGACCAGGAGCGCGGTGCCGGTCACCAGGCCGGCGATGAAGCCGCCACCGGGCAGGTTGTGGCCCCGCAGCAGCAGGTAGACGGACACCAGCAGCGCCAGCGGCAACAGCGGGCGCGACAGGACGTCGAACAGCAGCGAGTACGGCTCGGCTGCCCACGGCCTGCCGTCCCAGTCCTGTGTCGGCGCCGGCAGGCGAATCCGGTCCAGCAGCGCGACGATCCCGAGCGCGGCGATGCCGAGCACGGTGATCTCGCCCAGAGTGTCGAGCGCGCGGAAGTCGACCAGGATGACATTGACGACGTTGTGGCCGCCGCCGCCTGGCTTGGCGTTCTCGAGGTAGTAGCCCGAGATCGTGTCGCCGGGAGACATCATCATCGCAAAGGCGAGCACCGCCGTGCCGGTGCCGGCCGCGAGCGCAATCATCGTGTCGGCCAGGCGCCGGCCGTTCGAACTGTCGCGCGGCGATCGGCCGGGCAGGAAGTACATCGCCAGCAGCAGCAGCAGCACGGTGATCGCCTCGACCAGAAGCTGCGTCAGCGCCAGGTCGGGCGCCGAGAACTTGACGAAGGTGAGCGATACCAGGAGCCCGATCACGCCGAGCGACACGACCGCCAGTACGCGCTCGCGATGCAGCGACACGGTCGCGAAGGTGCCGACCAGCAGCACGCCGACCACGACCAGCATGAACGGCGATGCCGGCAGCATGGCGCGTGAAGGCACGGGCCAGGTGCCCCCGAACCCCATGGCGCCGGCGGCCAGGGCCGCCGCCAGGAATGCGACGATCGACAACCGCAGCCCGGCACCGGCGACCGCGGCCTGCACGGCGCCGGCGACCTTGAGCACGGCCGCAACCGCGGCATCGACGATGCCCTTGCCGGAAATGCCGATCGCGGTGTGCTCATGCAGCGCCCACACGTAGCGGCGCGACGCATACAGCACGATCCCGCCCACCAGGGCGACCACGCTCATCAGGAACGGCAGGTTGATCCCGTGCCAGACGGCGAGCGAGAACTCGGGCAGCGGGGCCTGCAGCAGCGCCTGCGCGGCGAGTCGCAGCGTCGGCTCCACGGTCAGTGCCGGCGCCAGGCCCACCAGCAGGCACACGACCACCAGGATCTCGACCGGCACGCGCATGAAGCGCGGCGGTTCGTGCGGCGTCCGCGGCAGGTCCTTCATCGGCCCGCCGAAGAACACGTCATGGACGAAGCGTGCCGAGTACGCCACCGAGAACAGGCCTCCCAGGGTCGCGGCCAGGGGCATGAGCACCGACCAGGGGGCCCTGAGCTCGAAGGTCTCGGCGAAGAACATTTCCTTGCTGATGAAGCCGTTCAGCAGCGGTACGCCGGCCATCGACGCCGCGGCCACGGTGGCGAGCGCCGCCGTGATCGGCAGCGCCTTCGCGAGTCCCGCCAGCCGGCGCATGTCGCGCGTGCCGGTTTCATGGTCGATGATGCCGGCCGCCATGAACAGCGACGCCTTGAACGCCGCGTGGTTGATGACGTGGAACACCGCGGCGATCTCCGCCAATGGTGTGCCGAGGCCGAGCAGCAGCGTGATCAGCCCGAGCTGGCTCACCGTGCTGTAGGCGAGGAGTCCCTTCAGGTCGTGCTTGAACAGTGCCACGTAGGCGGCGAACAGCATGGTCACGAGGCCGGTCATGCTGACCGCCCAGAACCACTCCTCCGTGCCCGCAAGTGCCGGCCACAGGCGCATCAGCAGGAAGATGCCCGCCTTCACCATGGTTGCCGAGTGCAGGTAGGCGCTGACCGGGGTCGGCGCCGCCATCGCATGGGGCAGCCAGAAGTGGAACGGGAACTGCGCCGACTTGGTGAAGGCGCCGAGGAGCACGAGGCCGAGCACCAGCGGATAGCGCGGGTCGGCGCGGATGGCGTCGCCAGCCGCGAGCACCGCGCCGAGCGCGAAGCTCCCGACGATGTCGCCGATGATCAGGATGCCGGCGAGCAGCGCGAGCCCGCCGGCGCCGGTCACCAGGAGCGCCAGCCGCGCTCCCTGGCGGGCATCGGCCGCGCCCCGCCAGAATCCGATCAGCAGGAACGAACTGATGCTGGTCAGCTCCCAGAACACCAGCAGCAGCAACAGGTTGTCGGCGGTGACGACCCCGAGCATCGAGCCCATGAAGAACAGCAGGAAGCCGAAAAAGCGGCCGTTGCAGTCCTCCGCGGCGAGGTAGTAGTGCGCGTACAGGACGACCAGCAGGCCGATGCCGAGGATGAGCCCGGCGAACAGCAGCGACAGGCCGTCGAGCCGAAACGCCAGGTCGAGACCCAGGGCGGGCACCCAGGGGAGGTTGAACTGAACGAGTTCCCCGGCGGCGACCGCCGGCGCGAGCATCGCCACCGGGATGGAAGCGGCGAGGGCCACGAGCCCCGTGGTGACCGCCGGCGGCACGCGGGCGCGCTCGAGTGCCGCCGGCAGCAGCGCAAGGACGAACGGCAGCAGTACGGCTGTCGCAAGCAGCATTCCAGGGAGCTCCCAGGTGGCGGCGCGGCCCGCCGGCCGGCGGGCTTGGACGTTACACGACCCGACGCGCCGCCGTCGAACTCAGGTGCGCGGAATGCCTGCGGTCGCGGCCTCCAGGCGCTCGACCAGCGCCGGTTCCAGGCCGAGCCGCGCCGCCAGCAGCGACAGGTAGGCCTGCTCCGCCGGCGAGGTCTCGTCGATCACGAGCCGCGAGGCCGCATATACCTCGGCGGCGATCTCCGGCTGCGTGGCTGCCCGAACGACCGCGTCGATGTCGAGCGGCCGCGACAGCTCCTCGAGCACGAACGCCTTCTCCTCCGACGACAGCGACGATTCGGCGACCCGTCCGAAGATCTTCTTCTGCTCGGCGGCGTCGATGTTCCCGTCCGCCTTGGCGGCGGCGATCATGGCGCGCAGCACGGCAAGGCCGTGGCCTGGGTCGCTGGCCGCGGCCAGGACCGGGGCGGGCAACGCAGCCGCCGCGCCCTCCACCCGGCTCACGGTGTCCGCCGTCCCGGGAACGCCCTTCTGCCGCTGGTAGTCCTGGTAGGCCTTCCACGCCACGCCTGCGACCAGGGCCATGCCGCCCGCCTTGAGGGCCGATGAAGCAAGCTTCTTGCCCTTGCCACCGGCGATGGCGCCGGCCACGGCACCCGACACGAGGCCACCGGCGAGCCCGCCACCGAAGCCGCCCTGCAGCAGCTGGTTGACCAGACGGTTGGGATCGATCATCGGGAGCCTCCCAGGGCAAGTCTTGTTGTCGGGCTTCCTCAGACCGGGCAATGCGCGGCCGGTTCCGCGCCGTGGACCTATAATTCGCCGCTACGGGTACGCCGGAGGCTGCGCCATCCCCTTTTCCACGCCGAGACACGCACCGCGCATTGCCGGTAGCGCATGAGTGCCTACTACGACCTGGTCGTGATCGGCGGCGGGATCCACGGCGCCGGCGTGGCGCAGGCGGCGGCGGCCGCCGGCCATTCGGTACTGGTGCTCGAACGCACCGGCCTGGCGCACGGCACCTCTAGCCGCTCGAGCAAACTGATCCACGGCGGATTGCGTTACCTGGAGAGCGGCCAGTTCCGCCTGGTCCGCGAGAGCCTGGAGGAGCGGGCGCTGATGCTGCGCCTGGCGCCGGAACTCGCCACCGTGCGGCCGTTCTTCATCCCGGTCTATCCGGCCACGAGGCGCCGGCCGTGGCAACTGAGCGTCGGTCTCGCCGCTTACGCGGCCCTCGCCGGCTTCGGGCGCACGACCCGTTACGGCCGCCTGCCGCGCCAGCAGTGGGACCGGCTGGATGGCCTCGATACCCAGGGCCTGCAGGCAGTCTTCCGCTACTTCGACGCCCAGACCGACGACGCACGCCTCACCGAGGCGGTGATGCACTCCGCCGTCCGGCTCGGCGCGGAACTGGCGATGCCCGCCGAGTTCATTGCCGCCGGGATCGGCAGCGACGCTGCACGCGTCGCCTACCGTGCGGCCGGGCGCGAGCAGGAATGCCGGGCCGCGGCAGTCGTCAATGCCGCCGGGCCGTGGGCGCCGGGTGTCAGCCGCCAGGTCCGGCCACTGCCTGCGATCCCGGCGCTCGAGCTGGTGCAGGGCACGCACCTGATCGTTCCCGGCAACATCCACCGCGGCATCTACTATGTCGAGAGCCCGACCGACGGGCGCGCGGTGTTCGTGATGCCCTGGCAACAGCGGGTGATGGTCGGCACCACCGAGACTCCCTACAGCGGCGACCCGGGCGAGGTCCGGCCGCTGGCCGGCGAACTGGACTACCTGCGCGAGGTCCTGGCGCGCTACTTCCCCGCGTATCGCGACCGCGCGGCCTGCGCCACGCTCGATGCCTTCGCCGGTCTGCGCGTCCTGCCGAAGGCGGAGGGTGCGGCGTTCCACCGGCAGCGCGAGACGCTGCTTGCAACCGATGCCGGCCGTCCACACCGATACCTCGCCATCTATGGCGGCAAGCTGACCGGCTGGCGCGCGACCGCGCAACGCGTGCTCGGTCGCCTGGCGCCCTCGCTGCCCGCACGCACCGTGCGTGCCGACACCCGGCAGCTGCGGATCGTGCCGCCGTGACGACGACGCGCGACGTCGTCGTCGCCATCGACCAGGGCGGGCACGCCACCCGCGCCGTCGCCTTCGATGCCAGCGGCACACGCATCGGCTCCGCGTTCACCGCCGTCGATACCCGGCACAACTCGCTCGGTCACGTCGAGCACGAAGGCGAGGATCTGGTCGCGAGTGTCGGCTCGTCGCTCGCCGAACTCGCCCGGCTCGTGCCGGCCGCACGCTGGAAGGCGGCCGGGCTCGCCGTGCAGCGCTCCACCATCGCCTGTTTCGACCGCGAGACCGGCGCCGTGCTCGCCCCTGTGATCTCCTGGCAGGACCGGCGCCATGCCCGCTGGCTCGCCGGGTTGTCGCGTGCAGGCGAGCGTGTACATCGGCTGACGGGTCTGCCGCTGTCCCCCCACTATGGCGCGAGCAAGCTGCGCTGGTGCCTCGACCACGTCCCGGCGGTGCGGGATGCGGCCAGGGCTGAGCGGCTGGTCGCCGGACCGCTGGCAAGCTTCCTGATGCACCACCTGCTCGACGAGCGGCCGGTCGTCACCGACGAGGCAACCGCCTCGCGCACACAGTTATGGTCGCCGACGGAGCGACGCTGGTTGCCGGACCTGCTCGAGCTGTTCGGGATCCCGGATTCGATCCTGCCGGCGCTGGCGCCGACCGAAGGCGCGTTCGGCAGCCTCGTCGTCGACGGCACACGCGTGCCGTTCACCCTCTGCACCGGCGACCAGTGCACGGTCCCGTTCGCCTCCGGCCCGCTCGATCCGCGGGTCGCCTACGTGAACCTGGGTACCGGCGCGTTCGTACTGCGACCCATGGCCGATGCGATCGTGGCGCCACCGCTCCTGACCAGCGTGCTGCGCTCGGCGGCGACCGAAGTCGATTTCGTGCTCGAGGGCACGGTCAACGGCGCCGGCAGCGCGCTGGCCTGGTTCGAGGAAGGCACCGGCCTGCCGGCGGAGCGCATGTTGTCGGGTCTCGAGCACGCGCTTCCGCCGGGTCCGGAGGCGCCGTTCTTCCTGAACGGCGTGGCGGGCCTGGGGTCGCCGTTCTGGATCGCCGACTTTTCATCGAGGTTCGTCGGCGACGGCGAGCCCGATGCGCGCTTCCGCGCCGTGGTCGAGAGCATCGCTTTCCTGCTGCGGGCGAATTTCGACGAGTTGAGCCGCCATGCGGGCCGCCCGCAGCGGATCGTGGCGAGCGGCGGGCTGGCGAAGAGCGGTTTCCTGTGTCGCCTGCTCGCGACCGTCACCTCGACGCCGGTGGCCGGGCTGGACGATCCCGAGGCGACCGCGCGCGGCCTCGCGTTCCTGCTCGCCGGACGGCCGGCCAGCTGGTCCGAGCCGCCCATGCGGGTGCATGAAGTCGGGCACGACGAAGCGCAGCTCGCGCGCTATCTCCGCTGGCTCGAACTTCTCCACGCGGCAGTCGGTCGCTGACCCGGCGGCGCGGCGCTCAGGGCTGGCTCATCGCGGCGAGGATCTTCTGGTCGACCCAGGTGGCGCCGCCAAGGGCCTGCACGAAGCCGCAATGGCCGCCGTGGCGGGTCACCACCAGTTCCAGCGCGGGCACGCGCTTCAGTCGCCGCAGGTCCGCGGCAGGGATCATCGGGTCGTCGAGCGACAGGACGATCTTGCTCGGGGTCTCGAGATCAGCGAGCGCGTCGCCGGTGATGGCATACCCGCCGAGGTAGGTCTGCAGGTCCGGATACTCGGTGTAGCGGCGCACCATGAAATCCGTCATGGTCGTCAGGGAACGCTGTTTCAGCATGTCGCTGAAGTCGTACACGCCCGGCCACGCCGCCTGCTTCTTCCTGAGCGAACGGCGCCACTTCAGCAGGAAGTACTCGCGGTAGAGCGCCGCACCCGTCTCGAGCGACTGCAGGGTGACGCGTGGATCGAGCACCGGGCAGACCGCCACGATGCGGTGCAGGACGATGCCCGCGGCACGAGCCCTGGCGCCGACCCGGAGGGCGAAGTTGCCGCCGAGCGAAAAGCCGGCAAGCGACAGCGGCACGCCGGGATTGAGTTCCTGCACGCGGCGCACCGCACCGACCACCTCGGCGATGCGGCAGGAATGGAACAGTTCCTGGTTGAGGCCATGGGTATCGCCGTGGTCGCGGAAGTTGAGGCGCACGACGTCGAAGCCCGCATCGAACAGCGACTGGCCGACGGACAGCAGGTACAGCGATTCGGCGCTGCCCTCCCAGCCGTGGTGGAGCACCACCACGCCACGCGCATCACCGCGACCGGCATCCGCCTGGGTCGACTGCCGCGCGAGCAGACGGACCCCGTCGCCACAGTCGAGCACGAGGTCGCGGGACGCTGACATGAGCTGCGCGGTGCGGTGCTCGACGGACGGGCGACGCAACGGCAGGCTCGGCACGATGGATTGCAGGTGCCGGTTCGCGAGCCAGCGTGGTGGCACGAAATCGGCCAGACGCGCCACGTCCTGCAGCGTGTCCTGTCGCAGCGACGCACCACCCGCCGCGACCCGGGCCTGGTCCTGCTGCTGGCGGCCCGTCACCGTGGGATAGCCGTCACTTCGACGCGATTGTTGACGGCCGCGGCTTCGTTCCACTGCCCGGCGGTGGCCATCTCGAGCGGCGGATAGGGTGCGAGCTGGTGCTCGGGCGGACCCTGCACCAGCACGAGGTCGACTTGCCCGCCGCTGCGCTGGCGTACGGTGGCCGCCAGGTTGGCGAACGAGACCGGCTGCCGCGATGCCCCGGTGAGCTGCTCGTCGTACGGGTTGCCGCGATAGCTGCATTCACCGGCAGCGAGGCCGGGCGCGGCGAGCGAATAGCCCGACTCCGGACTGCCGACGAGACAGAAGCGCCCGGCAACGGTCTCGACACGCACCGTGCCGCGGAATCCGTCGCGTTCGAGCTGCTCGACTGCGCTGCGCAACGCGTCGATCCGGCTTGGCGCCAGCGGCGCTTCGCCGTAGGGCACGGCGATCACCTCGACACGCGGCTCGAGCGGCTGGCGCAGCTCGGCCGCCCCCAGCGCCTGCTGGGAGGCGCGCACTTCGTCGAGCGTGGCCTTGAGCGCAGCAGCCTGCGACTCGAGGCGCATCCGGGCCTGCTCGACCTGCACCGCCGTCTCGCTCGACTGCCAGTACAGCCAGCCGAGCACGCCGAGCGCGACCGCGGCGGACAGCAGCGCGACGATCCAGCCCCAGGGGGTGTCCGCCGGCGCGGGCGTGAGATCGCGTGGCGGGGCCTCGATGGTGTCGACCGGCTCGGGCTCCGGACCCTTGAGTTCCGCAACGAGCCGGCGTGACTGGCCCTCGAGCGTGGCGACCATGAAGCGTCGCAGTTCCAGGCTCTGCTCGCGCAGCATGGCCTCGATGGCGCCGCGCAACTCCGGTGTCAGCGCGGCCAGCGAAGCTGCCGGAGCCGTCGCCTGCTCGACGCCCTCGCCGTCGACCGGCAGCAGTGCCGGCGGCGTGGTGTCGCGGCGATCAGGCAGCAGGTGCAGCTGGTAGAGCACCTTGGTGACGTCGATGGGACGCACCGTCTTCGGCAGCACGCCCATCGCGCCGAGGGCCCGTGCCTGCCCGACGTACAGCTCGCCTTCCTGCGAGGTATACATCATGACGGGCAAGGTGGCGGTCGCCGGATCGGCCTTGATGAGCTTGACCGCCTCGAGGCCGTCCATGCCCGGCATCAGGTGGTCCATGAAGACCACGTCCGGCCGCTCGCGCTTCAGGTAGTCGAGCGCAGCCTCCGCGGATTCCGCGGTGTCGACCTGGATGCCGTACTTCTCGAGCATCCGGCTGAGGACGACCCGAGCGGACTTGGAATCGTCCACCACCAGCGCGCGCTTGGCCGACATCGGAGCTCCCTGTGCGGAACCCGATGAGTATACCGCCGCTTCACGCAGCCGGCCGCCAGTGGCATCGGCCGGCGCACCCGGACGGGTGTCTCAGGCCAGTTCGCCGCGCGAGACCGTCACGCAACCGCCGCCGACGCGGACGTCGACCGCCTCGTCGAGCTCGGTGGCGCGCAGGTGGAGCGTCGACGGCCGGCCCAGCGTCCAGCCCTGCTCCGCCCGGATGTCGACCCGCGAGTCGCCGAGGCAGCGATGGCGGGCCAGGTAGGCAGCGAGGCAGCCGTTGCCGCTGCCGGTCGCCGCGTCCTCGGGCACCCCGAGGCCGGGGACGAAGACGCGCACCGACACCGCGTGGCCGCGTGAAGCCTCGGCCGTGAAGACCAGGACCGAACGCGCGTCGCGTTTCTCCAGGAGCTTCGCCATGCGGACGGGATCGACCTGGCAACGCTCGAGCGCCGCACGGGTGCGAACCGGGACGATCATGGTCGCGAGCCCGGTCGAGACTTCCTGGACGGGACATTCGTCGCCCAGCTCGGCGGGCTTCAGGCCGAGGGCGGCTGCCATCGCCTTGCGCGGCGCGGTCCGGCCGAAGCTGGCCGGGGGCTGGCGCATCCAGTACAGACCGCCTTCGCGGCCAGGTTCGAAGGCGACCGGGACGAGGCCGACGCCGAGTTCCAGGGTGACGTTCATCGGCGGCTTCGACGCCAGCTCCGTGCGCAGCACGTGGGCCGTGCCGAGGGTCGGGTGGCCGGCGAAGGGCAGCTCCGCCACCGGCGTGAAGATCCGTACGCGCCGGGCGTGGCCGTTGCGGGCGGGCATGACGAACGAGGTCTCCGAGAAGTTGAACTCCCGTGCGATCTGCTGCATCTGCTTGGTCGACAGCCCCTCGGAGTCGGTCACCACGGCGAGCTGGTTGCCGGCATAGGCACGCTGGGTAAAGACATCGACGGTGAAGAATCGACGCGGCATTGCAGGCTCCAGTGAAGAGGGGGACCGATCGCACGCGAGCGGGCACCGGGAGTGGTGCAGCCACGTTACCGCGCGCGACCGGCCCCGGCCGCGAGCAACGTCACAGGAGAGAAACGTGGCCGTCATGCAAGGCCGCCAGGGCGTCGGCGATCCCGCGCCCGGCGGCGGCCGGGCGTCCCGGCAAGGCGTCGTTGTTACATCACGCGGGCGGCCATGAACATAAGGCGCCGGCCAGGCCGCTATGCCCCGCCGGCAATCGACTCGAAGTCGAGCGCCAGGCGCCCAAGCCGCTCCTGCAGGTGGCCGCGTTGGGCAGGCGAGAGCGTCGCGTCGACCTCGGCGATGAGCCTGAGGACCCGGTCGCGGTCGGCGTCGAACCGCTGCCGATAGTCCTCCGGCCAGAAGGTGTCGCCATCGGCGAGTAATCGCTCCAGTGCCAGGGTGAATTTTTCCGTGTCCTGGCGCCCTTCCATTGCCAGCCGGAAGGCCCGCTGCCATGCACGGCGACTCTCGAGCCAGCCGGCGATGTCGGAGGTGAGGTCGGCCGCGCAATCGACCGCCATCCTGCGCTGGTCGGCATCGAGACGCCCGACCCAGCGCTCGAGCTGCTTGATCGTGGTCTTCTCGCGGCGCTTCAGTCGCTCCGCCACGCTCTGCTCCGCGTACTTCTCCTCGATCTCCTGGTCGTCCGCCGCGATCTGGGCAAACATCTGCTCGACCTGTACGTCGGTCAGCGATCCCAGGATCCGGGCGGCGTCCGGCGCCACCTGGCGCATCAGGTCGTCCCAGAATCCCTCCATCTCGAGACGTGCCGCGGCGATGCGCGCGGCGCCGAGCGGCACGCCGGCGTCCCGCTCGAGCTCCCGCAGGAAGGCCGCGTAGCGCCCGAGCTGCGACTCGCGGTGCCAGGTGAGTAGTGTGTCGAGTGCGCGCTCGAACTGCTGTCGCTGGCCGGTCTCGAGGTCGACGTAGTCGCGGAAGTACCACGGCACCAGGGTGTCCAGCTGGTTGTAGACGAGCCGCACGCCGCTGCTGCAGCCACCCACCGCCAGGGCCACCAGCAAGGCGCCGGCAGCGACACGGAACGCCTTGACTAGGCGGCCCGCGCGCGGGGTAATCGCGGCATGCCCTGGCGTCCGCTCCTGCGTCTCCTGCCGCCCGTCGCGATCGCCGTCGCGGTCGCGCTGCTGGCGACCGGCGCGCACGCGGCGGGCCGCGTCGCGATCACGGCCGATGCGGTCGACTGGCAAGGAGTGCGCATCCATCACGCTGGACTCGTCCTGTCTGCGCCGGGGAGGGAGTCGGCGTCGGCGACATTCTACGCGGCCGCCGTTGACGGGCTGGCGACAGGTCCGCTCGGGGAGCTGCGGTTGACCTGCGCCAGTCTCGACGCGACCGGTGATCGCCTGCAGTGCCGCCGTGGACGCCTGTCGGGCGATTTCGGAACCATCGGCGTCCAGGACACGCCGGTCGAGCTTGGTTTCGAGCCCGGGGGAAGACTCGACCTGCGCGTGGCGCAGCTTGCAGTCGCCGGAGGCCGTGTCGCGCTGCACGCCCGTCTGGCCGGCGACAGGTTCAGTGCGTCGGGCACCCTTGCCGAGGTCGACCTCGGCAGGATCCGGCCGGTCGTCGAACCAATGGATGTCCTGCCAGCCGGTCTCACGCTCGGCGGCCTGCTATCGGGCGAATTCGAGACCACCGGTGTCGAACTCGAACCGCTCAGCTTCGCCGGGTCATTCGGCCTGGCGGGACTGGCCTTCTCCGACGAGGCCGGCGCCATGGCGGGCGAGCAGGTCGACGCCACGCTGGCCGTCGACCTCTCCCGGCCGTCGCCGGGCGCCGACTGGAACCTGCGCCTCGATGCTCGCTCTGGACGGGGACAGGTGTACGTCGAGCCCTTGTTCGCCGACCTGGCCGAGCATTCCACCACGGCGAGCCTCGAGGGCACGCTCTCCCAGGATGCGGCGCGTCTCGTCGTGGCGCGGTTCCAGCTCGAGCAGTCGGGTGTCGTCGCGGCAAGCGGGAGTGCCGAACTCGACCTTGCCGCCGCGCCGATGATCAGCCGGGCGCACGTCGTGCTCGAGCGCGCCGACCTGGCGGGCGTCATCCCGGTATTCGCCGCCCCATTCCTGATCTCGACCCAGTTCTCGGACCTTGCGGGCAGCGGTTCCGTTCGCGGCGAAATCGACGTGGCGTCGGGGATGCCGGCGCGCGTGGACCTCACGCTCCAGGACGTCGTGCTCGACAGCACCTCCGGATCGCTCGCGGTGAGCGGGCTGGACGGCAGCGTGAACTGGCATGACGAGGCGTTGCGCAACCGACTCGCACCGACGGTCGACAGCGAGACGTTCAAGTCGCGCCTCGACTGGGACTCTGCGCGGCTGTGGGGCATCGAGTTCGGCCCCGCCGGCATCCCGTTCACGACCACCGGGCGGGGCTTCCGCCTGCTCGACCCGGTCCTGCTGCCGGTCTTCGACGGCGGACTCGCGATCGAGACCCTGCGATTGCGGAATGCGGGCACGCCGCAGATGTACCTGCGCTTCGATGCGGTGGTCCAGCCGATCAGCGTGGCGCCCATCGCCCGGGCGCTCGGGCTGCCGGAGTTCTCCGGCACCCTGGCCGGTCGCATTCCCCGGCTCGAACTGGCCGACGGCCTGGTCACGCTCGGCGGCAACATCGAGGCGCAGGTGTTCGACGGCCTGGTGACCGTCCGCAACCTCAGCCTGCGCGAGCCGCTGGGACAGTTCCCGCGCCTGTTCGCCGACATCGACGTCGACGGGCTCGACCTCGAACAGCTCACCAACACCTTCGAGTTCGGCATGATCACCGGGCGTTTGTCGGGGCGGGTCGCCGGTCTCGAGACCTTCGACTGGATGCCGGTCGCGTTCGACGCGAAGTTCTACAGCACGCCCGGCGACCGGACGAAGCGCCGCATCAGCCAGCGCGCGGTGCAGAACCTGTCGAGCATTGGAGGTGGCAGTGGTGGTGGCGTGGCGGCGGCACTGCAGGGTGGCTTCCTGCGCTTCTTCGACAGCTTCCGCTACAGCGAGCTCGGACTGTCCTGCCGGCTGGAGAACGACGTCTGCCGGATGGATGGCGTGGCGCCGGCGGCCGGCGGGTACTACATCGTCCGCGGCAGCGGACTGCCGCGCATCGACGTCATCGGCAACCAGACGCGCGTCGCCTGGAGCCGCCTGGTCAGCCAGCTGGCGGCGATGGCGGAGACTTCCGGCCCGGTGGTCGAATAGCCGCGACACGGTGGTTCTGCCGCTGGGCGGATCGGTTAAAGTGAACACCCGTTCAGATGGCATTCAGGCGGCCCGCAGCAGCATGGCCGCCGGGCATGAACCCCAAGGAGTCCCGGACGATGACACGCTTGCTCACCCCGATCGTCGGCATGGCGGGCCTGGCGCTCGCGGCCTGCGTCACCATCAACGTCTATTTTCCCGCGGCCGCCGCCGAGAAGGCCGCCGACCGCATCATCGAGGACGTCTGGGGCAAGGACCAGGCGGCGGCGCCGGCGGGCAACGAGCAATCCTCACTCGGGTTCTCGCCGGCCGAGGTGCTGGTCGCGGCGGCGCGCGGTGTGCTCGACCTCGTGATCCCGGCAGCCCATGCGCAGGCCGATCTCAACGTGTCGACGCCGGCGATCCGCACGCTGACGGCGCAAATGGAAAGCCGCCACTCGCAGCTCGCGAAGTACTACGACAGCGGCGCGGTGGGCCTCACCGCCCAGGGGCTCGTCGAGTTGCGCGACGCCAACGCCGTGCCACTCGCCGAGCGCAACCAGGTCAAGAAACTGGTCGCCGACGAGAACAGCGATCGCAACGCGCTCTACCGCGAGATCGCGAGCGCCAACGGCCACCCGGAGTGGGAAGCCGACATCCGTTCGACCTTCGCGGAGCGCTGGGTCGCCAAGGCGCGCGCCGGCTGGTGGCATCGCAACGCCGCGGGGCAGTGGTCGCAGAAGTGAGCCGCGCGGCTGCCGGCCCGCTGCTCAGCCGGTGTCAGGCAGCCGCTCGATGAGCCCCGCGCCCTGGTGGCGCGGGTCGTTGACCCGCCGGCTCACCGGGTAGGCCTCCAGCATCGCCGCGGGCGCCGGCGCGAGGAGTCGCGACAGGGCCGCGCCGTCCTCCTCGCGCGGGTCCAGCCATTCGGCGTACGTCGACGGCGCGAGCACCGCCGGCATGCGGTCATGGATCTCGGCGAGCGCGCCCGACGCATCGGTCGTGATGATGGCGCAGGAATCGAGCGTGTCGCCGCCGTCAGGGTCGCGCCAGCGCTCCCACAGGCCGGCAAACCCGAGCGGCGCGCCATCGCTCCCGTGGATGAACCACGGCTGCTTGCCCGCGCCACCCGGCTGCCATTCGTACCAGCCGTCGGCCAGCACGATGCAGCGCCGCCGCTTGTAGGCACGGCGGAAGGCCGGACGCTCCGCCAGCGTCTCGGCGCGCGCGTTGATCATGCGGTTGCCGATCGACTTGTCCTTCGCCCAGCCCGGCACCAGGCCCCAGCGCAGCATCGCGCACTCGCGCCTGCCGGGTTCGGGCTCGCGCAGCACCGGCACGTCCTGCGTGGGGGCGATGTTGTAGCGCGCCTCGAGGTCAGGCAGCTCGATCACGCCGAACACCCGCCTCACGGCTTCCGCGGGAGAGAAGAATGCGTAACGCCCGCACATGTCCCGGCCCGCCTACTCGCGGATGCCCGTGCCGCGGTTCATGAGGCCGACGACCACGGCGAACATGACTGCAGCAGCGGCGGTGGTCACGAGCATCGCCTTGACGATGTCGACGTCGCTGGAGCCGAGGAAACCGAAACGGAAGGCGTTCACCATGTAGAGGATGGGGTTCGCGTAGGACAGGCGCTCGGCCCATTGCGGCAGCAGTGACACCGAATAGAACACGCCGCCGAGGTAGGTGAGCGGCGTCAGCACGAAGGTCGGGAACCACGAGATCTGCTCGAAGTTCCTGGCGAAGATCGCATTGAAGAAACCGCCCAGCGAGAAGACCACCGAGGTCAGGACCACGGAGCCGAAGATCAGGAACGGATGGGCGACCGGCAGGTGGGTGAAGAACAGCGCCACCGCCGTGACCAGCCCGCCGACGAGCAGCCCGCGCAGCACCCCGCCCGACACGTAGCCGAGCACGATCAACCAGTTGGGCAGTGGCGAGACCAGCAGCTCCTCCACGTGCTTGCCGAACTTCGCGCCGAAGAAACTGGACACGACGTTGCCGTAGGAGTTGGTGATCACCGACATCATGATGAGGCCAGGCGCGATGAACTGCATGTAGTCGAAGCCGTCCATCTGGCCGATCCGCCGGCCGATCAGGCTGCCGAAGATGATGAAGTACAGCGTCGCCGTGATCGCGGGCGGCACGATGGTCTGGCCCCAGATGCGCAGGATCCGGCCGAACTCCCGGCGCACGATGGTCAGGAACCCCGTCCAGCGGACCGCCGCGCGCGAGGTCCCGGACTTCGTGGCCGCTCCCGCCGCAGTGGTCATGCACGATGCCCGCTGGCCGTCGGCGCGGCGCCCGCTTCCACCAGACGCATGAACAGCTCCTCCAGCCGGTTGACCTTGTTGCGCATGCTGACCACGTCGATGCCGGCGGCGGACAGCCGCGTGAAGATCTGGTTCAGGCTCCGGTCCTTCGACACCTCGACCTCGAGCGTATGGTCGTCGACGAGGCGGGCCGCGTAGCCGGGCAGGTCCGGCAGTGTCGTGACCGCCTCGCGGAAGTTGAGGATGAAGGTCTCCTGGTGCAGCTTGCGGATGACGTTCGCCATCGAGTCGTTCTCGATGATGCGGCCGCGGTCGATGATGGCGACGTTGCGGCAGAGGTTCTCCGCTTCCTCGAGATAGTGCGTCGTGAGGATGATGGTCGTGCCTCCCGCGTTGATGCCGCGCAGGAACTCCCACATCGAGCGGCGGATCTCGATGTCGACGCCGGCGGTCGGCTCGTCCAGGATCAGCAGGCGTGGTTCGTGCACCAGCGCCCGCGCGATCATCAGTCGCCGCTTCATGCCCCCGGACAGCGCCCGGGCGATGGTGTCGCGCCTGTCCCACAACTGCAGCTGGCGCAGGTACTTCTCTGCCTGCTCCACCGCACGGCGGCGCGGGATCCCGTAGAAGCCGGCCTGGTTCACGACGATCGTGAACACCTTCTCGAACATGTTGAAGTTGATTTCCTGCGGGACCAGGCCGATGCAGGATTTCGCGCTCTCCAGATCGCGGTCGACGTCGTGTCCGAACACCTCGACCGTGCCGGCGGACTTCGTCACCAGGGACGTCACGATGCCGATGGCCGTGGTCTTGCCGGCGCCGTTGGGTCCCAGCAGGGCGCAGAAGTCCCCCTGCTCGACGTCGAGGTCGATACCCTTCAGGGCCTGGACGCCGTTGCCGTACGTCTTGGCCAGTTGGCGTATGGACAGGGCCTTCATGGAAAGCTCGGGGGCACCGCGAATGCGGAGCGAGGCGCGAAGGGTAAACTCGCGGAGGTAGGCCGGGCAACCGTCGCAGTGCGGCGGGCGGGGTGTCGAGATGGGCTATGCACTCGCCGCGGACGCCGTGCTGGTCCTGCACGGCCTGTTCATCCTGTTCGCCGTGACCGGGGGCCTCCTGGTGGCGTGGCGGCGCTGGATGGCAACGCTGCACGTTCCCGTGGTCCTGTGGGCAGCCGGGATCGAGTTTGCCGGTGGCATCTGCCCGCTGACCCCGCTCGAGAACCGGCTGCGCGCGCTCGCCGGCGAGGCCACCTATCCGGGGGCCTTCATCGATCACTACCTGTTGCCAATCATCTATCCCGCCGGGCTGACACGCGACATGCAGGTGGCGCTCGGGCTCGCGGTGCTCGCGCTCAACGCCGGCATCTATGCCTGGGCGCTGGCGCGCTGGCGGCGGTGAAGCCGGCGCGTTCGTGCCGCATCGCTGCCCAGGAGTTGCAGGCCCAGGAGTCGCACACGCTCCGCCAGCGGCTCGTCGCCGGGTGCACGCAACGCCGCGACGAACAGCAGCCAGAAGCGTTCGCGGGTGCAGAAGCGGGCCGCGAGCATCGGCGCCACGCGCCGTGCCAGGCCGTCGAGCCGGCCCACCGGCAGCGAGGCGAGCACTGCGTCGGTGCCGGCATCCAGGCCGAATGCCAGCCGCGCCAGGCGCGCGTCCACTTGTGCGAAATGCCAGGCAAGCGTCAGTCCGGCGCGGGCGAAGTCCACGAGCCGTGGATCGGCAGCCGGTACGGTCCCGGAATCATGGACGGATGAGGCGCCGCGGGCCTGGATCTCCCAGTACGAAGGATCGCGGAACCGCGCGTCGAACAATGCAAAGGGAAGCCGCGGCATGTGCTCCGGCACTTCCGCAGCGCCGCCGAGGCGCATGGCGAGATGCGCCGGAAGCCCGAGCACGGGCATGCCCGGGCGCACGGCATTGATCTCTTGCAGCACCCGCAGAAACAGCAGGTTGAGGCCGCTGACCGCCGACAGGACACGGTCATCGAACAGGTTGCGGCGGCCCCAGTGGGCGGTGCCGGCCGGCGGGGCGAGCGCCAGCGGCGTTTGCAGGTGCATGGCATTTCTCCCCATTGCCGCG
>CAZXAS010000014.1:0-27445 GCA_964638185.1 uncultured Steroidobacteraceae bacterium | reverse complement strand
TTCCGACTCTTCCGAACTCGCAGAGGACCATACAGGAGTAGGCCGCGCGCCCAGCTCCCGCCGTCCTCACCCCCGAATCGCCCTCAACCAGGACATCACCGTCCAGGCGCGAACGGTGACCGCCCCCGAATCGCCCTCAACGCAGGACAGGTGGTCCTGAGTGGAAGCGGAACACCGAGTCCGGCGCGGTCGCAAGTTCAGCCTCGAGGGTGCAGAGCGTCGCGAGGCGCCCATCGAGATCGAGGCCGTGCGCCTCGGCATGGCCCTGCGCCAGTTCGAGGTAGACGCGGAAGTGACGCGCCTCCGCTTCCTCGAGGCCACGGTAGAACGCCGCGAGTGGCGCCGGTAGCAGTGGAACGAGGCCGGCGAAGCGCTCGCAGGAGCGTGCCTCGATGAGGGCGCCGCACAGGAGCAGGTCGAGCCGGCGTGCGGGCTCGCGCGAGGCCAGCGCTGCCCTGAGCCCAAGGGCGTAGCGCGCCGGCTTCAGCCGCGCATGGGCCACGCCAAGGCGCTCGAGCTGGCGCTCAACCTGCTCGAAGTGGCGCAGTTCCTCGCGCGCGAGGCGCGACATCTGCCGCGACAGCTTTGTGTCCTCGGCATAGGCGAACATCAGCGCCAGCGCGGTGGATGCCGCCTTCTTCTCGCAGTTGGCGTGGTCGAGCAGCAGTTCCGGCAGGTGCGCCGGCGCTGCCTCGAACCAGGCGGCGGGCGTGGCGGCGAGCAGGAGTTCGGCCGGGCGCAGGGCCTGCGCCCCGCGCCAGCCGTGCTCAGAAGGAGACGACTGCGCTCTCGGCCTCGTCGCGTTCAAGTTGCACGATCTCCTGCACCACGCGTTCGGCCGAAGGATAGCGGCGCGCCGGATCCTTGGCGATGCAGTTGTGCAGGAGCGGCTCGTAGCGCTTCAACTCGACCGGCAGTTCCGGGATCGGGTGGTTGGCGTGCTTGTAGATGACCTGCATCGGCGTGCCGGCGACGTAGGGCTTACGCCGCATCAGCATCTCGTAGAAGATGATGCCGAGGCTGTAGATGTCGCTCCTGGCGTCGACTTCGCGGCCATGGCCCTGCTCCGGGCTCATGTAGTAGGGCGTGCCCGAGATCCGCCCCGCCGCGGTCAGCTCGCTGTCGGCCGACAGCTGTTTCGACATGCCGAAGTCGATCATCACCAGCGAGCCATCCTCGCGCATCATGATGTTGCCGGGCTTCAGGTCGCGGTGCAGCACCCCGGCCTCGTGCAGCGCCTGGAGCGCGCCGGCCATCTGCTTCAGCCAGTCGAGCGCGACAGCGGGCTCTATGCCCTTCTTGATCGGCGCGCGCAGGTCACCGCGCGGGAAGTACTCCATGGCGATGAACGAGTGGTCGTCGGAGGCGCCGAAGTCGAAGATGCGCACGACGTTCGGGTGGCGGATGGCCGAGGCGATCTGGTACTCGCGCAGGAAGCGATCGAAGGTCTCGCTGCCGAACGGGCCGGAGTCGCTCGAGAAGCGCAGCACCTTCAGCACCACCTGCCGGTCGTCCGCCTGCGAGCGGCCGAGGTACACGCTCGAGTTGGGGCCGGTCGCGAGTTCGCGCACGAACGAATAGCCGCGGATCTTGAGGTCGCCGAACATCGACTCCTCGTCGAGGTCCGGTCGCGGCTCCTCCGGCGGTGGCGGCGTGGCCGGCCGGCAGGCGCTCAGGGTGCGCGCCGATTCGAGCGCCTCGACGAGCCGGGCGTGGTCGATCTTGCGGCGGGCGACGCAGGCGTGCGCCCCGGCCGCCAGGGCCTCGTCCTGGGCCTCGGTCGTGGCCGCCTCCAGCAGGTAGACGATGGGCGGGAAGCCCGGCCGGGCGGACAGGTCCTTGATCCACTCGAGGCCGTCGGCGCCCGCCGGGGACTCGTCGAGGATCGCGACGTCATAACCGGAAGCGTGGAAGTCGCGTGGCACGCGACCGCGCGTCGCGGGTTCGTACTCCGCAACGGCAGGACAGTCGAAGCCCGTGGCGATGTGGTGGGCCAGCAGGCGTCGGAACTCCGACTGATCGGCGATGACCAGGGCGCGCAGGGTCATGCCCGGATTTTACATACTGGTCGCCCCCCCACGACTGTGAACCGGGTCTCGGCGAAGGCCCATGAGCAGGTCGCCGACGTTGGTCCCGGTCGGCCCAGTGTGAACCAGGTCACCAGTTGCCTCGAGAAACACCCCGCTGTCGGCGCGGGCGAGGCAATCGCCCGGCTCGAGCCCGGCCTCCCGGCCACGCTCGATGGAACTGCCATCGACCAGCGCCCCGGCGTCGTCGCTGTTGCCGTCGGAGCCGTCGCTGCCGGCCGCCAGGACCAGGAGATGCCCGTGGCCGGCCAGCTGGCAGGCGGCGGCCAGGGCAAGGTGCAGGTTCCGCCCGCCCCGCCCGGGCCGTGCCGGCAGCACGACGGTGGTCTCCCCGCCGGCCAGCAACAGGTCGACCGACCCGAGTTCCAGCTCGTGGCAGAAGCGCAAGGCGGCGTCGACCGCATCGCCGGCGAGCCGCGCCCCGCGGCGG
Source organism: uncultured Steroidobacteraceae bacterium (assembly GCA_964638185.1). Lineage (GTDB taxonomy): Bacteria > Pseudomonadota > Gammaproteobacteria > Steroidobacterales > Steroidobacteraceae > SG8-30. The sequence continues at coordinate 24,928 of CAZXAS010000014.1, read as the reverse complement.
CCGACGCTGAGCCCCATTGCGACCGCGGCCCGTTCGATCGCCGCCAGCGCATCGTCGAGCCGGCCGACGCACTCCACGCGCGCCGGGCCCTGCCCCGGCGGCAGGGTCGAGCGGGTCACGAGGTCGACGATCCACGCGGGCCATGCGTCGTCCAACCGGCGTGCATCCCCTTCCGGGGCGAGGAGGCCCGAGCCGACCACGGCCGGGTCGTCGCCCGGCACGTCGGAGATGAAATAGCCCTCGATGCGGCAGTGCGCAAATGCCGTCACCAGCCGGCCGTCCTTGAGCCGCGACAGGCCGCGGCGGACACGGTTCAGCTGCTCGATCTCGACCCCGGCACCGAGCGCCCAGTCGTTCACGGCCCGCAGTTCCGTGAGGCCGACCCCCGGGGCCAGCACCTCGGCCAGGCTCGACGCGCCGCCGGAGACGAGCAGCAGCACCCGTGCGCCGGCCGGGGTGCTCGCCGCGAAGTCGAGCATGGCGGCGCCGGCAGCGAGGCTCCCCATGTCGGGCAAGGGATGGCCGCCGGCGAGGCAGGTGATGGCGCCGTGGCGCTCGAGTTCGGGATCGAAGTGACCGGAGCGCGACACCACCAGCGCGCGGGCGAGGGCCGGCCCGAGCGCATCGGCCGCCCCGAGCGTCATCGCCGAAGCGGCCTTGCCGACCGCCAGGACGTGCACGGGCCCGCCTTCGCGCCCGGCAAGCACCGCGCGCATGCGCCGGCGACCGTCGACGGCCTCTAGGCCGCGGCGGAACAGGTCGAGAAGCAGGGACCGGCGGGGATCCGCGTCGTTCGACACCGGTGCCGGGACCGGTCAGACGGCGCGGACGACGCGCTGCGTCTCGCGGTCCTCGCGCCGGCGCGCCTTGACGTCGTCCGCCCGCTCGCGGACCAGGCGGCCGAGGTACTCCTCGGTCACGTCGCCCGTGACGTACTCGCCGGAGAAGCAGGAGGTGTCGAATTCCTCGATGCGCGCGTCGTCGTGGCGGCAGGCGGCGACGAGGTCGGCGAGGTCCTGGTAGACGAGCCAGTCGGCGCCGATGATGCGCGCCACGTCGTCCTCGCTGCGCCCGGCCGCGACCAGCTCCGACGCCACCGGCATGTCGATGCCGTAGACATTGGGGAAGCGCACCGGCGGCGCCGCCGAGGCGAAGTAGACCTTGCGCGCCCCGGCCTCGCGCGCCATCTCGATGATCTGCGCAGAGGTCGTGCCGCGGACGATGGAATCGTCGACCAGCACCACGTTGCGGCCGCGGAACTCCAGGTCGATCGCGTTGAGCTTGCCGCGCACCGACTTCTGCCGCATCTCCTGGCCCGGCATGATGAAGGTCCGCCCGATGTAGCGGTTCTTGACGAAACCCTCCCGGTACTTGACGCCGAGCGACGCGGCGAGCTGCATGGCGCTGGTGCGGCTCGTGTCCGGGATCGGGATCACGACGTCGATGTCGTGGTCCGGGCGCAGGCTGCCGATCTTGTCGGCCAGGCGCTCGCCCATGCGCATGCGCGCCTTGTGCACCGAGATGTTGTCGATGATGGAATCGGGCCGCGCGAAGTAGACGTACTCGAAGATGCACGGTGTATGCCGCATGCTGGCGGCGCACTGGTGCGTGAACAGGTGGCCACGCTCGTCGATGTACACGGCCTCGCCCGGGCGCACGTCACGCACCAGGCGGAAGTCCAGCATGTCGAGGGCGACGCTCTCCGAGGCCAGCATCCACTCGGCACCGCGCGGCGTCTCGCGCCGGCCGAGCACCAGCGGGCGGATGCCGTTCGGGTCGCGGAAGCCGACGATGCCGTGGCCGACGATCAGCGAGACCACGGCGAAGCCGCCGCGGCAGCGGCGGAACACGGTCTCGAGCGCGACGAAGATGTCCTCCGGCGACAGGCGCTCGCCGGTGCACTTCTGCAACTCGCTGGCGAACACGTTCAGCAGCACTTCCGAGTCGGAACTGGTGTTGAGGTGACGGCGGTCGTCGCGCACCAGCGCCTCGGTGAGCTCGCGCACGTTGGTCAGGTTGCCGTTGTGGCCGAGCCCGATGCCGAACGGCGAGTTGACGTAGAACGGCTGGGCCTCGTCGGCACTGTCGCAGCCTGCGGTCGGGTAGCGGACGTGGCCGATGCCGACATTACCCGCGAGGTGCACCATGTGGCGCTGGTGGAACACGTCTCGCACCAGGCCGGCTTCCTTGCGCACGCACAGCTCGCCCTCGCGGACGGTCATGATGCCGGCCGCGTCCTGGCCGCGGTGCTGGAGCACGGTCAGTGCGTCGTAGAGGCGCTGGTTGACCGGGGTGGTGCCGACGATGCCCGCGAGGCCGCACATGGTTCAGCCGCCCCCGCCCTGCATGGCCTGGTCGACGAATGGCCGCACGGCCGGCTCGGCGTAGCGTTCGAGCCAGTTGCCGGCGTAGTCCGCGTAGGGCATGAGCTTCGAGCGCTTCCACCAGTCCTCGCCGTCGAGGTCCAGGCCGCGCCCGACCAGCACGAACACGCCGATGATGACCAGCGCCCGCATGAGGCCGAACACGGCCCCCAGCACGCGGTCGGTGGCGGCGAGCCCGGCGGCGCTCCTGATCATCCAGGAGACCAGCGCACCGACGAGCGCCCCGGCGAAGAGCACCAGCACCAGGACCAAGATGCGGGCCACCCACTCGCGGATGCCCTCGGTGGCGAGCACGCCGCCGAGATAGGGATACAGGAAGTCGGCGTGGCGCCAGGCCACCCACAGCGCGACGAGCCATGCGAGCAGGGCGATGGCCTCGCGCACGAAGCCGCGCATGATCCCGACGATCAGCGACCCGAAGACCAGGATCAGGAACAGGTAGTCGAGACCAGTCATCGGGCGCACGCTCCGCCTGCGAAGGGCCGCAAGTTTACCGCAAGGGACCCGGCGCCATGTGACTCAAGCCACAGGGGCGGCAGGGTGGACGTCACGGATGCGCGACCACGGCCGCCCGGTAGCCCTCGCCCGTCAACCGGGCCGCCAGCTGGTCGGCCCGCGCCCGGTCCTGCTCCGGACCGACCCGGACGCGGTACAACACCCGGCTGGCATCGCGGTATTCCATGACGAAAGCCGGATAACCGCGATCGCGCAGCTCGCCCACCAGCCGCTCGGCCGAATCCTTGCGCGACAGCGCGGCCACCTGTGCTGCCCACACGCCGCCGGCGACGGCTGCCGGCCGCTCCACGGCCGCTGGCGGGCGGATGACCGGCGGCGGCGGCGCGGCCGCAGGCTTGGCTGGGCGTACCACCGGCGCGGACTCGAGCGGCGTCGCCACCGGTTCGCCGGCAGGGGCCGGGGTCTCGTCCGAGCCGCGCCCGGCGTCCGCTGCGGCGGGCGGCTCGGGCAGCGCGTCGTCGGCCACCTCGAGCGGCGCCGCGGACTTGGGGACGAGTTCGATCTCGACACTGCGGGTCGCGGCCGCCGGCTCGTCGGCAGGCTCGGGCGCGCGCGGCCCGGTCAAGAGCGCCGGCACGATCAGCACTACGAGCGCGACCAGTATCACCGCGCCAACGAGTCGTTCCTGGGTCGACTTGTCCATTACAGGGCGCAAGTCTACAGCCTCGGGCCGGTCGGTGACCGCCCGGCCTCAGGCCTCGAGGCCCAGCTCGACGAGCGCCGGCCCTACCGTGTGAAAGGAACCGAACACCACGATGCGATCGGACGGCGCGGCCGCCGCACGGGCAGCCTCGAGGCCCGCGGCGACGCCGGCGGACTGGGCCACGGGGACGCCCGTGGCGGCGCCGAGCCGTGCGGCGAGCTCGGCCACCGGCAAGGCTCGCGGCCCGTCGAGGCCGACGGCGCGCCAGCTGTCCACCTCAGGCGCCATCACCTGGGCGATCTGTTCGACGTCCTTGTCGCCGAGGATGCCGCAGACCGCATGGGTGCGCCCGCCGGTCGGCCGCTGTTCGAGGCTCTGGCGCAGCACGCGCGCGGCGTCGGGGTTGTGCGCGACGTCGAGGATGCACTCCGGCTCGCCCGGCACGACCTGGAAGCGTCCGGCCAGCCGCACGCTGCCCAACGCGGCGCGCACCGCCTCGTCCGGCACCAGCAGGCCCGGCTCGGCCGCCTCGAGCACGGCAAGCGCGGTGGCGGCATTGGCGAGCTGCGCGGCGCCGCCCAGTCCCGGCATGGGCAGTTCGGCGCGGCGAGAGCCCAGCCCCACGTAGTCCCAGCCGTCGGGACGCTCGACGAAGTCGAAGTCGAGCCCGAGGCGCCTCAAGCGCGCACCGCGCGTGGCGGCCACGTCGCCGACCGATACCGGCATCTGCCGTGCGCCGAACACCGCGGGACGCCCGGCGCGGAAGATGCCCGCCTTCTCACGGCCGATCGCCTCCACCGTCGGCCCGAGCCACTCGCGGTGGTCGAGGCCCACGCTCACCACGGCGGCGACGTCGGCGTCGATGACGTTCACGGCGTCCAGCCGGCCGCCGAGCCCGACCTCGAGCACGGCGACGTCGATCGCCGCGTCCTCGAAGATTGCGAGCGCCGCCAGCGTGTTCCACTCGAAGAAGGTCAGCGTGTCCTCGCCGCGCTCGGCCTCGATGCGCTCGAACGCCGCCATCAGCGTGGCATCGTCGACCGGCTGGCCGCCGACGCGGATGCGTTCGTTGTAGCGCACCAGGTGCGGGGAGGTGAACAGTCCCACCACGTAGCCGGCGCGACGGATGATGGCGTCGAGATAGGCGGCGACCGACCCCTTGCCGTTGGTGCCGCCGACGGTGAGCACCGTAGGCGCCGGCCGCCGGCTGCCGAGGCGCTTGCGCAGCATGCGCACCCGCTTCAGGCCGAGTTCGACGGCAACCGGGTGCAGCGACTCCTGCCAGGCGAGCCAGGCCGCGAGGTCGTTGAAGCGCACCGCCGGGCCTAGTCCTGCGCCGGGGGCAGGTTCATGAACAGCCGCAGGATGGAGGCGATGCGGTCGCGCTGGTCGCGGCGGTCCACGATCATGTCGATGGCGCCGTGCTCGAGCAGGAACTCGCTGCGCTGGAACCCCTCGGGCAGGGTCTCGCGCACCGTCTGCTGGATGACGCGCGGCCCGGCGAAGCCGATCAGGGCCTTCGGTTCGCCGATGTTGACGTCGCCAAGCATGGCGAGGCTCGCCGATACGCCGCCGGTGGTCGGGTCGGTGAGCACGGAAACGAATGGCAGGCGCTCGCGCGCCAGGGCGGCGAGCGCCGCGCTGGTCTTCGCCATCTGCAGCAGCGACAGCAGGCCCTCCTGCATGCGCGCCCCGCCGCTGGAACTGAAGCAGACATAGGGCATGCGGTGACGGATGCAGTGGTCGACGCCCTGCACGAAGCGCTCGCCGACGACCGAGCCCATCGAGCCGCCGAGGAAGGAGAACTCGAAGGCCGCCGCGACGATCTCCTGCCCCTTGAGCAGGCCCGCCATCACGACGAGCGCGTCGCGCTCGCCGGTCGCCTTCTGGGCGGCGGCCAGCCGGTCGCGGTACTTCCTGGAATCACGGAAACGCAGCGGGTCATTCGGGGCGATGGAGGCCGCGAGTTCCACGCCGCTGTCCGGGTCGAGGAACCGCGCCAGGCGATCGCGCGCGCCGATGCGCATGTGGTGCGAGCACTTCGGGCAGACCTGCACGTTGCGCTCGACCTCCGGCCGGTACAGCACCGAGTCGCAGGTCGGGCACTTCATCCACAGTCCCTCGGGCACCGAGCGAGTGCGCCGCTCGGTCTTGATGCGCGAGGGAATGATCTTCTCGAACCAGGTCATGGCCGGTCCCGTTCACTGGTGAGCGAACGGCATGATATCCCAAGCCTCCGCCGGTGCGTGCGGCAGGGCGAATTCGCCCGGGTACTCGATGCCGAGGAAGTAGAGCCCGGCCGCCGGCGCGGTGATCCCCGCGGCCCGCCGGTCGCGCGCGGCCAGGGCCTGGGCGAGCCACTGCGCGGTCTCATCACCGCGGCCCACCGCGATCAGCGAACCGGCGATGTTGCGCACCATGTGGTGCAGGAAGGCGTTGGCGTTCACCTCGATCGCGACGTACTGGCCCTCGCGGCGGACCTCGATGCGCTTGAGGCGCCGCACCGGCGAGGCCGACTGGCATTCCGCCGCCCGGAAGGAGGAGAAATCGTGCTCGCCGACCAGCACCTGCGCCGCCTCGTGCATGGCGTCGGCGTCGAGTGGCTCGTGGATCCAGCACACGCGCGCGCGGCCGAGCGCCGGGCGCGTGGCGCGGTTCAGGACCAGGTAGCGATAGGTGCGCGACAGCGCCGAGTAGCGGGCGTGGAACGTCTCCGGCACCAGGCAGGCCCAGGTCAGGGCGATGTCGGGGGGAAGGCGCGTGTTGGCGCCGAGCACCCAGCTGCGCGGATTGCGGCAGGCAGTGCTGTCGAAGTGCGCCACCTGGCCGAGGGCATGCACGCCGGCGTCGGTACGTCCGCCACAGGTGACCTCGACGGGGTGATCGGCGACGAACGACAGCGCGCGCTCGACCTCGCCCTGCACGCTGGCGGCGTCAGGCTGGCGCTGCCAGCCGGCGTAGCGGCCGCCGTCGTACTCGACGCCGACCGCCATGCGCTGCGACGCCCCGCCCGCGCTCATCGCGGCCAGGCGCCGCACCGGAGGAGACGGGTCGCGCCCCGGGCCTCAGGCACCCGGCAGGGAATCGAGCAGGCGCTTCGCCTCCTGGCGCTGCGAGTTGCTGCCTTCCTTGAGCACTTCCTGCAGGATGCTGCGCGCGCCGTCCGGGTCGCCCATGTCGACGTAGGCCCGGGCCAGGTCGAGCTTGGTGCCGACCTCGCTCATGGTGACCGGCTCGAGCTCGGACATCTCCGGCAGCTCGTCGAGCGCGATCTGCTCGGTGGCCGAGAAGTCGTCGTGGCTGTCGTCGCGGCCATTGCCGGGCGCCGACGGAGTGGCGAGATCGAGGTCGATGCGCCGCGTGATGCTGGTCTCGCCGCTCGAGTCGCCGGGCATCGTGGTCTCGCCGAACTCGCCGAGGTCGAGGTCGAGCGCGCTCTCGTCGAGCCCGCGCACGATCGAGGTGCCGCCGGTGTCGCTGGCGTCGTCCTCGTCGGCGAGGCCGGGCATCATGCGGGTCGGCTCGTCGAACCGGGCAATGCGGGTCTCGTCGTCCGAGCCGAGGTTGCCGGCGATGCGCGTGGCGTCGTCGACGCGATCGGCGAGCTGGGTCGCGTCGTCGTCCAGGCTGCCTGCGAGCTGCGTGGCCTCGTCGTCGAGGCCATCGGCGATGAGTGTTTCCTCGTCATCCGCATCCGCGGGACCGCCGGCCAGTGCCTCGAGGTCACCGAGGTCGATGCCGAGGTCGTCCATCGGCATCTCGGCGGTCGAGTCGGCCGTGGACGGCGGGCTCGAGAAGCGGCTGCGATCGACCTGCTCGCGCACGGTCGAGCCGGACTTGCTGGACAGTGCGGCCTGCTCGACGGTCGGCTCGTCCTCACGGGCGCGCCCCGCCGGCAACTTCGCGGTCGGCGAGTCGCCCCACTGCAGGCGCGTCGTCGGCGAGTCGCCGATCGGCAGCTCCGCCGTGGGCGAGTCGGCCGCCGGCAGCTCGATGGTCGGCATCTCGGCCGTGCCTTCGCCGAGCTTGGGCATCTCGGCGGTGGAGACCCGGTCTTCGAGGTCGAAGTCGAGGGCCTCGTTCCTGCCCGTCTCGGAGGCGCTGTCGACGCCACCGAGCGCGGCACTGAGGTCGAGGTCCATGTCGTCGCCGTCGGGCGGCGCCAGAAGTTCGAGGTCGATGTGCCCCTCGCCGCCCTCGAGGTTGAGGTCGACGCCGCCGCCGCCGGCTCCCTTGCCGCCCTCGAACATCGACTCCTCGGGCGCGAGCTGCCGGCCCATGATCGCGATGCGCTCCCACTCGCCCGGATCGGCGTTGGCGCGCGAGGTGGCGAGTTCGCGCGCAAGCTCTAGGAAGCTCGCCTTGTTGCCGGCGACGAAGAAGATCTCGAGCAGCTTGACCTTGTACTCGCGTCGCTCGGGCTCCTTGTCGAGCGCCAGCTTGACGATGTCGGCGGCCTGGTCATAGAGACCATAGGCCATGTGGAAATCGGCCTCCGCCATCGGGTCGGCCTGGTCGAGGCTGATCGGTGCCTCGGAGCTGAGCGTGTCCTCGGCCGGCGGGGCGGCGGCGGGCTTGGCCGCGCCACGGCGGGCCTGCGGCTTGCGCTCGGCCTCCTCGACCTGGATCGCCGGCGTCTCGACGGTCGGCTCGACCTCGCCGAGCGCGATGGCGCGCAGTCGCGTGGTCTCCGAGGGAACGGGCGCGGCGCCGGTGTCGAACGAGCGCAGGGCCTCGTCGAGGTCCTCCTCGCGACGGCGGCGCAGGTAGCCGAAGGCGAACACGCCGCCGAGCAGCAGCGCGGCCGCGCCCAGCAGATAGGTCCAGTTCTCGGTCAGCGAGTCGAGCCACGACGGCTCGGCGGCAGCGGCTGGTTGCGGCGCGGGCTTGGCCTCGGGCTTCGGCTCCGGCTCGGCCGGCGTTTCCGCCGGCTGCTCGTCGGCGAGCAGTGCCTCGTCCACCGGGGCCTCGCTCACCGGTGCTTCCGCAACCGGCGGCTCCTCGACCGGCGCCTCGGCGACCGGCGCCTCGGCGACCGGCTGCTCCGGCGCGGGTTCGGGCTGCGTGGCCAGCTCGCCCTGCAGGCGCGCCAGCTCGGCGTTCTTCATCTCGAGCAGGCGGCGCGATTCCTCGATCTCGCGCTCGAGTTGCGCGGCACGCGACTCGAGGTCGCCACCGGCACCGGCCACGGTACCGCTCTCGCCGGCGCCGACCCCGCCCTCCTCGGGCGTGACCAGGCGCAGGCGCGCCGCATCGCTAGCGGGCGCGGCGTCGCGCCACGCCGCCGTCTGGCGTCCGATCTCGCCGGCCGCCTCGGCGGCACTGATGCCGTCGATCGCCGCGGGACCAGGAATGCGCAACAGCGCGCCGGCGCGCAACAGGTTGACGTTGTCGTCGAAGGCCTGCGGGTTCTCGCGGAACAGCGCCAGCATCATCCGGTTGACGTCACCGCGGTTGCCGCCGGTGAGCCCGGCGGCGATCCCATAGAGTGTGTCGCCGCGCTGGACGCGATAGCCGTCCGGCATCTCCGCGGGCGTGGTGGTCGAGGCAGGTGCGGGGCTGGCCGGCCGCGGGGCGGGCGCGGCGGTCGCCGGCCGGCTGGCGCGCGGGGCCGCGACCGGGGCCGCGGCGACGGCTTCCTTCGGGGCGAACACCGGCGGGTCGAGCAGCACCGTGTACTCGCGCAGCAGGCGCCCGCGGGGCCAGTTGACCTCCACCAGGAAGGTGACGAACGGCTCGCTGATGGCCGTGGTGGAGTTGACCTGCAGCACGCTGCGGCCGTCACGGCCCTGGCCGACGGAGAAACTCAAGGAATCGAGGTAGCCGGGCCGCTCGAGCCCGTAGCGCTGGAACAGCTCGCGCGAGGCGAGTTGCGCGGACAGCGAGCCGAGCTCGTCGGCGGTGGGCGCGACGAGGTCGATCTCGGCCGCGAGTGGCTCGTTGAGAGACGAGTTGAGACGGATATCGCCGAGTCCCAGTGCAAGCGCCGCTTGCGGCGCAAGCAACAGCGCCGTTACGGCGGCACGCAGTTTCCAGCTCATCGTGACTCCCAAAACGGCCGTCGTCACCAGGGGGAGAATCTCCCTGAAGGTGGCGCAGCGGGTGTGAAATCAATCACAAGTCCCTGATCGAACGGACTATAGCTTACACACGGTCATTTACCAAAATCTGGCAGGCCGTCACGCTATCGGCGTTCCGACACCCCGCGAAAGGCCTTGACAGGCCGCCCGCGCCGCGCGGCGGTCGCCGCAAGGCCCCTACCCGGTCCTGGCGTCGCCACGCCCGGGCCGCGGAACGCCGCCGAGCCCGGACGCCGCGACCAGCGTGGCGAGCGCCGCTGCGGCACTCGCCACCCCGAAAGCCGCCGCCGGGCCTGCCTCGCGCCACAGCCAGCCGCTCGCCACGGCGCCGAGGAGTCCGCCCGCGCCATAGCCGATGCTGCCATGCAGCGCCTGGGCTCGCGCTTCGGCGCCGGGCGGAAACAGCGCCTGCGCGAGGGCCACCGCGCACAGGTGGAACAGGCCGAAGCTCATCATGTGCAGCGTCTGGGCGGCGAACACGACGGCCGGCGACTGCGCCCAGAGCGCGAGTGTGGCCCAACGCAGGGCGGTGCCGGCCAGCGCGGCCACGGTCAGCGCGCGCAGGCCGAAACGCGCGAGCAGCGTCGGCGCCGCCAGGAACACGCCGATCTCCGCGATCACCGCCCAGGCCCAGAACGCACCGATGGCGAGACGGCCGTAGCCGAGCGCATCGAGGTAGATGGTGAAGAAGTTGTAGTAGGCGCCGTGGCTGAACAGCATGAGGAACGCGACGAGGAGGAATGCCTGCACCCGCCGGTCCTTGAGCACCGGTCCGAGCGGCGCGCGGCCGGGCGTGGCGCCGGCGACACGTGCCTCGGGCAGGGCCCGGAGCGACAGCCAGGTCGCGATGATGAGCACCGCGACCGCGTACGGCAGGTGGGCGATGCTCGTCGACTCCAGCCACTGCCCGGCCCCGACGGCGGTCACCACGAAGCCGACCGAACCCCACAGCCGCAACAGGCCGTAGCGACCCGGCTCGCTGCCGAGGCGCCCGAGCACGTAGGCGTCGTAGACCGACATGACGCCGTTCCAAAGCGCGCTGTACACGGCGAGCAGCAGCGTGATCGCCCAGAGGGGACCGAGCCAGGGGAACGCGAGTGCACAGGCGGCGGCCGCGATGGCGGCTCGGCGCAGGAGCGTGAGCGGCCGGCCGGTGCTGTCGGCGAGGTGCGCGTGCAGCGGCGGGCCGACCACCCTGAGCGCGGCGAACACGCCCATGGCCAGCCCGATCTGCACCGCGTCGAAGCCGCGTGCGGCGAGGTATGGAGGCCAGTACGGCACAAACAGGCCGAGCGTGGCGAAGTACCAGAAGTACCCCGCGGAGAGCCGTGCCGATCCGTCGATCAAGTCAGCGCGGTCGCGTGATGACCGGTGTCGGCGAGACCACGTCGCCACACTGCGCACGGTGGCGCAGGTAGTGATCCATCAGCACCAGGAGCAGCATCGCCTCGACGATCGGCACTGCCCGCAGGCCGACACAGGGATCGTGACGGCCGGTGGTGACGACCTCGACCGGGTTGCCGTCGACGTCGATGGTCCAGCCCGGCACCTGGATGCTCGAGGTCGGCTTGAGCGCGACGTGCACGACGAGGTCCTGGCCGGAGGTGATGCCGCCGAGCGTGCCGCCGGAATGGTTGGAACGGAAACCCTGCGGCGTCAGTTCGTCGCGATGCTCGCTGCCAAGTTGGCCGGCGACCGCCACGCCGTCGCCGATTTCCACCGCCTTCACGGCATTGATGCCCATCATGGCGTGCGCGAGGTCCGCGTCGATGCGATCGAACATTGGCTCGCCGAGGCCCGGCGGCACGTTGCGCGCGACGGCGGTGACCCGCGCACCCACCGAGTCGCCGTCCTTGCGCAACTTCCAGATGTAGTCCTCGAGCTCGCCCACCCGCGCCGGGTCGGGGCAGTAGAAGGGGTTGTCGCGCGCAGCGGCCGGATCCACCGGCTCGAGCTCGAACGGACCCATGCGCGACAGCCAGCCCGAGACACTGATGCCGAGGCGCTCCGCCAGGTACTTCCTCGCGATCGCGCCGGCGGCGACGGTCGCGACCGTGATGCGCGCCGACGAGCGGCCGCCACCACGGTAGTCGCGAAAGCCGTACTTCTGCTGGTGCGTGTAGTCGGCGTGGCCGGGACGGAAGCGGTCCTTGATCTTGTCGTAGTCGCGCGAGCGCTGGTCGGTGTTTTCGACCACGAGCCCGATCGACGCTCCCGTGGTGCGCCCCTCGAATACGCCGGACAGGATGCGCACCTCGTCCGGCTCCTGGCGCTGGCTGGTGAATTTCGAGGTGCCCGTGCGTCGCCGCTCGAGGTCGTCGCGCAGGTCGGCAGCGTCGAGGGCCAGCCCCGGCGGGCAACCGTCGACGATGGCGCCGAGCGCGGGCCCGTGGCTCTCGCCGAAAGTGGTGACGGTGAACAACGTGCCGAGAGTGTTGCCAGACATGATCGGGACCTTCAGTGCGCCAGCCGCGACAGCATGCCGCGGTGGCGGCGAATCGCAGACCCGGTGAGCAGGAACACCCCGCCCCCGCCGCGTGCGAACTCGAGCCAGTGGAACGGCAGCCCGGGCCAGGCCTCGCGTACCGCTTCCTCGCTGTCGCCCACCTCCACCACCAGGATGCCGTCACGCTCGAGGTGCGCTGCCGCACCCGCGAGGATGCGTCGGACGATGTCGAGCCCGCTCGGCCCGGCCTCGAGGCCGATGCGCGGCTCGCAGCGGTACTCGGCGGGCAGGGCCGCGACCTCCGCGGCCGGCACGTAGGGTGGATTGCTCACGATGATATCGTAGCGGCGCGCGCCGACCCCGGCGTAGACGTTCGACAGTACGGGCCGCACTCGGCCGGCCAGCCCATGGCGGGCGATGTTGCGCGCGGCCACCGCCAGCGCGGCGTGGGAGACGTCCGCCGCGTCCACCCGCGCACCGGGAAAGGCCACGCCGCAGGCGATGGCGATGCATCCCGAGCCGGTGCCGATGTCCAGCACCCGCCGCACCGTCTCCGGCTCGATCCAGGGCGCGAAGCGCTGCTCGCACAACTCTGCCAGCGGCGAGCGCGGCACCAGCACGTCCGGCGTGACTTCCATCTCGAGGCCCGCAAACCAGGTGCGGCCGGTGAGATACGCGAATGGCATGCGGGTGCGGATGCGCCGCTCGACGAGATCGGCGGCGCGCCTGCGGCCGGCTGTGTCGACCGCCCAGCCGTAGGCACGCGGCGCCGCGGCGTGGGGAATGCCGAGGGCATGGAACACCAGCGCCGCGGCCTCGTCGAACGGGTTGTCGGTGCCGTGGCCGTAGACGAGCCCGGACGCATCCAGGCGCCGCGCCGCCCACTCGACCAGGTCACCGACGAACGGCCCCACGCTGGCGTCGGGTTGATGGCTGGCTGCCTGCATCGCGGCATTCTAGCCGGTCGCCGGCGGCGCCCACGTGGGATAATGACCGCATCATCCATTGACGGGATCCTCCATGAATCGCAGCACCCGCATCCTGGCCGTGGCCGCACTGGCCGTGGCGAGCGCGGTCCTCGGCATGTGGCTCGCGCGTGAACCGGTGCGCGAACTGCCCACGCTCGAGCGCGGCGTCGCCTTCCCCACCCCGCGTGCGCTGCCGGCGTTCGCGCTGGTCGACCAGGATGGCGCGAGCGTGGGACCGGCGCAGGTCGCCGGCCGCTGGACCATCCTGTTCTTCGGCTTCACCCATTGCCCCGACGTGTGCCCGGCGACGCTTGCGACCCTGGCCGCGGCACGCCGCCAGGTCGAGGACCTGCCCGAGGCCGACCGGCCGCGCGTGGTGCTCGTCTCGGTCGACCCCGCGCGCGACACGCCCGATGTGCTCGGCCAGTACGTCGGCTTCTTCGACAGTTCGTTCACCGGCCTGACCGGCGAGCCGGCGGAGGTCAGGAAGCTGACGGAGGGCCTCGGCGTGGCGGTGTTCATGGGCGAGCCCGACGAGCGCGGCGACTACACCGTCGACCACACCGCCACGCTGTTCGTGGTGAATCCGGCCGGCGAGCTGGCGGCCGCCTTCGGCACGCCGCACGAGCCGGACATCATCGCCCGCGACTACCGCCGCATGGTCGCCGCGGGAGGTCGCGGGTGAAGACACGCACGAGCCTGGGCGACCGCCTGTTCGTCGGCATGCAGTACCTGCTGCCGCAGCATCTGCTGTCGCGCGCCATGCGCGCGATCGCGCGGGTGCGGGTGCGGCCGGTCAAGGACCTGGCGATCCGCGCCTTCCTCCGGCACTTCACGGTCAACCTCGCCGAAGCCGAGCGCTCCGACCCGGCCGCCTACGAGTCCTTCAACGATTTCTTCACGCGCGCCCTGAAGCCCGGTGCGCGCACGATCGACACGGACGCAATGGCCATCGTCTCGCCGGTCGATGGCGTCGTGAGCCAGGCCGGACCGATCGAGCGCGACATGCTGCTGCAGGCGAAGGGCATCCACTATTCCGCGGCGGCGCTACTCGGGGGCGATCCCGCCCTCGCGGGCGACTTCGAGGGCGGCAGCTTCGCCACCGTGTACCTCGCGCCCTTCGACTACCACCGCATCCACATGCCGTTCCCGGGCACCTTGCGGCGTGCGCGGTACATCGCCGGCGACCTGTTCAGCGTCAACACGGTGACCGCGAACAGCGTGCCCGGGCTGTTCGCACGCAACGAGCGCATCGCCTGCGTGTTCGATACCGCGCTCGGGCCGATGGCCGTGGTGCTGGTCGGTGCGCTCTTCGTCGGCAGCATGAGCCTCGCCTGGGCGGGTGAAATCACCGCCGGGCGCGACCAGGGCGTCCGCGACCTGCCGGTCCACGACCCGCTGGTGGCGCTCGAGAAGGGCGCGGAACTCGGCCGCTTCAACATGGGCTCGACGGTGATCCTGATGTTCCCGCCCGGTGCCGTCGAGCTGGCGACAGGTCTTGCGCCGGGCCGCGCGCTGCGCATGGGCGAGCGCATTGCGACCCGTCGCGCATGATCGCGGATGACTGGCGGCCATCGGCCGGCCTCGACGTGCTGCGACAGCGCGCCGCGATGCTGTCGCGCGCCCGCGCGCACTTCGCCGCGAGCGGGGCGCTCGAGGTGGAGACGCCACTTTTGTCGCGCGCCGCGGTGACCGACGTGCACATCGAGTCCGTGCCGGCGGCGGTCGCGGGCCTCGGACCGATGTACCTGCACACCTCGCCCGAATACCCGATGAAGCGGCTGCTCGCGGCCGGAATCGGTGACTGCTACCAGGTGAGCCACGTGTTCCGCGACGGCGAGCGGGGCCGGCAGCACAACCCGGAGTTCACGCTGATCGAGTGGTACCGCGTCGGGCGGGATGCAGCGGCGCTGATGGACGACGTCGAGGCGCTGGTCGGCGCCATGCTGGCCGGGCTTAGGCCGCTGCCGCCGGCCCGGCGCGTCGCGTACCGCGACGCGGTGCGCGAGGCGACCGGCATCGACCCGATGACGGCCACGGCCGGCGACCTCGGCGACGCCCTGGCCGGGGCCGGCATCGCGCTGCCGCGCGCGGTGGGGGCCGACCGCGACGCCCTGCTCGACCTCTTGGTCTCGACGATGGTCGGGCCGGGACTCGGACGCGACGCGCCGGTGTTCGTGCACGACTATCCGGCATCGCAGGCCGCGCTGGCGCGCATCCGTCCCGGCGAATATCCGGTGGCCGAGCGCTTCGAGCTCTACCTCGACGGCATCGAACTCGCCAACGGCTTCCACGAACTGGCCGATGCCGTCGAACAGCGGGCCCGCTTCGATGCCGACCTGGCGACACGCATGGCACAGGGCCGGCCCGCGGTGCCGGTCGACCAGCGGCTGCTGGCCGCACTCGCGCACGGCCTGCCTGACTGTTCCGGCGTCGCGCTGGGCTTCGACCGGCTGGTGATGGCTGCCCTCGGTCTCGCCAGCATCGACGAATCGATGTCATTCACGATCGACCGCGCCTGAGGACCTCGCGATGAGCACCACGGTCTCATTCCCCGCCGATGCGAGCCAGGCAGGCCTGTACGCGTCGCTGCTCACCCAGCTCGGCGCGATGCTCGACGGCGAGCGCGACCCCTGGGCCAATACCGCGAATGCGGCGGCGCTCATCCATGCGCTGCTGCCGGAGCTCAACTGGGCGGGCTTCTATTTCCTGCGCGGCGGCGAGCTGGTGGTCGGGCCGTTCCAGGGCATGCCGGCGTGCGTGCGCATCGCGCTCGGCCGTGGGGTATGCGGCGCGGCGGCCGCCGTGCGGCGCACCATCGTGGTCGAGGACGTGCACGCATTCCCGGACCACATCGCCTGCGATTCCGCCTCGCAGTCGGAGATCGTGGTACCGATCCTGAGCGCCGGCCGGCTGATCGGGGTGCTGGACCTCGACAGCCCCCGTCTCGGCCGCTTCGACGCGAGCGACGCCGCCGGCCTCGAGCCCGTCGCCGACCTCATCGCCGCGGGTTGCGACTGGCGCGCAGCGGGCATCGACGGCTGGTAGGGGACATTCCTATTTTCCTTTTTCGGCCGTTCAGGCCGAAAAAGGAAAATAGGAATGTCCCCTACTTGGCGCGGGCGATGTATTCGGCGCTGCGGGTGTCGACGCGGATCACTTCGCCGGCGTTGATGAACAGCGGCACCTTGACGATGGCGCCGGTCTCGAGCTTCGCCGGCTTGGTGCCGCCGGTAACCGTATCGCCCTTCATCCCGGGGTCGGTCTCGACGATCTTGAGCTCGACGTGGGCGGGCGGCATGACGACCAGCGGCTGGCCGTTCCACAGCGTCACGATGCAGGTGATGCCGTCCTTGAGCCACTGGGCCGCCTCGCCGACCGATTCCTTGCTGGCGGTGTGCTGCTCGAAGCTCTCCGGCTGCATGAAGTGGTAGAAATCGCCGTCGCTGTAGAGGTACTGCATGTCGACGTCGACGACGTCGGCGGCCTCGACGGAGTCCCCCGACTTGAACGTGCGCTCGATGGTCCGGCCGGTCTTGAGGTTTCGAACCCGCACCCGGTTGAAGGCCTGGCCCTTGCCCGGCTTGACGAACTCGTTCTCGACGATGACATACGGGTCCTTGTCGAGCAGGATCTTGAGGCCCGACTTGAACTCGTTGGTGTTGTAACTGGCCATTGCGTCCGCCGTGGGTGCCCGCACAATGGCGGGCCGTGAGTACCGAAACAGGCCGCGCATGATATCCGCAAGCCTCCTCCCCGGCCAGTCCGGGCGCTGGCAGGAACTGCTCCGCGACGCGATCACCGATCCGGCGGAGCTGATCGCCGTGCTCGACCTCGATCCGGCCCTCGTCGAGCCCGCGCGCCGGGTCACGGCGCGTTTCGGGCTCAAGGTGCCCCGCGGCTTCGTGGCGCGCATGCGCCGCGGCGACCCGACGGACCCGCTGCTGCGCCAGGTGCTGCCGCTCGGCGCGGAGGCCGAGGAGGCCGCGGGCTTCACCAGCGACCCGGTGGGGGACCTCGCCGCCCTCGCCGGCCCGGGCGTGCTGCACAAGTACGCCGGCCGCGCGCTGCTCGTGACCACCGGGGCCTGCGGCGTGCATTGCCGCTACTGTTTCCGCCGCGAGTTCCCCTACGCCGAGCAGGCCGCCGGCGGCGCGCGCCACGCCGCCGCGCTCGAGGCCATACGCGCCGATCCGTCGCTCAGGGAGGTCATCCTGAGTGGCGGCGATCCCCTTTCGCTGTCGAACTCCCGGCTCGCGGCCCTCTCCGCGGGACTTGCGGACATCCCCCACGTCGAGCGACTGCGCATCCACACCCGCCAGCCGGTCGTGCTGCCCGAGCGCGTCGACGCCGGCCTGCTCGACTGGCTCGGCGGCCTCGGGCTCACCGCCGTCATGGTCCTGCACGCCAACCACGCGGCCGAGATCGACGGCGCTGTCGAGGCCGCACTCAGGGCCGTGGCCGGCCGCGGGGTGATGCTCCTCAACCAGAGCGTGCTGCTCAGGGGCGTCAACGACTCGGCCGCGGCGCTCACGGCGCTGAGCGAGCGTCTCGCGCAGGTGGGCGTCGTGCCCTACTACCTGCACCTGCTCGATCGCGTGCGCGGCACCGCGCACTTCGAGGTGCCCGAGACCGAGGCGCGTGCACTCGTCGAGACACTGCGCCAGCGGCTGCCGGGCTACCTCGTGCCCCGCCTGGTGCGCGAGGAGCCGGGTAGCGGATCCAAGACACCCGTCGCGTAACGGCCCGCCGGACGGGTGCTAGAATCCGCCCATCCACAGGGCTAAGTCTTTGTCCGGAGGCCACTTTTGAACCAGCCATCCGCGGTGCCGATGATCGTCATGACGCGGCACCAGGACAACGTCGAGCTCATCAACAAGACGCTTCGGAACGCCGGCCTGCCGGCGCACCTGAGCTGGCTGCCCGACGCCCGGGAACTCGGTGATGCGCTCACCCAGATCGTGCCGCAGATGGTCATCATCTTCGCGGAGGAAGGCGTGGTCGACGTCAAGGCCGCGCTCGAGTTCCGTGCCCGCTTCGCCGCCGAGGTCCCGGTGCTGCTGGCCCACAAGGACGTCGACGAGCAGGTGATCGCCTCGGCGCTCAAGCTCGGCGCCCAAGATGCGGTCACGCTCGACAATCTCGACCGGCTGCGGCTGGTCGTGACCCGCGAGCTCAAGACCTACCGGCTCGACCGGGCACTTTCCTCGACGCTGTCCGCCGCCAAGGAATACCAGCGGCAGCTGCGCGACTTCATGCAGGGGTCGACCGACGCCATCGCGCAGGTGCAGGAAGGCATCGTGGTCGAGGCCAACCCGGCCTGGGTGGAGCTCCTGGGTCACGAATCCGCCGAAGCGCTGAACGGCACGCCGCTAATGGACTCGTTCGAACCCGACTCGCACACCTCCCTCAAGGGGGCATTGGTGGCCTGCCTGCAGGGCCGCTGGTCCGACCACGCGCTCAAGGTGAACGTGCTGCTGCCGGACGGGAGCACGATGCCGCTCGAGCTGCAGCTCGCCCGGTCCGAGTACGACGGCGAGCCGAGCGTGCGCCTGTCGGTGCTGGCCGGCCGTCGCGACGTCAAGGAAATGGAGAAGCAGCTCGCCGACGCGGTGCATCGCGATCCGGCCACCGGCTTCCTGCACCGTGGCTATTTCCTCGAGGAGCTGCACCACCGCATGGCCGAGGCGCCGAAGGGCGGGGTGCGCCACATCGCGCACATCGAGCCGGACAAGCTCGAGGAGATCCTGGCCGAGATGGGCGTGCTGGTCGGCGAGGAGTTCCTGGTGCAGTTCGCGCAGTCGCTGCGCGACCTGCTGCAGCCGGGCGACCTGGCCGGCCGTTTCGCCGGCAACGGCTTCATGGTGCTGCTGCATCGCGGCAACAGCCGCGACGTGGAGTCCTGGGCCGAACAGGTGGTGCGGCGCGTCGCCGGCCACGTGTTCCAGCTGGGCAACAAGTCGCTGTCGACCACCTGCACGGTCGGCCTCGGGCTGGTGCCGGCCTCGCTCACCGATCCGGCGGGGCCGGCGACCGACGCCTTCAATGCCAACCGTCGCGGCCGCGAGCTCGGCGGCAACCGCGTCCACACGCTCGAGCACACCGATGCGCTGCTCAAGCAGATGGACAAGGACAAGCTGTGGGTGCGGCAGATCAAGCTCGCCCTGATGGAGAACCGCTTCCGGCTGGTGCAGCAGCCGATCGCGAGCCTGCTCGGCGACGACCGCAACATGTTCGACGTGCTGGTCCGCATGGTCGACGAGGGCGGCAACGAACTGCTGCCCTCGGAGTTCATCCCGGTCGCCGAGCGCAACGACCTGATGAAGAACATCGACCGCTGGGTGATCGGCGCGTCGATGTCGTTCTGCGCCTCGCGCCGACCGGGCGCACTGTTCGTGCGCCTGTCGCAGCACACGCTGGCGGATGCGACCCTCACCATCTGGCTGACCAACCAGCTCAAGGCCTCGAAGATCGACCCGCAGCGGATCGTGTTCCAGGCGAGCGAGGACGCGGCCGGGCAGCAGTTGAGCGACGCCACCGCGCTGCAGGGCAAGCTCAAGGAGCTCGGTTTCCGGTTTGCCATCGACAGCTTCGGCCGGGGCCGCGACAGCGAGGCGCTGATCGGCCACCTGCGGCCGGACTTCGTGAAGATCCACGGCGGCCTGATGCAGGGCCTGGCCACCGACCTCGACAACCAGGCGCGCGTGCGCTCGCTCGTTGACCTCGCCCGCGCGCGCGGCGCGACGACGATCGCCGAGCGCGTCGAGGACGCGAACACCATGGCCGCGCTGTGGCAGCTGGGTGTCGAGTACATCCAGGGCTATTTCGTGAATGCGCCGGAAGAGGTGGTGCTGGGGTAGTGAGCCGTGAGCCGTGAGCTGTGAGCCGTGAGCCGTGAGCCGTAAGAGGCTAGCGGCTAGCGGCTAGCGGATAGTAAGACGCGCGCGCTCGAACGCGGCGCCAAGCCGGCTTGTCTATCCGCTAGTCACCAACCGCTATCCGCCCCATTCTGACGGCTCACGGCTCACAGCTCACGGCTCACTCACTCCACCTCCAGCCTGTCCACCTTCCGCCAGCCGCGCGGCAGCAGCGCGCCGCGCTGGCCGCGCTCGCCACGGTAGTCGGCGAGGTCCTTCCACGCGAGGGTCATGCGACGCTCGCCCGAGGTGACGATGAGCTTGCCGCCCTCGCCCACCACGGCGACCGCGGTCATGAGCTCTTCACGTGACTTGGCCTTCCTGCCCGGCACGCCGAAGACCAGGTTGCCGCGGCCTTTCTCCATTTCCGGCAGGTCCGCGACCGGAAAGGCCAGCAGCCGGCCCTCGGTGTTCACCGCGCAGACCAGCGCCTCGGAGGCGGCAGGCAGCGCCGCCGCCGGCAGGACCTGCGCGCCGGCAGGCAGGTTGAACACCGCCTTGCCGGCGCGGTTGCGCGCGTAGAGGTTCTCGAGGCGCGCAATGAACCCCTGGCCACCGTCGCAGGCCAGCAGCCAGCGGTCCGCCGGCTCGCCGATCATCACGGCGGCGAACTGCGCCCCATCCGGCGGGTCGAGCCGACCGGAGAGCGGCTCGCCCTGGCCACGGGCGCCCGGCAGCGTGTGCGCCACGAGGCTGTAGGCGCGGCCGGTCGAGTCCATGAACACCGCCTGCTGCGTGCTGCGCCCGCGCGCCGCGGCGTGGAAGGCGTCGCCGGTCTTGTAGGACAGCTGTGCCGGGTCGATGTCGTGGCCCTTGGCCGCGCGCACCCAGCCGGCCTTGGACAGCACCACGGTCACCGGCTCGCTGGCGACGAGCTCCGTCTCGTCGATCGCCTGTGCGGCGGCGCGCTCGACGATGCGCGTGCGGCGGTCGTCGCCGAACTGTTCCGCGTCGCGCTCGATCTCCTCGCGCACGAGCTTCTTCAGTCGTGCCTTGCTCCCGAGCGTCTTCTCCAGGTCGTCCCGCTCGTGCGCGAGCTCTGCCTGCTCGCCACGGATCTTCATCTCCTCGAGCCGGGCCAGGTGCCGGAGCTTGGTCTCGAGGATGGCCTCGGCCTGGATGTCCGACAGGTCGAAGCGCTTCATCAGCACCGGCTTCGGTTCGTCCTTGCTGCGGACGATGCGGATGACCTCGTCGAGATTCAGATAGGCGACCAGCAGGCCGTCGAGCACGTGCAGGCGCGCCTGGACCTTGCCGAGGCGCCACTCCAGCCGGCGGCGCACGGTCGCCTGGCGGAACTGCAGCCATTCCTCGAGCAGGGGCTTCAGTCCCATGACCCGCGGCCGGCCGTCGAGGCCGATCACGTTCATGTTGACGCGGTAGCTGCGCTCGAGGTCGGTGGTGGCGAACAGGTGCGCCATCAGCTGCTCGACGTCGACCCGGCTGGAACGCGGCGTGATCACCAGGCGGATCGGCTGCTCGTGGTCGCTCTCGTCGCGCAGGTCCTCGACCATCGGCAGCTTCTTGGCGCGCATCTGCGCCGCGATCTGCTCCAGCACCTTCGAGCCGGAGACCTGGTAGGGCAGCGCCGTGACGATGACCTCGCCGTCCTCGACCTCGTACACGGCGCGGGCGCGGAACGAGCCCGAGCCGGTCTCGTACATGTCGCGGAGCTCGGACCGCGGCGTGACGATCTCCGCGCCCATCGGGAAGTCGGGTCCGCGCACGTGCTTGACGAGGTCCTTGAGCCTGGCGTCGGGATCGTCGAGCAGGTGGATGCAGGCGGCCGCGACCTCGCGCAGGTTGTGCGGCGGGATGTCGGTGGCCATGCCGACCGCGATGCCGGCGGCGCCATTCAGCAGCACGTTCGGAAGACGCGCCGGCAGCAGCACCGGCTCGTCGAGCGTGCCGTCGAAGTTGGCGGTCCACTCCACCGTGCCCTGCGCGAGTTCCGACAGCAGCACCTGCGAGTACGCCTTGAGCCGCGCCTCGGTGTAGCGCATCGCCGCGAACGACTTCGGGTCGTCGGTCGAGCCCCAGTTCCCCTGCCCGTCGACGATCGGATAGCGGTAGGAGAAGTCCTGCGCCATGTGCACCATGGCCTCGTAGCACGCCGAGTCGCCGTGCGGATGGTACTTGCCGATCACGTCGCCGACCGTGCGCGCCGACTTCTTGTGCTTCGAGGCCGCCGACAGGCCGAGCTCGCTCATCGCATAAACGATGCGGCGCTGCACCGGCTTGAGGCCGTCCGCGAGCTGCGGCAGCGCGCGGTCGAGGATGACGTACATCGAGTAGTCGAGGTAGGCCTGCTCGGCGAAGTCCTTGAGCGGCCGCTGCTCGATACCCTCGAAGTTGAGTTCCTGTTCCTGCATGGGTTGTCCTGCGTTGCGCGAGCGTCAATGATGCGGAATGGTGACTAGCGGATAGTGACTAGCGGATAGTGAATAGCGGATAGTCAGAGGCGCGCCATTCACCGTATCGCCAACCGGATTGTCCATCCGCTATTCACCATCCGCTATCCGCTCCCTCTTACGGCTCACGGATCACGGCTCACTGCCTCTCCTCACACGATCGCCAGATTCCCCTTCGACTCCAGCCACGCGCGCCGGTGCGCGGCGCGCTTCTTCGCCAGCAGCATGTCCACCATCTGGTCGGTCTCGTCCTTCGCCTCGACGGTGAGTTGCACCAGCCGGCGGGTTTCCGGCGCCATCGTCGTCTCCCGCAGCTGCACCGGGCTCATCTCGCCCAGGCCCTTGAAGCGCGTGACCACCGGCTTGCCGCGGATGCCCTCGGCAGCGATGCGATCGAGGATGCCCTGCCGGTCATGCTCGCCGAGCGCGTAGTACACCTGCCTGCCCACGTCGATGCGAAACAGCGGCGGCATGGCCACATGGACGTGGCCGGCCGTGACCAGCGGGCGGAAGTGCCGCAGGAACAGCGCGCACAGCAGCGTCGCGATGTGCGCACCGTCCGAGTCCGCATCGGCCAGGATGCAGACCTTGTGATAGCGCAGCGCCGACAGGTCGGTGGAACCCGGATCGACGCCGAGCGCCGTGGCGATGTCGCTCACCTCCTGCGACTGAAGCACGCCCGCGGCGTCGACCTCCCAGGTGTTGAGGATCTTGCCCCTGAGCGGCATCACCGCCTGGAACTCGCGGTCGCGCGCCTGCTTGGCGGAGCCGCCGGCCGAATCGCCCTCCACCAGGAAGATCTCGCAGCGCGCCGGCTCCTGCAGCCGGCAGTCGGCCAGCTTGCCGGGTAGCGCCGGCCCGCTGACGATGCGCTTGCGCGTGACCTTCTGGGCGGCGCGCACGCGCTCCTGGGCATTGCCGATCGCGAACTGCGCGATGCGCTCACCGGCCTCCGGATGCTGGTTGAGCCACAGCGCGAGCGCGTCCTTCACCACGCCGGAGACGAACGCCGCCGACTCGCGCGACGACAGCTTCTCCTTCATCTGGCCCGCGAACTGTGGCTCCTGCATCTTCACCGACAGCACGAAGCTGATGCGCTGCCAGACGTCCTCGGGCGCGAGCTTGAGGCCGCGCGGCAGCAGGTTGCGGAACTCGCAGAAGTCGCGCAGCGCCTCGGTCACTCCGGTTCGCAGGCCATTGACGTGCGTGCCGCCCTCAGGCGTCGGGATCAGGTTGACGTAGCTCTCGGCGACCTGCTGCTCCGCGTCGGGGGCCCAGGCGAGCGCCCACTCGGCGACCTCGGTGCCGCCCTTTAGGCTGCCGGCGAACGGTTCGGCGGGCAGGGTCGGCACCTTGCCGAGTTCCTCCTGCAGGTACTCCGACAGGTTGCCGGTGAAGAACCACTCCTCGGTCTCGCCGCTGGCCTCGAGCGTGAGGCGCATGCGCAATCCCGGACACAGCACCGCCTTGGCGCGCAGCATGTGCCTGAGGCGCGGCACCGAGAAGGCGGCGCTGTCGAAGAACTTCGGGTCGGGCCAGAAGCGCAGTGTCGTGCCCGTGACACCGCGCTTGACGCTGCCGACCACCTCGAGCTTCGAGAACGTCCTGCCGTCGCGGAAGGAGATGTTGTACTCCTGCCCGCCGCGTCGCACCCAGCACTCGAGGCTCTTCGACAGGGCGTTCACGACCGAGACACCGACACCGTGGAGGCCGCCGGAGTACTGGTAGGTCTTGTCGGTGAACTTGCCGCCGGCATGCAGCCGCGTGAGGATCAGCTCGACGCCGGGCAGCTTCTCCTTAGGATGCATGTCCACGGGCATGCCGCGGCCGTCGTCCTCGACGGTCAGCGACCCGTCCTTGTGCAGGGTCACCGCGATGAGCTTGCAGTGGCCGACGAGCGCCTCGTCGACGCTGTTGTCGACGACCTCGTGGGCGAGGTGATTGGGATTGCGGGTGTCGGTGTACATGCCCGGGCGGCGGCGCACGGGCTCGAGGCCGGACAGGACCTCGATGTCGGAAGCGGTATACGTCTGAGTCATCGGCGCGACGGCCCTCCCTGAAGCGCGCGCATTCTACCAGCCCGGAGGTCCCGCCCGTCGTCCCGCGTGTCGTCACCCGCATGAACGGTTGTGGCCGATTCGGGGGTGGTCGCGGTTGACGTTCAGGCTGGTCGTGTCCCGGTTGAGGGCGATTCGGGGGCGATCACGGTTGCGGCGGGGCGCGCGGCCTACTCCTGTATGGTCCTCTGCGAGTTCGGAAGAGTCGGAAAACGAACTCGCAGAGGACCATACAGTCGTCTCCGCACGCCAGCTACCGACATCACCGAGTCGGTTCTGCACGCGGGTAGGTCGCGGCTTCAGGCACGGCATCACTACGGCACGGCTCCCCGCGTGCAGGTCTCATAGCCCAGGCCGGAGACGACTGTAGTCGTGTTTGCTCGCGCGTTTTCCGGTTCTTCCGCGCGAGCAAACACGATCTACAGGAGTAGGCCGCCACGGGCCGTGCCTACCTCGACGCGGCATGCCTCACCACAGGCAGAGCACCGGAGGGGACAGTCCCCGCC
>CAZXAS010000013.1:19324-28159 GCA_964638185.1 uncultured Steroidobacteraceae bacterium | reverse complement strand
CCGAGATGGCGGCCCGCCTCGTCGCGCGCAAGTTGGTGCCGACGCTCATCCTCACGAGCCCCGCATTGCGCGCACTCACCACGGCGAGGGTGTTCGCCGGGGCGCTCGGTTGCCCGGCACGCCGGCTCCGCCAGGTGCCCGAGGCCTACCTGGCCTCTCCCGAGCAACTGCTGGAGATCGTACGCGGGGCCGGCAGTGCGGCACACGTCATGCTGGTCGGCCACAACCCCGGGATCGCCGAGCTCGCCCTGCGGCTCGCGACGGATCAGGAATCGATCGACATGCCGACCTGCGCCGTCGCGAGCTACCGGGTGCCTGTTGCGCACTGGAAGGACCTGGCGTTCGGTCGCGCCGAGCGCGACTACTACGACTATCCGAAGAACCGGGCCTAGGACAGCGGGCCTTCCCTGCGACGCTGCGCGTACCCGAGCGCCACCGACAGCGCCGCCCAGCCCGCGGCCAGCGGCACCGTTGCCGCTGCAATGCCAGCAAGCGACAGGCCCGCGATCCTGAGCGCCGCGTCGATGCCGGCTCCGGCCACGTCGCCGCCACGGTAGACGAACACGTCGAGTACGGGCTTGGCCTTGTACTTGTCCGCCGGCGGCAGGACGCTGAAGAGCGTCTCGCGCGCCGGCCGGGAAATGGCATGGCGCGCGCCGCGGTGCAGCGCCTGGAAGACCGCCATCATGCCGAGCACCGGCCAGATCGCGAGCGCCGCGAAACCGGCGACGGTCACCATCGGCAGCACGGCCAGGGTCCAGCCGACACCGATGCGCCGGATGATGCGCGTGGTGATGAAAAGCTGGGTGAGCAACACCGCCGACTCGGCCAGTGCGTCGAACAGCGCAAAACTCTGCACCCGCTGGCTGAAGGTGTCCGTGCCCTCGAGGATGATGTGCGCCTGGGTGAAGTAGATCATCGTATTGGAGACGGCGAGGAGGGCAATGTAGGCGCCGATCCCCAGCAGGTATGGCGACGTCGCGACCGCCGCGGCGCCATCCCAGAAATTGCCGCCGAGGACCCCTGGTCGCGGGCCGGCTGACTCGTCGGCCCTCGGCCGCCCGGTCCCGCGCGCCGTGCCGGCATCCAGCCGACTCGTCCGGCCGAGCAGCCGTGCGAGGCCGATCGCGACCGTGAGCAGGCTCGCCCCGGCCAGCATCAGTCCGGCGGGCAGGTACGGCGAATCCGTCGCGCCCGCGATCGCCGTCGTCAGCCAGCCACCGGCCATCGCCCCGAGGGTGCCACCGACGCCGATGAAGGCGAACATCCGCTTGCCCTGGTCGGTGTCGAACACGTCCACCATGTACGCCCAGAAAAGGCTGGTGAGGAACAGGTTCACGACGCTCAGCCACACGTAATAGGTGTAGCCGACACCGCGCGACAGCGTGCTCTGCGCGTCACTGCCGATCAGGCCGCCACCCCTGGCCGCATCGATCACGAGCAGGCTGGCGAAAGCCACCAGGCATACGATCACGAAACCATAGCCGATCGGGATGGCGCGACGACGGTCGACGCGGCTGATGGCCCCGCCGAAGGCCAGCACGGCCACCAGCGACGCAATCGACGTCACGACGAACAGCCAGCGCAATTCGTCCATGCCGCGGGACACGCCCATGGCCTCGCGCACCGGTCGAAGGAAGAAGTATCCGCACAGGACGGTGAAGAAGAGCGCGGCAGCCAGCAGCGCCCGCCTGAGCTCGCCAGGTCGGAAGTTGAGCAACCGTGCGATCCGCTCTGCCATGCCCTCTCCCCCTGCTGGCGAGCCCGCATGATACGGGGTTCCGGTCCACCGGTTGCGCCCAGGTCGTCGACGGGTATCCTGAAGGCTCGTTCCGTTCCTGCCGAAGACCGGCACCAACCTGCGGACAGCGAGGTACCTGCACATGGATGACCGTCGTGACATGAACTGGTCGCGCCGGCGTTTCGTCGGCGCTGGCATCGCGACGGCAATGGCCCTGGGCCTTGGCAGGCACGCCACGGCCGCGGAGACGGCGACGCCCGGGCTCGCACTGATCACGCGGCCGATTCCTGCGACGGGCGAGCAGTTGCCGGTCGTGGGCCTCGGAACCAACGCCTTCGGCGTCTCCGGGCCCACGGAATACGCGGCACGCCGCGACGTACTGGCGCGCATGCCCGAACTCGGCGGCAGGCTCGTCGACACGGCCCGCGCCTACGGCGAGTCCGAGGTCGTCATCGGGCGTGCGCTGGCCGAGCTCGGCAACCGTGGGCGGCTGTTCATCGCCACCAAGACCCCGATCAGCGGCGACGTTTCCGGCGGGTCCGCCGTGGTCGAGGAGTCATTCAAGCGGCTGCAGGTCGACACGATCGACCTGACGCAGATCCACAACCTGCATGGAGTGGACACCTTGATGCCGATCCTGCAGGAGATGAAGGCCGGGAAGCGCATCCGCTATGTCGGGATGAGCACCTCGCGCGACGACCAGTACCCGGCCCTGCTCGATGCCCTCGGCCGCCACGCCGTCGACTTCGTGCAGGTGGACTATTCGATAGCCAATCGCAGTGCGGCCGAGCGGCTGCTGCCGTACGCGCAGGAGAACGGGATCGCCGTGCTGGTCAACATGCCCTTCGGCGGCCGTCGCGACGGCAACCTCTTTCCGCAGGTCAAGGGAAAGGACCTGCCGGCATGGTGTGCCGAAGCGGACATCGGTTCCTGGGCGCAGTTCTTCCTGAAATACGTGATCTCGCACGCGGCCGTGACCTGCGCCATTCCCGGCACGACGAAGGTATCGCACCTGGAGGACAACCAGCGCGCCGCGCGCGGACGCCTGCCCGACGCTGAAATGCGCAGGCGCATGGAACAATTCTGGGATGCGGCCTGATCGCCGGGACCGTTACGAGACAAATCTTACCTATCGCATGTACATGGACGCGTAACTCATTGCCGCCGCGGCAACCACCCCAAACCGGGTCGAAGCTGGGCTATGGTTGGCCCAGGGACACAAGAAATGCGTCGACGGACTGGCGGCCTGCACGGCGCCACCGATCGTTGCAGGGCGGGCGGCCGGTCCCCGGGGACACGGCCTCGAGGCGAAGGGAGACGCACGATGGATTACTCGGGCATCAATGCCACTGCCGGACAGGTCCTGGTTGTTGCACCCGCCGTGGTCTGGACGTTCCTGGTCTTCAGGCGCGCGTCGCGACGTCGCGAGCGCGGACTGCGGTTGCGCGCGGCGTCGGGCGTGTGGCTGGCCACGGCAATCGTGGCGGCGTCTGTATCGGCGCTTCCCGGCGAGGTCGCCGCACTCGCATTGCTGTCGCTGGTAGCGGTGGCCGGTGGTTCATACCGGTGGCTCAACCGCATGGAGTCATTGCGGCGCCAGCAGGCCGGCGCCGGATCCTACCTGTTCGCCCGCAAGGCGTGATCCGGCCGTTTGCGACGGGACCCGGTCGCGGCGACCGCGCGGGCATGTGACGCTGCCCGCTCTCGCGGGCGACGCAGCCGACTCATTCCTGGATCGACAACAACGCGGTGTTTCCGCCGACTGCTGCCGTATTGATGGTCACCGTACGCTCGGTTGCAAAGCGGTGCAGGTAGTGCGGTCCACCGGCCTTGGGTCCGGTCCCTGACAGCCCGCATCCGCCGAATGGCTGAACCCCGACCACGGCCCCGATCATGTTGCGATTCACGTAGACATTGCCCACCCGCGCACGCGCTGCGATGCGGGTCGCGAACCCGTCGATGCGCGAGTGCACACCGAGCGTCAGGCCGTAGCCGGTCGCATTGATGGCGTCGATCACGCGGTCGATGTCCTCCGCCCGGTAGCGCACCACGTGCAGGATCGGTCCGAAGACCTCGCGCTCGAGCCTGTGAATTCCGTCGATCTCGACCGCCAGCGGCGCGACGAAGGTTCCGGTTGCGTGGTCGGCGGCGAGTCGCACCCGATGGTGCCAGCGGGCGCCCTGGACGATCTGCGAGGCGTGGCCTTCGAGAAGTGCCTGCGCCTCGGCGTCGATGACCGGCCCGACGTCGGTGGCAAGCAGCGCTGGATCGCCCACCTCGAGCAGGTCCATCGCACCCGCGAGCAGCTCCAGCACCCGGTCCGCGATGTCCTCCTGCAGGAACAGCACCCGCAGCGCCGAGCAGCGCTGTCCGGCGGCATTGAAGGCCGAGGTGATCGCGTCGTGAACCACCTGCTCGAGCAGTGCCGAGCTGTCCACGATCATGGCGTTCTGGCCGCCGGTCTCCGCGACCAGCGTGGCAAGTGGCGCGTCACGCGCCGCAAGGGCGCGGTTGATGAGCCGTGCGGTGTCGGTCGAACCGGTGAAGGCCACGCCGTCGAGGCGCGGATCCGAGGTCATCGCCGTCCCGACGACCGCGCCGTCGCCGGGCAGGAAATGCAGCACGTCACCGGGCACGCCCGCAGCGTGCAGCAGCTCGACGGCCCGTGCAGCCACGAGTGGCGTCTGTTCGGCGGGCTTGGCGAGGACGGAATTTCCGGCGGCGAGCGCCGCGGCGACCTGTCCGGTGAAGATCGCGAGCGGGAAGTTCCACGGGCTGATGCAGGCGAATACCCCGCGGCCGTGCAACTCGAGCCGGTTGCTCTCCCCCGTCGGCCCGGGCAAGGATTGCGGGACGCCGAAATCCGCCCTGGCGCGCGCCGCGTAGTAGCGCAGGAAGTCGACCGCCTCGCGCACTTCAGCGATGCTGTCGGGAATGGTCTTGCCCGCCTCGCGTACGCAGATCGCGACGAGTCCGGCCGCGTCGCGCTCGTAGGCGTCGGCGGCCTTCTCGAGGATCGCAGCACGCTCCGCCGCTGGTCGCCGGTCCCACGCCGGCTGGGCCCGCCGCGCGGCAGCGAGCGCCTCGTCGACGAGGGCTGCATCGGCCTCCACCACCTCGCCGACCACGCTGTCGCGATGCGCGGGACTGGTGAGCCTCTTGCCCGCACCGTCGCGCGGCCTGCCGCAGACGACCGGCACCGCGCGCCAGGGTTTCGACGCCGCCACCAGGCAGGCTGCGGCCAGTCGCGCCTGCTCGGCGCCATCAGCAAGGTTGATGCCCATGGAGTTGGGTCGCTCCTGTCCAAACAGGCCCACCGGCAGCGGGATGCGCGGGTGGGGAATCGACTGGTATGTCTCGACCTCCGTGACCGGATCGCGCACGACCTCGGCTGCCGGAACGCGCTCATCGATGATGCGGTTGACGAAGGACGTGTTGGCGCCGTTCTCGAGCAGCCGGCGTACCAGATAGGGCAGCAGGTCCTCGTGTGAACCCACCGGGGCATAGACCCGGCAGGGAACGGGTATCCCGGCGCCGTCTTCGAGCCCGTCATACAGTTCCTCGCCCATGCCATGCAGGCGCTGGAACTCGAAGGCCCGGCCGCTGGTGCGCGCCACCTGCATCACCCAGGCCACGGTGTGCGCATTGTGGGACGCGAACTGCGGATACAGCCGCGGCGTCCCCTCCAGCAGGAAGCGGGCACACGCAAGATAGGAAACGTCCGTGTTCGCCTTGCGGGTGAACACCGGGTATCCGGGCAGCCCGCGCTCCTGCGCGCGCTTGATCTCGGCATCCCAGTAAGCGCCCTTCACCAGCCGCACGTTGATCAGGCGGCCCGTGGCGTCGGCCCGCGTGGCGAGCCAGCGCAGCACGTCGAGCCCGCGCTTCTGGTAGGCCTGCACGGCCAGGCCGAGCCCACCCCAACCGCCGAGGGCCTGCAGGTCGAGCAGCCGGTCGAAGAGCGCCAGCGACAACTCGAGGCGATCGGCCTCTTCGGCATCGACGGTGAAGGCCACGCCCGCCTTCATCGACTCCAGCGCCAGCGCCTCGAGGCGCGGACCCAGGGTCCGGACCACCTCGTCGCGGTTCGCATACTCGTAGCGCGGGTGCAGCGCCGACAGCTTCACCGAGATCGACGGCCAGGCCTCCGGAGGCGTCCCCGAACGTGCGATCCGGCCGACGCTCTGGATGGCGCTCGAGTAAGCGTCGAAATATCGATCGGCATCGCACGACGTCAGCGCGGATTCGCCGAGCATGTCGAAGGTGTAGCGGTAGCGCATGCCGTCACCCGATGACGCGCGCTTCAACGCCTCGCCGATGGTCCGGCCCATCACGAACTGGTGGCCCATGATCCGCATTGCCTGGCGGAAGGCCCCTCGCACCACGGGTTCGCCGAGCCGGCCCGTCAGGCGCTCGAGGAACGACGCCGGGCTCTCCAGGTCCGCCGGGTCGGGCCGCACGATGCGACCGGTGAGCATCAGGCCCCAGGTGGAGGCGTTCACGAACAGCGAATCGGCCTGGCCGAGGTACTCCTCCCAGTTGCCGGCGGCGATCTTGTCCGCGATCAGCCGGTCGGCCGTGGCCGGGTCCGGGATCCGGAGCAGCGCCTCGGCGATGCACATGAGGATGACGCCTTCGCGCGATCCAAGGTCGTATTGCTGCAGGAATGCCTCGATACCGGCGCTGCCACCGCGCTCTCGGCGTACCGACTCGACCAGGCCCTCGGCCGAGCGCAGCACCTGCTCACGCGCAGCGTCGTCGAGCCTCGCGAGCGGCAGCAGTTCGCGCACCACCCTGGCCTCGTCCGCCAGGAAGCGGCCGTTGGTCGCCTTGCCCGGCCCGCTCTGGAATCCATCCTGTGTCGCGCACAGGAAGGCAATTCGGCGTGGTGCGGACATGCAGGCTCCGGGTATGGACGCGGTCAGTACCCTGGATTCTAGCGCGGCTCAAACGCCGGGACGGCGTCCGGCGGCGTAGTCGGCGAGGATCCGGCCATGATCGAATGCCAACGTCGGCAGGTGGGCGAGGTCCGTGACCAGCACGTGCGCCGCGTCATCCCCGGCACGCGGTTCACCTTCGGCTTCCGCCACGTAGACGATGCTGACGGTGTGCCCGCGCGCGTCCCGGCCAGGGTCGGAATAGACGCCGAGCAACGACTTGAGCACCACGACCAGGCCGGTCTCCTCCAGGGCTTCCCGGCGTGCGGCGTGCTCGACGGTCTCGCCGAGGTCGACGAAGCCGCCCGGCAGCGCGTACCCGGTCGGCGGGTGGAGGCGCTCGATCAGTACGATCGGGCGCCCCGGACGGTCGGCAAGCTCGATGACCAGGTCGACCGCGACGGCAGGTGTGGGCGGACGCGACATGCCCCGCCCTCGCCGTCTCAGAAGCCGAACACGAGGTTGGCGGTGATGACCTCGTCGGTCTTCTCGGTGCCCGGCTGCACATCGGTGTTGTGACGCACCTCGTAGCTCAGGCCCAGCGCCAGCGCATCGGTCATCTTGACCTCCAGGCCCAGGATGTTCTGCAGGAAGGTGTTGTCGGAGCCGGACTCGACCAGGAACTTGTCGTAGACACGGGTCGTGTCCGTGAGCTGGTGCGAGAAATCCAGTGCGCCGCGCCCGATGGCGTCATCCTCGGTCTCGCCCGTGAGCCGCAACTCCGACTGGCGATAACCGACACCGAGCTTGCCGTCCAGCTTGGTCCGATCGGTGTCGATGAACTTGTAGCCGTAGCCGACCGACGCGGTGGCCTGGTAGCTGTAGTCGGTGAACTCGTCGTCCTCGTAGCGCAATGCGCCGAACACGTAGCTGCGATCCGTGAGCTTGTAGTCGGACTCGCCGCGCAGCTCCCAGCGGTTCGCCGAGGTGAGCCCGTCGTTCACGGTCCGCAGGATCGAGAAGCCGGCCTTGTGCGTCCAGCGGTCGATTTCGTTGCTGACGTCGAGCTTGCCGTTGATGGTCTCCGTCTCCGTGTTGCCACGCGCCAGCACCCCGCCGAGTTCGCCCTTGCCTGCCCAGTCCGCGTGGGCGGGCACAACCACGACCAGAGCCAATGCGAAACCGAGCGCCTTCGTCCTGTACATCCCGACTGTCCTTGTGTTGTGCATTTTTTGGGCGCGATAGTCTATCGGCTCGACCTGCAGCCGGCCACCCCGGATGCCCGAGGCCCTTGAATCGAGCCTGCCGGAACCCATGTAGACTTCCGGGCCCTCCCGCTACGGATCCCGACCATGAGCGAACACGTCAGCGCGACCACCGTCCGGTCCTTCGACGCGGATGTCATCGAGGCTTCCGCTCGTCAGCCGGTGCTGGTCGATTTCTGGGCCGACTGGTGCCAGCCCTGCCGGATGCTGGCGCCGATACTGGAGAAGCTCGCGGTCGAGTATGCCGGCCGAGCCAAAGTGACCAAGGTGAACACCGACGTGGAGCGGGAACTGGCGCAGGCGCAGGGAGTTCGCAGCCTGCCGACCGTGCGCCTGTTCCGGCATGGCCGTCCGGTCGAAGAGATCATCGGGGTGCAGCCGGAGGCCGCTTTCAGGTCGATCGTCGAGCGCCACCTCGAGCGGCCCTCGGACCGCGATCGCGCCGAGGCAGCGCGCTTGCTGGCTGCGGATCGTGCCCCCGAGGCGGTGCTGCTCCTGGAGCGCGTGATCCGCGACGAGCCCGACAACGAGCATGCCCAGGTGGAACTGGTCGAGGCGCTGACGCTGGCGGGACAGGTCGAGGCTGCCCAGGAGCGGTTCGCCGCATTGCCCGTCCACGCCATGGATGCACCGCGCATCAAGGCCATCGAGGCACGCGTCTTCCTGGCGCGATCGATCGCGGGCCAGCCGCCCGAGGAGGAACTTGCCGGACGCGTGGCGGCGGCACCCGACGACCTGGCAGCGGCCTGTGCCCTGGCGGCGCGGCAGTTCCTCGCCGGCCACGCCGAGCCGGCCCTCGAGCGCTGGCTCGAGGTACTGCGCCGCGGTCGCGACTTCGGCGACGGCCTCGCCCGCAAGAGCCTGCTGCATGCCTTCGAGCTGCTTCAGGACAGGCCTGAACTGGTACAGCGGTACCGAAGGCAGATGATGGCGTTGCTGCATTGATGGGGGG
>CAZXAS010000013.1:1545-19224 GCA_964638185.1 uncultured Steroidobacteraceae bacterium | reverse complement strand
CCGAGGTAACGCTCGATCAGCCGCCGGCCGAGGTAGATCAGCGGAATCAGCATGACCGCCATCAGCATCTTGTAACCGTAGTTGACCGTCCCGATCGCCAGGAACAGGTCGATCGGCCACTGCTGCGGGCCCAGCACGAAGGCGATATAGAGGACCACGAAACTATCGACCAGTTGCGAGATGGCGGTGGAGCCGGTCGCACGCAGCCAGATCCAGCGCTCGCCGGTAGCGGCTCGGATGCGGTGGAATACCGTCACGTCGATCAACTGGCCGATCAGGAAGGCGGTGACCGAGCCGCCGATCGTCCACAGTCCCTGGCCGAAGATGGCCGCGAAGGCCGCCTGCATGTCCGGCACGCCGCGATCGGCCGAGACGCTCACCCACCATGCGGCAGGCGTCAGCTCGATGGCGAGGTAGGCGAACAGGAACGCATACACGATGAATCCGACGGCGAGCCAGGAAATGAACCTGACGCCGCGCACACCGAAGTACTCGTTGATGATGTCGGTCATGATGAACACGACCGGCCAGAGCAGCACGCCCGCCGTGAACGACAGCGATCCGGTCTGGCCGAACAGGTTCCAGTCGAGGGGCGGCAGCCCGACGGTGTCCTCCAGGGCGAAGATCTTGACGCCGATGAACTCGGCCATCAGGACATTGGCCAGGAACAGTCCCGACAGGAACAGGAACAGCCGCGTGGCGGGCCGGGCGAGTGGCGACATGGGGGCCGGTTCAGGGGCCGCGACGGACGCTGGCGCTCATCACGGGGCGTTCGTGGATGGGTCTCGGCACGGCGACGGGTCCGCGGCTGGGGGCCGCCGCAGTATGCCCGCGGGGCCGGCGGCGCTCAAATACGGCGCGTCTGGAAATAGGTCTCCAGCAGGGTGACGGTGCTGACCTCCCAGCCTGCCTCGTCCTGTTCGCCGTCGGCATCGGTGTGCGCCACCCGGTCACGCATGCGCTCCAGCGCACGCGTCTCCCAGTCCGCGGTCTCCCCCGCGGCCTCCTTCCCAGCATCGGTCCCGGGTTGCGTTCTCGCAGGGTCCCGGTCCCCGTCCTTCTTGTCTTGCATTCGTCCCGTCCAGGACTCGACCCGGCCACGGTACGTCAGCATTGCGCGCGCGAGTGTGACAGCGGTCACAGTCGGTCCGTACCCACCGGATTACGTCAACTCCCGCCGCGCTCCCGCAACAGTCGCAGCAACTCGCGGCGCGTGCGCTTGTCAGGCCGTCCCTCGGTCTGAGGCGCAGCCATCGCTGCCAGGCGGCGCTGCTCGCGCAGGCGCTCCCGCCGGGCCACACTGGCCTCGGTCTCCGCGTAGCACAGGCGCGCCTCGCTCGCCGGTCCACGCCGGACCGGAAGGGCAAGCACGGTCACCGTGATCACCTCATGGCCGACGGTCACATCGAGCACGTCGCCGACCCGGACCGCGCGCGCAGGCTTCACGCGCTCGCGATTGACGTGCACCTTGCCGCCGGTGACGGCGGCCGCGGCGAGTCCACGGGTCTTGAAGAACCGGGCACACCACAGCCACTTGTCGACCCGGTTCCCGGCTGGACGCTCCCCGGATTCCGCCCCGACCCTCGCGCGCATGCTGCCCCGCCGCCTGGAATGGCCGTGCCCCGTATAATCGGCACTTTACTTCAGGACAGGCACCCCGTGGATCAGACATTCCTCGACCGGCTGGCTGCGCAGACAGCCGACCTGGGCGCCCAGGGCCTGCACAAGACGGAGCGGATCATCGCGTCGGGACAGCAGGCCGAGGTGCGGCTTGCCGACGGACGCGAGGTGGTCAACCTCTGCGCCAACAACTACCTCGGGCTCGCCAACCACCCGTTGCTGCGCGAGGCGGCGCACCGGGCGATCGACCGCTACGGTTACGGTGTGGCTTCGGTGCGCTTCATCTGTGGCACCCAGACCGTGCATCGTGAACTCGAACGGCGCCTGTCGGGCTTCCTCGGCACCGAGGACTCCATTCTGTATTCGTCCTGCTTCGATGCCAACGGCGGCCTGTTCGAGACGCTGACCGACGAGACCGACGCCATCATCTCCGATGCCCTCAACCACGCCAGCATCATCGACGGGATCCGCCTGTCCAAGGCGCGCCGCCTGCGCTACGACAACCGCGACATGGAGAAGCTCGAGGAGTGCCTGCGCCAGACGCAGGACGCCCGGACCCGGCTCGTGGTGACGGACGGCGTGTTCTCCATGGATGGCACGATCGCGCCGCTCGAGGACATTTGCGACCTGGCCGACCGCTACTCGGCCGTCGTCGTGGTCGACGACTCGCATGCGACCGGATTCCTGGGACCCCGCGGCCGGGGCAGCCACGAGCATTGCGGCGTCGTGGACCGCGTCGACATCCTGACCGGGACACTGGGCAAGGCCCTAGGCGGCGCCAGCGGCGGCTACGTCTCCGGCCGGCGGCAGGTCGTCGACTGGCTCAGGCAGCGCTCGCGACCCTACCTGTTCTCCAACTCGATTGCGCCGGTGGTGGCGGCGACGACATTGCGGGTCGTCGACCTGATCGACACGATGCCCGAGCTGAGGGAACGCCTGTGGCAGAACACCGCGTACTTCCGCGACCGGATGCAGGCACTCGGCTTCGACCTCGTTGCCGGCGAGCATCCGATCATCCCGGTCATGCTGGGGGACGCGCCGCTCGCGGTCCGCATGGCCGAGCGGCTGCTGGAACTCGGCGTCTACGTGATCGGATTCGCCTATCCGGTGGTGCCGCTCGGCAAGGCCCGCATCCGCACCCAGATGAGCGCCGGCCATTCACGCGAGCAGCTGGACCGCGCGATCGAGGCGTTCGCCACCGCCGGGCGCGAGCTCGGCATCATCCACTGAGGTCGACATGAAGGCACTGGTCAAGGCCCGGCGCGAGCCCGGCATCTGGATGCAGGACATCGAGTCGCCGCGGATCGGGCACAACGACGTGCTGATCCGCATGAAGAAGACGGCCATCTGCGGCACCGATATCCACATCTACAACTGGGATGCCTGGGCGCAGAAGACCATTCCCGTGCCGATGCAGGTCGGACACGAGTACTGTGGCGAGATCGTCGAGATCGGCAGCGAGGTCGCGGGCTTCCTGCCGGGAGACCGGGTCTCCGGCGAAGGCCACATCACCTGCGGCCATTGCCGCAACTGCCGGGCGGGCCGGCGTCACCTGTGCCGCAACACGCAGGGTGTCGGCGTGAACCGGCCTGGCTGTTTCGCGGAGTTCATGGTCCTGCCCGCCTCCAACCTCTTCAAGCTCCCGCCGGTGATCACCGACGAGATCGCCTCGATCCTCGACCCGCTCGGCAACGCGACGCATGCGGCGCTGTCCTTCGACCTCGTGGGCGAGGACGTGCTGATCACCGGTGCTGGCCCGATCGGCATCATGGCGGTCGCGATCGCCCGCCACGTCGGCGCACGCCACGTGGTCATCACCGACGTCAACGACTACCGCCTCGAGCTTGCCCGCAGGATGGGCGCGAGCCGCGCGCTCAACGTGACCCGCGATTCACTCGACGCTGCCATGCGTGAACTCGGCATGGAGGAAGGCTTCGACGTCGGGCTCGAGATGTCCGGCAATCCGGCGGCATTTCGCGACATGCTGCGGGTGATGCACCACGGCGGCGGCGTCGCGCTGCTCGGCATTCCGCCCACCGACGTGGCCATCGACTGGAACGAGGTGATCTTCAAGGGCCTCGTCATCAAGGGCATCTACGGGCGGGAGATGTTCGAGACCTGGTACAAGATGTCGAGCATGCTGCAAAGCGGGCTGGACGTGATGCCGGTCATCACCCATCGCTTCGCGATCGGTGACTACCAGCTGGCGTTCGAGACCATGAACAGCGGCCGCTCGGGCAAGGTGATCCTGGACTGGGCGGCCTGAGGCCTGTCGCGCCGTGGACGCGGCGCCTCAGCGGCGCTCGATCCGGCCGTAGTCCTCGAACCTTTGCCGCACCCGGTCCATTTCCTCGTCGGACAGGACGTTCGGTTGCAGACCCGCGGCCAGCAGGTCGAGGTACTGCCCGGCCATGTTCTCGACCTCGACCGCGACCGCCATCGCCCGCCTCAGCGACGTGCCGACCGCCACCACGCCATGGTTCGCGAGCAGCACCGCGCGTCGCGCCTCGAGCCCCTGCACTGCACTGCCGGCG
The DNA here is from genome assembly GCA_964638185.1 of uncultured Steroidobacteraceae bacterium. Lineage (GTDB taxonomy): Bacteria > Pseudomonadota > Gammaproteobacteria > Steroidobacterales > Steroidobacteraceae > SG8-30. The sequence continues at coordinate 15,070 of CAZXAS010000013.1, read as the reverse complement.
AGTTCGTCGCTGCCGAAGGTCGCGTACGGCATGCACCGCACGTCGCCGCCGGCAAGCGCGAGCATGTAGTGGAAGGCGGGAAGCCCCCTGGCTGCACAGGCGAGCGCCGTGGCGCGCGGGCTGTGCGTGTGCACGATGGCGTCCACGTCCCCCCGCACCGCATAGATCGCGGCATGCAGGCGCCACTCGGACGATGGCCGGGGGCCGCGCTCGGGTGGCCGGGTCGCGTCGAGCGGCAACTCGACCAGCTGCTCGGGCGTCAACACCGCATAGGGCACGCCCGTTGGCGTAATCAGGTACCCCTCCGGCGTGCGGCAGGACACGTTGCCGGACTTGTTGGGCATCAGCCCGGCGGAATCGAGTGCCTGTGAGACGGCGACGACCTCCCGGCGCGCGTCATCCGGTGCCGGACTCATGCCGCTACTCCAGGAGCCCCGGGGAAGAGTGAACGCAGCCCCGCTTCGCTCGCCTCGCACACGCCCCGCTCCGTGATGAAGCCTGTCACGAGCCGCGCCGGGGTGACGTCGAACGCCGGATTCGCTGCCGGGCTGCCGGGCGAGGCGACTTCCACCTCGACTCGTTCACCATCCGCCGCCATGCCGGCCAGGTGCGTCACCTCGCGCCCCGCCCGTTCCTCGATCGGAATGTCGCGAACGCCATCCTCGAGCGCCCAGTCGATCGTCGACGATGGCAGCGCCACGTAGAACGGCACATCGTTGTCCTCTGCCGCCAGCGCCTTCAGGTAGGTGCCGATCTTGTTGGCGACATCGCCGGCGGCGGTGGTCCGGTCGGTACCGACGATGCACAGGTCGACAGCCCCGCGTTGCATCAGGTGCCCGCCGGCATTGTCCACGATGACGGTGTGCGGCACGCCATGGGCGCCGAGTTCGAAGGCCGTGAGCGCCGCGCCCTGGTTGCGCGGCCGGGTCTCGTCGACCCAGACGTGCAGGTCGACGCCCGCGTCATGGGCCTTGTAGACGGGTGCCAGGGCGGTGCCCCAGTCGACGCAGGCAAGCCAGCCCGCGTTGCAGTGGGTCAGCACGTTGAGTCGGCGACGACCCTTCTGCAGCGACAGGCGCTCGAGGATGGGGAGCCCGTGCCGGCCGATCGCCTCGCAGGTCGCGACGTCTTCATCGGCCATGGCGGCCGCCTCGGCATAGGCACGCCCGGCCCGATCCGCGGGCGCCACGCCACGCAGGGCCCCCTGCATGCGTGCCAGCGCCCAGTTCAGGTTCACCGCCGTGGGCCGGGTGGCACGCAGCTGGTCGAGAACCAGGGCGAGGTTCGCATCGGACGGATCGCTGCGCAGTCCGAGCGCGACGCCATACGCCGCGGTGACGCCGATCAGGGGCGCGCCGCGCACGACCATGTCCCGGATGGCGGCGGCCGCCTGCCCGGCGGTACGGAGGTCCTGGAACTCGAGCGCGAAAGGCAGCCGGGTCTGGTCGATGACCCGCACGGTCCAGCCATCGCCGGCGACGAAGATGGTCCGGAATGCCTGGCCGCGAATGCGCATTGCCGGCCTGGTCCCTGGTTCAGCCCGCCGCCCGCAGGACGCGGCCGGCGACCGCGTCGAGCTTCGCGAGCAGCGCCGAGTCGCGTGCATCCGGCGCGGTCAGGATCGCGCCGTCCAGGGCACGGTCGGATCCCACCGGGCAAGGCACGCGTTCCTCGGGGAAATCCTGTACCAGGCGTGCAAACAGGCGCAGCGCCTTCTCGCGGTTGGCCGCCATGACCTTGAGCACGCCTTCGACCCCGACGCTGTCGTGCGTGGGGTGCCAGCAGTCGAAGTCCGTCACCATGGCCACGACGGCGTAGGTGATCTCGGCCTCGCGCGCGAGCTTGGCCTCCGGCATCGAGGTCATGTGCACGACATCGTGGCCCTGCTGCCTGTAGGCCAGCGACTCGGCCAGCGTCGAGAACTGCGGACCTTCCATGCACACGGCCGTGCCGCCCGCCTTGAACGGGATGCCCTCGTCCCGCGCGGCGCGCGCCACGAGGCCCTGCAGGGCGGGTCCGACCGGGTGCGAGAACGGCACGTGCGCGACGCATCCAGCGCCGAAGAAGGAGCCCTCCCGGCGGCAGGTGCGGTCGATGAAATTGTCGACCAGCACGAAGGTGCCCGGCGGCAACTCGTCCTTGTAGGACCCACAGGCGGAAAACGAGACCAGGTCCGTCACGCCGGCACGCTTCATCGCGTCGATATTGGCGCGATAGTTGATGTCCGAAGGGGACAGGCGGTGACCGCGGCCGTGGCGCGGAAGGAAGACGACTTCGGTCGTCCCTGCGCGGCCGATCCTCAACGCGTCCGATGGGTCGCCCCAGGGCGTCGTGACCTGCACCTCACGGACACCTTCGAGTCCCGGCATGTCATACAGGCCAGACCCACCGATGATGCCCAGGACCGCTTTGCTCATGCCCTCTCCCGCCTGCCGCGCCCTTCGATGACCCGCTCGCGCGGCCGGCACATTGTCGCCGAAACCAGTCGTCGGCATCAGGGTCCGTTGCGGAGCAGGCGGAGCGTGTGACGGGCGATCATCAGCTCCTCGTTGGCAGGAATCGTCCAGCCCGTGACGCTCGACGATGGTGTCGTGATGCGCGGGCCCCCTGCGCCGTTGGTGACCGCGTCGAGTTCCACCCCTAGCCACGCCGCGTCCTGGCAGACACGTGCACGGACCTGCGCCGAGTTCTCGCCGATACCGCCAGTGAACACGAGCGCGTCCAGGCCACCCAGCGCCGCCGCAAGCGAACCGAGTTCGCGGCCGATGCGGTACAGGTACAGGTCCACGGCGAGCCGTGCCCGGGCCTCGTCCGAAGCAAGCAGGGTACGCATGTCCCCGGAAATGCCCGACACGCCCAGGAGCCCCGACTGGTGGTAGATCAGGTCCTCGATCGCGCGCACGTCGAGCCCGCGCGCGTCCATGAGGTAGAGGATCGCGCCTGGATCGACGGATCCGGAGCGTGTTCCCATCGGCAGCCCATCCACGGTCGAGAACCCCATCGTCGTGGCGATGCTGCGGCTACCCCTCAACGCGCACATGCTGGCGCCGTTGCCGAGGTGCAGCACGATCGTCCGCCCGGCGGCGGCGCGTGCATCGAGCGCCGCCAGCCGCGACGCGATGTATTCGTAGGAGAGACCGTGAAACCCGTAGCGGCGTACCCCTTCGTCGTGCAGCGCCATGGGCAGGGCAAACATCTGCGCCAGTTCAGGCTGTCCACGGTGAAATGCCGTGTCGAAGCATGCGACCTGTGAAAGTCGCGGGTCGTCCTCGAGAAGCAGCCGGATCGCGGCCAGGTTGTGCGGCTGGTGCAGGGGTGCGAGCGGCACCAGTCGCTCGAGCCTGCCGAGCACCTCGGCGTCCACGCGGACCGGTGCGGAGAATCCCGCGCCACCGTGTACGACGCGATGCCCGACCGCGAGCAGCGTCTGCCCCGGGAACGTGTCACGAATGAACTGGATGATGTGGCCCACGGCGCCCGCATGCCCGAGTGCAGCGCCGTCGTCCCAGGACCGCGCTGCGCGAGTCGTTCCGTCCGGGTTCTGCGCAGTGAACCGCGGTGCCGTGCCGATCGACTCGACCTGGCCTCGGAGCGCCAACCCGAGACCGTCGTCCGGCGCGATGAACACGGAGAACTTGACGCTCGACGAGCCGGCATTGAGGACCGTGATCATCCGTCACAATCCTACCATGCGCATGGCCTGCGGCATTCCGGGTGACGGTCACCCTCGGTACGCCCGCCGGCGTCGACTGGCCGTGGCGACTCGCCATACGGCGATCGGACACGCTACGATGCCGCATGACCCCACGCCGCATCGCCGCGCCATTCTGCCTGCTGGCCCTGGCCCCGGGCCTGGTCCTCGCGCAGACCCCCGATGCAGCGGCTGAGCGGGCGCGCCTTGCCAACGAGCGCATCCAGATCGAGGCCGAGCGCCGGAACCAGGAAGAACTCGCGCGGACGGGCCAGGTCGCAGACCCGGTACCGGCCCGGGGCGCGGCGACTCCGATCCCGGCGCAAGCCCCGCCGGGCGAGTCGCGGCCGGCGGCAGAACCTCCGCAGCCGGCGCGGCCGGCGGCGGACGACGCACGCACCGAGCGGGCGCTCGAGCAGTTGCGGGAGCTCGGCGAGCTCAAGGACGCCGGCTACCTCACCGACGAAGAGTTCCGTCGTATCAAGCAGCGAATCCTGGAGAGCCATTTCTAGGCTCGGAACAGGCCCGTCGCAGGCCCTGGCCGGCGGTCCCGAGCGCCTAGGCTCGAGGCGCCCTCCTGAGGCTGACAGCGCTGTCAACATAGGATAGGATGCGACGGACTGTTCCCGGCGAGGCGTGGTCCAACCCGTCCTGCAAGCCGGAACGGGGATAAGAAAAGTGGCGCAAGCCTTTGGGGGGGAAGCGATTTGGCGTCCCGAATCAAGCGCGTGTCGGTCGGCTGCCTGGCCGCCGCCCTCGCCTCGCAGGGTTCGGCGACGACCCACGGCGAGCCGGCGCATTACGAAGGGCGCACCGAATACCGGGCGCCCCGAGCGGGAGTGGCGCCCGCAATCGACGGGATCGCGGACGAGTCAGCGTGGCAGTCGGCGGACTGGCGCGAACTGTCCCACCGTTGGCTCGGCCCGGCCTACACCTCCGATGACTTCCAGGGCCGCTACAAGGTGGTCTGGACGCCGGAGCGCATCTACGTGCTCGTGGAGATCGTCGACGACGTCCTGATCGACACCCATCGCGACCCGCTGGTGCAGTACTGGGACGATGACTGTCTCGAGATCTTCGTGGACGAGGACTTTTCCGGCGGTGAGCACCAGTACAACCACAACGCGTTCGCCTACCACATGTCGCTGGACAACCGCGCCATCGACATCGGCACCGACCAGCGCGCGCGTGACTACTCGCACCACGTGGAAAGCCGCTGGAGGCAGTCGGGCGACAAGGTCACCTGGGAGCTGGCCATTTCGATCCATTCGGATGGATACGAGGACGATCGCACCGACAACGAGCCCGTCGCGCTGGCTCCGGGCAAGGTCATGGGACTGATGGTCGCCTACTGCGACAACGACGGCAGCGACCTGCGGGAGAACTTCATCGGCTCCGAATCGGTCCCGCATGGACCGACGGACCGGGGCTGGATCGATGCGGGACTGTTCGGGTCGCTGTTGCTGGTCGACTGAAGTGCAGGTGTCTCGATGAACACGGCCTCGCCGATCCTTGGTACGCAGCACGAAGGTGTGACGGGCGAATTCGTCGACATCGCAGGCGAGCGCTTCTATGCGATCCGGCACGTCGACCGGATGCCGCCCTTCCTGGTCAGCGTGGTTTCGAGCGCAGACCACTGGCTGTTCGCGTCGTCCACCGGCGGGCTCACCGCCGGACGGGTCTCCCCGGAGACGGCGCTGTTCCCGTACGTCACCGTCGACAAGATCCACGAGAGTCTCCTGCACACCGGCCCCAGGACCCTGCTGCGCATCGAAGCGCCGGGTCAGGCCCGTGTCTGGGAACCGTTCAACCGCGAGCAGTACGGCGCATTCAGAGTCAGCCGCCACCTCTACAAGAGCATCCAGGGACACAAGCTGTGCTTCGAAGAGATCAACGACGACCTGGAACTCGCCTTCCGCTACACCTGGAGCACCAGTGACGCCTTCGGCTTCGTGCGCCGCTGCGAGATCCAGAACCTGGGCAGCGCCACGCGCAGGGTGGACCTGCTCGACGGGCTGCAGAACATCCTGCCGGCAGGTACACCGCGTTTCACGCAGGCGAATTCGAGCAATCTCGTCGACGCGTACAAGTGGACGGAGGTCCTCGACGGCTCCGGACTCGCCCTGTACACGCTCTATGCCGGAATCACGGATCGTGCCGAGCCCTGCGAGTCGCTGAGAGCCAACGTCGCCTATTGTGCGGGACTGGACGCGCCCACGATCCTGATCTCGTCATCGCAGCTCGATGGCTTCCGGCGGGGCGAGACACCACGGACCGAGGGGCATACGCGCGGCATCCGGGGGGCATTCTTCGTCTCCCGGACCCTGAGCCTGCCGGCCGGCGGCGCCCGGCACTGGCAGATCGTATTGGACATGGAACTGGACCAGGCGCGCGTGGTCGCCCTGCATCGGCGGCTGGCCGGTGCGACCGCAGCCGCCGGGACGATCGAGCGGTCCGTCGAGGAGTCCGTCGAACAGGGCTCGGACGGGCTGGCGCGGCTGATGGCCGCCTGCGACGCCCTGCAGTGCACGGCGCAGGAAAACGTCGCCGTGCACCACCATGCCAACGTCGTCTTCAACGTGTTGCGTGGCGGCTGCTTTCCGAACCACTACGAGATCGCGTCGCGGGACTTCCGCGAGACGGTCAGCGCCTTCAACAAGGTCGTCTATCACCGGTCACGGGCACTGCTGGACTCGCTGCCGGATACACTGGAGTTCCCAGACCTGGCCGCGGCGGTACGGCAAAGCCGCGATCCGCAGCTTGCCCGGCTCTGCCAGGAGTATCTCCCGCTTGCGTTCGGCCGCCGCCACGGCGACCCGAGCCGTCCCTGGAACCAGTTCGCCATCCGGGTCCGGGACCGCCAGGGACGCCCGGTGTTCTGGTACGAGGGCAACTGGCGCGACATCTTCCAGAACTGGGAGGCGCTCGCGTTCAGCCACCCGGGGTTCATCGAGAACATGATCGCGAAGTTCGTCAATGGCTCGACCATGGACGGCTACAACCCTTACCGCATCACGAAGGCGGGCATCGACTGGGAAGTCGAGGATCCGGATGACCCCTGGAGCTACATCGGCTACTGGGGAGACCACCAAATCATCTACCTGCTCAAGCTCCTGGAGCTGTCGCAGGACTTCCATCCCGCCCAGCTTGCCCGGCTGTTGCACGAACCGACGTTCGCTTATGCGAACGTACCCTATCGCATCCGGTCGTTCGCGGCCCTGCTCGACGACCCGAAGCACACCGTCGACTATGACGAGGCCCTGGCTGGGCGCATCGAGAGCCTGATCGCCGACCTGGGCGCCGACGGCAAGCTGGTGCTCGGCGACGACGGCGAGGTGTACCTGGTCACCCTGCTCGAGAAGCTGCTGGTGCCCCTGCTCGCCAAGCTCGGCAACCTGGTGGCCGATGGCGGCATCTGGATGAACACCCAGCGCCCCGAATGGAACGATGCCAACAACGCGCTGGTCGGCCAGGGGCTGTCGATGGTGACCCTGTACTACCTGCGGCGGTACGTCCGCTTCCTGCAGTCCCTGCTCGCGACCGACAACGAGTCCATTGAGCTCTCGGCCGAGGTCGGTCGATGGCTGATCGAGAGCGCCGCTGCACTCGGGCAGTTCCGCGGCGCGTTCGCGCAGGAAGTGATCACGGGTGAACAGCAGCTCGCGCTGCTCACCGCACTCGGCGAGGCGTCGAGCCGGTACCGGGACTCGGTCTACCGCAACGGCCGCATGTCGGGCAAGGACCGCGTCGCGCCGGACCTGGTGCGGACGTTCCTCGCCGACGCCCTCACGGCTCTCGACCACAGCATCGGCCGGAACCGGCGTGCGGACGGCCTGTATCATGCCTACAACCTGCTGGAGCGCGCGCGCGATCGGATCGTCACGGACAGCCTGTATCCGATGCTCGAGGGACAGGTCGCGGCGCTCAGTTCCGGCGCGATCCCGCCGGGTGAAGCGGTCGAGCTGCTCGAGTCACTGTTCGACAGCGACCTGTACCGGCCGGACCAGCACAGCTTCATGCTGTATCCCGACCGCAAGCTCCCAGGCTTCCTCGAGAAGAACCGGATACCGGCCGACGCGGTGGCCTCGATCCCGTTGCTCCGGTCCCTCGTCGCGGCAGGCAACACGCAGATCGTCGTCCGCGACGCCGATGGCTGCCATCGATTCAGCTCGGACCTGCGCAACGCCAGGGATCTCGACGCGGAGCTCGACCTGCTGGACGCGCGTTACGCTGCCGAGGCCGAGGCGGCCCGGGAGCCGCTGCGATCACTGTTCGAGGAGGTGTTCGACCACCAGGCCTTCACCGGCCGCTCGGGCACGATGTTCGGCTTCGAGGGACTCGGCTGTGTCTACTGGCACATGGTCTCGAAGCTGCTGCTGGTGGTTCAGGAGGTCTTCTTCGCGGCGCTGGACCGTGGCGACGACGGCGATACGATCAGGCGCCTGGCGGACCTTTACTATCGCGTGCGTGCCGGTCTCGGCTTCAACAAGACTCCGGCGGAGTACGGAGCGTTCCCGACGGATCCCTACTCGCACACGCCGGGGCACGGCGGCGCGAGCCAGCCTGGCATGACCGGACAGGTCAAGGAAGAGATACTGACGCGCTTCGGGGAACTGGGCGTCCGCGTCCGTGACGGCCGGGTGCACTTCCAGCCGGCGCTATTGCGGCCGCAGGAGCTGCTGCCGCACGCGCGCGAGTTCCGCTACCTGGATGTCGCCGGCCGATGGGAGGGCCTGCACGTCCCCGCCGGCAGCCTGGCATTCACCTGGTGCCAGGTTCCGGTCGTCTATCGGCTCGCCGGCGACCGTCCACCGGGAGTCACGGTCACCCTGGGCGACACCGAGGCGCGTCACTACCCGGGCGCCATCCTGAGCGCCGAGGACAGCACCCTGTTGTTCCGGCGTACGGGACGCATCCGCCAGGTGACGCTCGACCTCAGTCCGGACCAGCTATTCGCGAACTGACCACACGAGACCCCACACATGTCGAACATGTACCAGCGCAGGATGTCGCTCGCCGGAATCAACGTCGACGGACTGTCCGTCGAGGACCTGCGGGCCCTGGTCCGCCGCATCCTCGACGACGGAATCCACGGCATCTGCTTCAGCCCGTACGGCGAGGGCCAGGGTCCGGGCGATCCGGTGAGCGAGGCGCAGATCCGCGAGCGCATGACGATCGTGCAGCCCTTCGTCCGCTGGGTCCGCACGTTCTCCTGCACCGATGGCAATGAGCTGATACCGGGTGTCGCGAGGAGCCTTGGACTCAAGACCCTGGTCGGAGTCTGGCTGGGGGAAGACGGCAGGCAGAACGAGGCCGAGCTGGACAATGCCATCCGGCTCGCCCGGGACGGCCAGGCCGACATCCTCGGCGTGGGCAACGAGGTGCTGCTGCGCGGCGATCTCGTCGAGGACGAACTGCTCGAGTTCATCGAGCGTGCGCGATCCGCAGTCCCGGGCATTCCCGTCGGCTACGTCGACGCCTACTTCAAGTTCGTCGACCATCCGCGCGTCACGGCGGCCTGCGACGTGATCCTCGCCAACTGCTACCCCTTCTGGGAGGGTTGCCCGGCGGAGCACGCGCTGCTGTACATGAAGGAAATGTATCGCCGCGCATCGAGGGCGGCGCAGGGCAAGCCGGTCATCGTCAGCGAGACCGGCTGGCCCGGCGTCGGCTCGCCCACCGGCGGCGCGATGCCGTCCTTCGAGAACGCCGTGAAGTACTTCGTCGACACCTTCCGGTGGGCGGAGCAGGACGGTATCGACGTGTTCTATTTCGCCGCCTTCGACGAGGCCTGGAAGGTCGCCGCCGAGGGCGACGTCGGCGCGTACTGGGGCCTGTGGGACAAGGATGGCAGGCCCAAGTATGTTTGACCTGCCGGTCGGCGGGCCCGATGGAGCAGGACGCCAGCGCCTGCCCCATGGCAACGCCATCTGCTACTCCGGCTACCGCGAGGGGCAGAGCCCGGTGACGCGCAGCTACCCTTCGCGCGAACAGATCCGCGAGGACCTGCGGATCCTGGCGCGCAACTGGCGCTACCTGCGCCTCTACGACTGCAGCCCGCACGCCGAGATGGTCCTGCAGCTGATCCACGACGAGGCGCTGGACCTCAAGGTCATGCTGGGGCTCGACATGGCTGCCGAGATGAGCAACCCCCACTGCCCCTGGGGCGCCCATTTCAGCGAGGAGACGCTTGCGGCGAACCGCGAGGCCAACGCGGCGGAGGTACGGCGACTCATCGAGCTGTCCAACCGACATCGCGACACGGTGTTCTCGGTGTCCGTCGGCAACGAGGCCAGCGTGGAGTGGACCGACCACATGGTCCCGGTCGACGCGCTGATCGCGTACGTCAACGAGGTGAAGCGCGAGGTCCGCCAGCCGATCACGTTCTGCGAGAACTACGTGCCCTGGACGTACAAGCTCGAGCCACTGGCCGAGGTCCTGGATTTCATCGCGGTGCACACCTACCCTGCCTGGGAATACCGCTCCATCCACGACGCGCTGGAGTACACGAAGCAGAACTACTACTCGGTGGTACAGCACTACCCCGAAAAGCCGGTAGTCATCACCGAGGCTGGATGGACGACCGCAGCCAATGGCCGCGGCATTGATCCGCACAACGCTTCAGAGGAACTGCAGGCCAGCTACTATCAGCAGCTGATCGAATGGACCTCGGCGGCAGGGATCCTGACTTTCGTCTTCGAGGCCTTCGACGAGCCCTGGAAGGGCTCTCCGGATCCGATGGAACCCGAGAAGCACTGGGGACTGTTCAACGTCGACCGGACGCCCAAGCAGGTGATGAGGAATGTGTATCCGGATCTCGTCAGGGCCTGACCGGCCGGGGATCCGGCCGCGCGCGCCGCGGTTGGACGTCGCGGCGTCATCTTGGGACCAAGGGATGGGTGCAGGACGATGCCGAGAGCCACGATAGACGACGTCGCCGAGCTGGCCGGTGTATCGATCAAGACCGTATCGCGTGTCGCGAACGGCGAGCCCAATGTGCGCCAGTCCACCCGCGAGCGGGTGGAGCGGGCCATCCGGCAGCTCAACTATCGACCCAACTTCTCGGCGAGGAGTCTTGCCACGCAGCGCTCCCACCTGGTCGTGCTGGTATACGACGACCCCGGGAGGTACGAAGCGCCAAGCGCCGGCTACGTGATCCGGATGCAGAACGGGGCTCTGCGCGCATGCCGGGAGCAGCACTACGAGCTCCTGATCCATCCATGCCGGTATGCCGCTGCGGATGTCCGGCGCGAGCTCCAGGATCTCGTCGGCCGGGTACGCCCGGACGGCGTCATCGTCGCCGCTCCACTGTCGAACATGGCTCACGTCGTCGGTGCCATCGCCGAGACCAGGACACGGCTCGTCTGCCTCTCGCCCGGAACCGAGACCCCCGGAGAGTTCTCCGTGGCCACCAACGACCGGGAAGTCTGTGCCGAGATGACGCGATACCTCGTGTCGCTGGGCCACCGGCGCATCGCCTTCGTGTCCGGCCACCCGGACCACCGGGCAGTTGCCAATCGCCTGCCGGGTTACGTCGATGGCCTGCGACAGAGTGGCATCCGCTACGCCTCCAGGCTCGTCGTCGCCGGCGACAATTCCGTGGCGTCCGGCGAGGTCGCGGCCGAATCGCTGCTCGGCCTCGATCGGCCGCCCACCGCGATATTCGCGGCCAACGACGACATGGCCGCGGGCGTTCTGCGGGTCGCATTTCGGCGCGGCCTGCGGATCCCCGGCGACCTGTCGGTCGCGGGCTTCGACGACAGCGCACTCGCGACACACGTCTTCCCCGCGTTGACCACCATCAGGCAGCCGCTGGCGCGGATGGCGGAACGCGCCGTTCAGGCGCTCATCGCTGAGGGAGAGGAACAGAGCACGGACACCGGCGCGGTGGTCCTTCCGTGCAACCTCGTGATTCGGGACTCGACCGGACCTGCGCCAGTCTGAACGGCCTCAGCGTACGAAGCGGATGCTGTCCAGGTAGACGGTCACCGGGGTGGCGCGACCGGTCAGCGTGACGACGAAGCCGGTCCTGATCGCCGACAGGTCGAGTCCCTCCAGGGGGACGCGGTAGCGGCGCCATTCGCGGGTCAAAGTAATTCCATCTGCCTTGGCGATGGCGGAATCGGGAAAGGCGCGGTCCCGCTCCAGCAAGCCGACGCCAAAGGTCACCCGCTCGCCACCGTATTCCCCGCACGCCCACAGCTCGAGCGCCGTGGCGCCGCGCAGGTCGTGGCCACCATCCTGGTCGCCCCAGTTGTCAGGAGGATCCTGCCAGGCGATGCCGGCCCAGCCGGACTCGCCCTCATAGCGAATGCGCAAGGCCGCGTCACCCTCGTGCACCACGGCCCTCTGGTCACCGTCCAGGGTCAGGTGCTCCGTACCGCCCATCCAGCCGGACGGCACCCAGGGCATGCCCTCGAATCCGTCCTCGTAGACCGCCACAGGCATACGGGGCCGGGTCTCGCCCAGCACCCGCAATGGCAGGTTCGCGGTGCCTGCCCGGCCGGTCTGGTCGTAGGCGTACAGGAACAGCCGGTATGGGCCGGGCTCCGCGGGCATCCGCACGCGCGCGCCGTCGCTCGCGGAGTCGAGGATCGCGCCGGCGATCTCCGGTGGGCTCCGCTTGAAGTCGCCGCCCGTCTGGTACTCGCCTGACTCGGGTCGCAGAGCCCACCGCAGGCGGACCCGGCCGCCCTCGGGGTCCGTCACGGCCGAGCGCACCACGACCACGGCGCCGGGTTCGACCTCAGCTGGCCCATCGAGGGCCAGGGGCCCGACCACGGGCGCGTGTTCCGTGTTCGCCCGCCCGGACCAAAGCTCGGTCATCACGTCGACCGCGGCGGTCGGCGCGCCATCTGGAAGGAACATGCCCAACCAGGTCTCGGTGCCCTCCATCTTGTGGCCCCAGAGAAAGGCGTACGAGCCCAGCGCCTGGCCCGGCGCATCGAGGATCGCTTTCTGGTAGGTCTCCCGGTAGAAACGGGCCTTCGCATCGCTGGTGGGTTCGTACGGAGCGCCCCAGTCGGTCCGTGGCACTTCCCACGGACCCGGTGGACCGAACTCGGTCAGCACGTAGGGCTTGGTCGCGCCGCCGGCGCGCAGAAGCCCTGGGACCTGTGCGGCTGCCGCATAGGCGTTGATGCCGTGTATGTCGATCGCCGGACTCTTCCGGTGCACGAAGTCGACCCGCTGGCCGTGCACGAATGCGGTCACGGTCATCGTCGGATGATGCGGATCCAGTTCCTTGACCATCGCCGCGACCTGGTTGACCGCAGCCCAGACCGCAGGGTCGTCACCCTCGGCAAAACCCTCCATCTCGTTGCCGATGCCCCAGAGCAGCAGGGCCGGGTGATCCCGGTAGCGCAGCACCGTCTGCCGTGCCTGCTCGAGCTGGTCCCCCACCTGCGCAGGGTCGGAATAGTCGAAGCCGTGCCGCTGGTGGCCGAGCCAGATGCCGACCGTCACCGTCATGCCGAGCGCCTCGGCGTCGTCGAGCAGGCTGCCGACTTCGCCACCCCAGGTCCGCACGGAGTTGGCACCGGCGGCAGCGAGCGCCTCGAGCGAGGCGGTCCCGCCGGCGCCCCGGATGAAGTACGGCCGGCCATCGCGCAGCAACTGCCAGCCTGATTCGGTCTGGCGCAACTGCACGGGAACCGCCGCTGCGCCGGCCACGTCCGGACAGGCAGTCAAGGTCAGCAGCGCAGCTGCCAGCGTGGTGCGCCGGAGCGGATGCCAGGAGATGTGGCTCAGCCCCCGTTCACGAACACGAGCCCGTCGTCGAAGTCGGGCGGGTTCGCAGGACGGTAGGTGTAGCCCCAGTCCAGCAGCAGCGAC
>CAZXAS010000013.1:0-1445 GCA_964638185.1 uncultured Steroidobacteraceae bacterium | reverse complement strand
CCGGCGGGGATGGCGTTGAACAGGTCGAACTTGTTGGTTGCATCCGGATCGTTGATGTCGAACTCGATGATGGGAACCATCGCAAACGGGTTCTCCGGATCCTCCAGCACGCAGCGCTCGGTGAAGATGCCGACATCCTCGCAGGCGAGGTTCAGCAGCGTATCCGTCGGCAGGATGATGGCGGTGATGTCCTCACCGTCGTCGGGTCCCGGCTCGCCTTCGCAGCCGGCAACCAGCAGACCGAAGGCACACAGCAGCCCCAATCCCCATGTCCGACCGGAAGCCGGACCGACGATCGCTCTCGATGTATTGCTCATGTCAGTGATTCCTGTCCCAGCGCCCCGCGCCTGCTAGAAGCGATAGGTGAAATAGGCAACGACCAGAAAGATGTGGTCATTCAGACCCTCCAGGAACTCCGCATCGGGCGAATTCTCGTCGGTCGTGCGGAGAATGGCCCTGATGCCGATCCTCGTGGCCCGCTCCTCGTCCATGCGTGAGCCCAGCGTTCCTGGAGACCCGAGCAGATAGGCGTAGTCGATCTTGTACTGCTCAGGATAGGTGATGTTGAACTGCCGGTAGAAATCGTACGGCCCCCAGTTGTCCTTCATGAAGTAACCGGAGACCAGATGCTTGCGATTCAGCAACGCCTTGCCATGCAGTTCGAAGAAGTCGCGCGTGCCGCCTTCCGGATTGCCCGTCGACTGGTCGAAGCCCTTGACCAGGCGGAACGTGTAACGGGAGTCCTGACCGGGGTTGAAGACCATGCGGCTGGTGACCGCCCAGACCTCTTCCGCCGGAAGCCCGCGACCGAAGGACGCGTTGGTACCGGCCGGTTCGAAGAAGAACAGGTAGGCATCGGTGGGCGTCGGGAACTCGGTGTAAGTACCACCGAAATTGAAGGCGAACTTCGCGTCCTCGCGCCAGTCGTTGTCCCAGTCGTAGAAGGGCGTCGCGCCCGTCGGATCCCAGGTAAAGAACACCTCCGCGGACCGTGCCTCGCGATTCCCCAGTACCGCGAAGGGGTCGTTGTCCCGGTCGCGCGGACTGAGACCGGGGTTGAGCGTGCCGTCCGGGTCGATCGACGGTGCGATGAACGGGTTGGCATGAACGAGGTTGTCCCGGTACATCACGCGCGGGTAGACCATCAGGTTGCCGAAGTTCATCAGCATCCCCGCCTCGTACTCCCGCTTGTTGCCGAGCCCGGAGTACGGCAGCCGGCTCGGGTCGCTCACGCCGAAAGTCTTGAGCGGGTCGCCACCGTCTGCAACCAGTCCGGCGTGGTGCGCTGACAAATAGGTCTCTGCGCCGAAGACCGGAAACGTCAGCTTGGCCTTGAAGCCCAGCGTGTCCTCCGACGTGATCTCGTCCCTGTAGATGTTCCCGGCGAAATCCGTCCGCGTGTAGACCTCGTCGACCTTCTCGGTGGCCGACATGATTCCGCCGAT
>CAZXAS010000012.1:16997-28216 GCA_964638185.1 uncultured Steroidobacteraceae bacterium | reverse complement strand
CCTCGACGCGGCACGCCTCACCGCGTGCACGCCACCCCAACGCAGCCGACCGCGCTCAGCGATTGTCCTCGAGCTCGTCCACCGACGCCTGCCCGGTGAGCTCGCGCCTGAGTATCGCCCAGGACATGCCGACGCCGAGGATGATGCCAAGGGCCACCAGCACCACCCAGGTCATGCTCACCGTATTGGCGACGTCGAGCCAGCCCCAGGACGCGAACAGCCACACCAGCGCGGCGGTGAGCGCGGCCATGAGCAGGAAGCCGAGCATGCCCACGGCCTGCATCATCGACCGCCACAGGAAGATCCACAGGATCAGCAGCAGGATGGCGGTCACCGCCTCGAGCGGCTGGATCGAGGGAAAGTCGGCGCGCACCCAGTGGAAGAAGCTGCGGCCGCTCGGGTTGAAGGTCGCGAGCACGAGCGCCAGGGCAAAGGCGATGCGACCCACGAAGCCGAGTGCGGTGAACCGGTCCATGGACAGTGTCGCTCCCTGTGTCGATGGCCCGGATGATATCGGCGCCGGCAGCTCCGCCGCTAGACTCGCGCCATGACCGTGCCGACCCTCGCCATCGTCTCGGGTCCGCCTTGCAGTGGCAAGTCGACGCTTGCGCGTGGCCTCGCGCGCGAGCTCGGCTGGCCGCTGGTCGCGAAGGACGCCTTCAAGGAGCCGCTGTTCGACGTGCTCGATGTCCGCGACCGGGGCGCGTCGCGGCGCCTGAGTGAACTCGCCTTCGCGGCCCAGTTCGCTGCCGCCCGCGCGCTGCTGGAGACCGGTTCGCCGGTGCTGCTCGAGGGGAACTTCCGGCGCGACACGCACGGACCGGCAATCATGGCACTGGCCGGTACGCGTGATGCGCGGCTGTTGCAGCTCGCCTGCACGGCTCCGGCCGGGGTGCTGGAGGCGCGGCGTCGCGACCGTGCCACGTCGGGTACGCGCCATCCCGGGCATGGCGATCGGGCGACTGCCGCGCAGGCGCCCGAGGCCGGCCTGTATGCCCCCCTGGCAGACATCCCGACGCGGATGGTCGACACCAGTCGCGACCTGCCACATGAGCAATGGGCTGAACTGCTGGCCTGGCTCGGTGCCGACCCCGGGATCCTGCCGACGACCCCCGGCCGCTAGGAGTCGGACGGTTTCCGCCGCTCGCGCGTCGGCGCCTCAACGCGCCTGGGCGTGGTAGAGCTCGTTCGGCATCATGTCGGTCGCGGTTGCCAGGCGATTGGTGAAGTTGAAGAACGCCGCCACCTCGGCGATGTCCCAGATCGCCTCCTCGCTGAAACCGGCCTTGCGCAATGCCGCGCGATCGGCCTCGCCGACCTCGCGCTGCGCCACCGTGAGCTTGTGGGCGAAGTCGAGCATGGCCCGGTGGCGTGGCGACAGCTCGGCCACGCGGTAGTTCATCACCAGCAGTTCGCCGAGCACCGGATCACCCGACAGCTGGCGCACCGCGGCGCCGTGCGCCACCAGGCAGTAGTAACAGTGGTTGGCCGATGACACGACCACCGCGATCATCTCGCGCTCGAGCTTCGTGAGGGGCGACTCGCCCAGCATCAGCTCGTTGTAGAAGCCGGCCATGACGCGCAGCTTCGGGCCGTGCGCGCTGTAGGCGAGGAGCACGTTCGGGACGTGGTCGATCCTGTCCTCGCACACCGCGAAGTACTTCTGCATGTCCGGGTCGAGCCGCTTGCGCGGCGGCGTGCGGATCTTCAGTGCGGTCAGGTGGGACGGCTGGGCGGTTTTCCTGCGCGGCATGGTGGCTCCGGTATCGAGGCGGGCCACACCTTGCGCCAAGCGGACCCGGCCGGGAACTGGATGGATATACAGCCGCCGGCTACACTCCGGCCATGGCCGCCGTCCCCGATACGCTCAATCCCGCCCAGCGCCAGGCCGCCTGCTTCGGTGAGCGCGACGCGAGCGGGCGCTTCAGGGCGCCGCCGCTCCTCGTCATCGCCGGCGCCGGCACCGGCAAGACCAACACCCTGGCGCATCGCGTCGCTCACCTGGTGCTGCAGGGGGTCGACCCCGCGCGCATCCTGCTCCTGACCTTCACCCGTCGCGCTGCGCTCGAGATGACCCGCCGCGCGGAGCGCATCGTCGAGGAGGCGCTCCGTGGCGAGGCGCGCGCCGGCGCCTGCCCCGCGGTGCGCCTGCCCTGGTCGGGGACGTACCATTCCATCGGCAGCCGCCTGCTCAGGCAGCATTCGAGCGCGCTCGGGCTCGACGTGGCCTTCAGCATCCTGGACCGCGGGGACTCGGCCGACGTCATGGACCTGCTCCGGCACCGGCTCGGGTACTCGCAACTCGAGCGGCGCTTCCCGCGCAAGGACACGTGCCTCGCGATCTACTCGCACCGGGTCAACACCGGCTGGGAACTCGAACGGGTGCTGGCCGAGGCCTACCCCTGGTGCGCGGAGTGGGCCGCGGAACTGCGCGCGCTGTTCCGCGCCTATGTGGAGCGCAAGCAGGCGAACGGGGTGCTCGACTACGACGACCTGCTGCTGTACTGGCACGCGCTGATGCAGGAGCCGGCGCTCGCCGCGGCGGTCGGCGGCGCGTTCGATCACGTGCTGGTCGACGAGTACCAGGACACCAACGCGCTGCAGGCGGGCATCCTGCTGAAGCTCAAGCCGGATGGCGCAGGGCTCACTGTCGTCGGCGACGATGCGCAGTCGATCTACGCGTTTCGCGCCGCCACCGTCGAGAACATCCTGTCGTTCCCGCAGGCGTTCGAGCCGGCTGCGGCCGTCGTCACGCTCGAGCAGAACTTCCGCTCGACGCAGGCGGTGCTCGACACCGCCAATGCGCTGATCGCCGAGGGTCGGCGCCAGTACCAGAAGCGGCTGCGCGCGGTGCGCGGCAGCGGTGCGTGCCCGCGGCTGGTCACGGTCCTCGACGACCGGGCCCAGGGCATCTACGTGACCTCGCAGGTGCTCGCGAACCGCGAGGCCGGCACGGCGCTCAGGCGCCAGGCGGTATTGTTCCGGAGTTCCCATCACAGCGATACGCTCGAGATCGAGCTCATGCGCCGCAACATTCCCTACGTGAAGTACGGCGGACTCAAGTTCCTCGAGGCGGCGCACGTCAAGGACCTGCTGTCCATCCTGCGCTGGGCCGACAACCCGAGGAATGGCATCGCCGCATTCCGCGTGCTCCAGCTGATGCCGGGTATCGGGCCGGCGACCGCGGAACGTTGCGTGGCCGCGGTCGCGGCGCGCGGCCACACCCTGGCGGCACTCGCGGATTTCGACCCGCCCGCCGCCGCGCGCGATGCCTGGTCCGGCTTCGTGCCGCTCATGCAAGCGCTCGCAGACGCGGCGGCCCGCTGGCCAGGGCAGGTGGAACTGGCGCGTCGCTGGTACCAGCCCCAGCTCGAGCGGCTGTACGATTCGGCCGGGGTGCGCGCCGCGGACCTCGACATGCTGGAGCAGGTGTCGGGCCAGTTCGCGACGCGTGAGCGCTTCCTGACCGAGCTCACCCTCGATCCGGCCCAGGCGAGCGGTGACCTGTCGGGGCCACCGCTGCTCGACGAGGACTACCTGGTGCTGTCGACGGTGCACTCGGCCAAGGGCCAGGAGTGGGACGCCGTGTTCGTGCTGAACGTCGCGGACGGCAACTTCCCGTCCGAGTTCGCCGCCGGCAAGGACGAGATGATCGAGGAGGAGCGCCGGCTGCTCTACGTCGCGATGACCCGGGCACGCGACCAGCTGCACCTGATCGAGCCGCAGCGCTATTACGTCACGCAACAGTCGCGCAGCGGCGACCGCCACGTCTATGGGGCGCGCAGCCGCTTCCTGACACCCGCCGTGCTCGCGACGCTGGAGCGGGCGAGCTGGGCGGATCCGGCGGCTCCGGACGCCGCCGCCGCGGCGACCGCCAGGGTGGACGTCGCGCGGCAGCTGCGCGACATGTGGTGAGACGCTAGCGCGCCTCGAGCGGCTTGCGGAAACGCAGGGTGAAGCGGTCGCTCTCGCCGATCGCCAGGTAACGGTCGCGGTCCTTGTCGCCGAGCCGGAGCGTCGGCGGCAGGGTCCACACGCCCTGGTCGTAGTCGCGGGTGTCCGCCGGGTTGGCATTCACCTCGCTCGCCGCGATGAATTCGAAGCCGACGCTCTCGATCAGCGCGATCGCGTAGTCCTCTCGAACGTAGCCCGAGGCGGCCTTGGGGTCCTGTTCCTTCGCGGTGCCGGCGCGATGCTCGACGACGCCGAGGATGCCGCCCGGCTTGAGCGCGGCGTACATGGCCTGCAGCATCGGGCGCGCCGCCTCGCGCGGCATCCAGTTGTGGATGTTGCGGAACGTCAGCACCATGTCGAGCGTGCCGGGCGGCACCGGCTCCATGGCGCTCGGGTACTGCAATGCGACGACTTCCACCTTGCCGTAGACATCGGGTCGCGACGCGAGCTTGCCGCGGTAGGACGCAAGGCTGTCCTGGATGAACTTGCTGTCCGTGGCCGGATCCCACTGGGCCGCGAGGTAGCGGCCGCGATCCCTGAGCACCGGGGCGAGGATCTCCGTGTACCAGCCGCCGCCGCCCGGCCAGATCTCCATCACCGCCATGTCGCGCCGCAGCCCGAAGAAGGTCAGGGTCTCCTTCGGGTGGCGATAGCGGTCGCGCGCGCGGCTGGCCTCGCTGCGGTGATCACCGGCAAGGGCCGCATCGAGCAGGGTGGCCGTCGCGGCGTCGGTCGTGGGCAGCGCCACGGTCCCGCCGTCCGGGACGCCGGCGCAGGCACACAGCAGCAGCGACAGGGACGCCAGCGCGGCGGTGAGCGGGGATCTCGGCATCGGCGGCACTCCTTGGATCGCGGCCGGCCGATCGCGGCGCGGCCAGACGGGGGCGCTGAACATACCGGAATGCGGCCGGGCGGGCGAGCCCGGCCGCCGTCCTCAGGCGGCTCCCGGCAGTTCGGCGATCACGGCGAGTTCCACCAGCGCGTCGGGGAAGAACAGCCGGCGCACCTCCACCGCCGTCGCCGCGGGCGGGGCCGCGCTGGCGCGTGCGTAGAACTCGTCGCGCACGACAGCGGCGCGCGCCAGCCAGTCGATGTCGGTGGTATAGGCCGTCTCGCTCACGACGTCCACGAGGGTGCAACCCGCCGCAGCCAGCGCCACCTCGAGGCGGGTATAGACGCGCCGGATCTGCGCCTCCATGTCGCCCGCGCCGACGATGTGCATCGCCTCGTCGAGCGCGGTCAGCCCGGACAGGTACAGCATGCCGTTCGAGCGCACTGCCGCGCTCAGGTTGAAGCGCTCCTCGATCTCCCGATTGACACGGATGACCTGGTCCCAGCGCGCCATGGCCGGCCCCGCTCAGTGTCCGGTGGCACCCGCGGGCTGCACCTTCTTCTTGAAGTAGGTCCAGCTCGTCTCGTTCGGACGCGCGTCGTCGCCCGGCGGCGGCGTGCGGTACTCCGGATAGTTGGCGTCGATCTCGTCCTTCATCACCGCCGGCAGGTCGTCGAAGCTCGCGAGCTTGACGCCTGCGGTGTGGAAGTACACCTCGCCCGCGCGTCCGCTCATCTGCATCCACGGCAACCAGCTGGAGATTCGCACCCAGCCGACGCGCACGTCGGCGGTGTCCTTGCGCGGGTCGAGCAGGTCGTCGAGGTCGCCCATGAAGTTGAACATCTCGGTGGCCTGGTAGAAGCCGCCGACGTACTTCTGGTAGTCGCCCGCGAGCGGATTGGTGTAGAACAGCGGCACCGTCGTCGTCTGCCACCAGCGGCCGCCCTGCGAGTCGCCCGTCCAGGTGACCGGCTTGCCGTCACGGCCGACCGGCCACCAGGTGCTGTTGACCGGGTCGTTGGCGACGTGCAGGACCTCGACCTCCTCGCCGCTCCACGGATTCTGCCACGTGCGCGCCACCTCGCCCGTCTCCGGGTCGAGGTACAGCAGGATCTCGCGCGACACCAGCTTGAAGCCGTTGCCCTTCGCCGGGTCGGTGACCGTGACGCACTGGCGGATGTTCATGCCCTCGACACGGAACAGCAGCCGGTCGCGCTCGCCGGGGACGCGGCTGTACATGCGGCCGTGCCACCAGTAGGTGACCGGGGTGTTGTCCTTGAGCGAACACTGGATCTTGCGGCCGGCCATCAGCACGCCCTCGGGATTGTCGAGGCTGATCGGCGAGGGCGACGGCTTGGCCGCGAGCGCGGTCGGTACGGCCAGCAGCACGCCAGCAAGGGTCATGAAGGTGGCTCGCAGGGTACCGGTCATCGTTCGCTCCTCGGGTGGCTTGCGGCTGGAACCGCGGATCGTGCAATGGGCGTGGCCGTGGTGCAAGGCCGTGGCGCCAGGGGCCTCAGGCGCCGACGTCGGGCTCGAGGTAGGTATAGCCGGCGAGCTCCGACTCGTAGAAGCGCTTGAGGGCCTGTCCCTCGGCCACCGACAGCCGGCCGTCGCGCATCGCACGTTCGCAGTCGCGGGCGAAGCGCGGGTAGAGTTCGTCGGGTTCGTACTGCATGTAGCCGAGCACCTTGCTCGCGGTGTCGCCCTTGACCACTTCCTCGATCCACCAGCCGTGCTCGTCGTCGAGGCGGATGTGCGCGACGTGCGTGTCGCCGAACAGGTTGTGCAGGTCGCCGAGGGTCTCCTGGTAGGCGCCGACCAGGAATGCGGCGAGGTAGTAGTCCTGGCCGGGCACGAGCTCGTGCAGGTCGATCGAGCGCTTGACGTCGCGCAGCGACACGAAGCGGTCGATCTTGCCGTCCGAGTCACAGGTGATGTCGGCGAGCACGGCGCTGCGCGTCGGGCGGGTGTCGAGCCGGTGCAGCGGCATGATGGGGAACAACTGGTCGATGGCCCAGCTGTCGGGCAGCGACTGGAACACCGACATGTTGCAGAAATAGGTGTCGGTCAGCACGTGCTCGAGCGCCTCGAGCTCCTCCGGCAGCTTGTCGAGGCGCCGCCCGACGTCGCGCACCCTGGCGCAGGTCGCCCAGTACAGGCGTTCCGCCAGCCCGCGCATCTCGAGCGTCAGGTAGCCGAGGCTGAACATCTGGTGGACCTGCTCGCGCGCCTGCTGGGCGTCGTGCCAGCATTCGACCAGGCGCCGCGCGCTGACCGAGCGGTAGGCATCGAGGAGGTCCTGCACCGGTTGCGGCAGTCCTTCGCCGGCCTGGGCGGGGGCCTCGTCGTCGATGCTGAATCGGTCCAGCCGCGAGGCGCCGAGGACATTGAACACCAGCACGCTGTGATGCGCGGCGATCGCCCGGCCGGACTCGCTGACGATGGTCGGGTGCGGGATGCCGCGCGCATCGCAGACGCTGGCCACGCGGTAGACCACGTCGTTGGCGTACTCCTGCAGCGAATAGTTCATCGACGACTCGAAGCTGGTGCGCGAGCCGTCATAGTCGACGCCGAGCCCGCCGCCGACGTCGATGTACTCGACACCGGCGCCGAGACGCCTGAGCTCGGCGTAGACGTGCGCGAGCTCGTTGACGGCCTGCTTCACGCGGCGGATGTCATGCAGCTGCGAGCCGGGATGACAGTGCACGAGCTTCAGGCAGTCGAGCATGTCGTGGTTCCTGAGCACCTCGACGAGATCGAGGATCTCGGTGGTGAACAGGCCGAACTTGGAACGGTCGCCGGCGGAATCGCGCCAGCGGCCGGCACCCTCCGAGGCGAGCTTGACGCGTACGCCGATGCGTGGGCGCACGCCGTAGCGCTCGGAATGCCTGAGGATGTAGCCGAGCTCGGAGAAGTTCTCGACCACCGGGATGATCGAGCGGCCGAGCTTGGTGGCGAGGATGACGGCCTCGATGTAGCTGTCGTCCTTGAAGCCGTTGCAGACGATCAGGCGGTCCGGGGCGTCCTCGGTCATCGCCATCACGGCGAGCAACTCCGGCTTGGAGCCCGCCTCGAGCCCGAAGCCGAGACCGCCGCTGCCGCGGTACACCTCCTCGACCACCAGCCGCTGCTGGTTCACCTTGATCGGGAACACCGCCTGGTAGCGCCCGCGGTACTCGTTCTCGGCGATGGCGGTGGCGAAGGCGTCGTGCAGGGCGCGCAGCCGGTGATGCAGGATGTCCGAGAAACGGATGACGACCGGCGCGGTCAGGTCGCGGGCGCGCAACTGCTCGACGACGTCGTACAGGTCCAGCGCGCGCGCCGGGTCGCGATCCGGGTGCACCGTCACGTGGCCGGCGTCGTTGATCCCGAAGTAGCCACCGCCCCACGCCTCGACGAGGTACAGGTCGCGCGCGTCCTCGATGCTCCAGCCTGGGGCTGGCCCCGGCTTGCGAACCGCTTCTGCCAACGGCGAACCCCCCGCGAAAGTCAAACGCGGGCCAGGGGCCCGCGCGGCATGCGCGGACGATAGCCAGAACGACCCGCGATGTAAACGCCCGGCCGGTCAGTCCGGCCCGCGCGCCACCGGCCGCTCCGGCGAGCGGATCCACTCGCTCCACGAGCCCGCATAGAGCGTGGCGCCGGCGAGCCCCGCGCGTTCGAGCGCGAGGATGTTGTGGCAGGCGGTGACGCCCGAGCCGCACATGCAGATCACGCCGTCGGGCAGCGTGCCGCCGAGCGTTTCGCGCCAGCGCCGAAGCAGTTCGGCGGGGGGCAGGAACCGACCGTCCGCCCCGAGGTTGAGCGCGTAAGGGTGGTTCAGCGCACCCGGGACGTGGCCGGCGACCGGGTCGATCGGTTCCACGCGTCCCGCGAAGCGTTCCGGCGCACGCGCGTCGACCACGGGCACGGTGCCGGCGTCAAGTGCCGCGGACACGCCGGCGACATCCACGGCGAGTTCGTGGCGACCGCGGAACGGGAACCGCGTCGGCACCCGCTGGGCGACGGAGCGGTCGAGGCGTCCGCCGGCGGCGCACCAGGCCCCGAGCCCGCCGTCGAGCACGGCCACCGCGTCGTGCCCCGCCCAGCGCGCGAGCCACCACAGGCGTGCGGCGAACGCGCCGCCGGCGGCATCGTAGGCGACGATCTGCGTCGTTTCGCCCACGCCCCAGCGCGACAGCGTCGCGGCGAACGCCCCGGGATCCGGCAGCGGATGGCGGCCGGTAGCGGCTGTGACCGGGCCGGCCAGATCGCGATCGAGATGGGCGTACAGGGCGCCAGGGATGTGGCTCTCCCTCCAGGATGCCTCGCCCGCGCCCGTGTCGGCGAGGTCGTAGCGGCAGTCCACGACGAGGTAGTGCGGATCATCGAGGTGCCCGGCCAGGTCGGCGGGCTCGATCAGCGTGGTGAACACGGGCGACGCACCTCGAACGGAATGGTGGGGATCATGCCGCGGTGGCGCTGCAACCTTTTCGCGGGCCGGTGCATCAACTGGACATGGCCGAAGACAGGAGCACCGACGTGAACCACTCGCCGCCGCCGCGGTCGGAGCAAGGCGAGGCCCGCCGCGTCAGGGAACTGCCGTCGATCTCCCGACAGGAGCGCGAGTTCTGGCGCCGCGCGGTGGATGAGCAGCGCGCCCGCCTCGGACTCGTCGCCGCGTCCGCCGGACCTGTGTCCGGCGCGCACTGAACACCCCGGGTAGCGAGTCATCGTCACCCCTTGAGCCGGCGCAAGCCGGCTCGTTCTTTCCTCACGCCGGCGCGCCTGCGTCAGGCAACCCGATTGCGGTACATTAACAGGCCCGGCGCAAGCACCGGGCCCTGGCGGCGCTCGTCCGACGCGCGTCGTCGCCGGCCACGGTGCAGACGGCGCCTTGCAGAAGAAGACCATCGATCATGACCACGCACAAGATTCACACGGAATTTCCCGGCCGGTTGCTGTTCATCGGCTTCGGCAGCATCGGCCAGGGTGTCCTGCCGCTCGTCCTGCGCCACATCGGAGGCCTTGCCCCCGAGCGCATCACCATCGTCACCGCGGACGATGCCGGCCGCGCGGAGGCCGAGGAATACGGGATCCGCTTCATCAACCACCCGCTGACCCGCGACAACTACCGGCACGTGCTCGAGCCCCTCGTCGGGCGCGGCGACTTCATGCTCAACCTGTCCGTGGACGTGTCGAGCATCGCCCTCATCAAGCTTTGCCAGGAGAAGGGTGCGCTGTATCTCGATACCTGCATCGAGCCCTGGCCCGGCGGCTACGCCGACCCGAACATCCCCGCAAGCCGTCGCACCAACTATGCGCTGCGCGAGGAGCTGCTCGAGGCGCGCAAGGCCTTCGTCGGCGGCCCGACCGCCGTCGTCACGCATGGCGCGAACCCGGGACTGGTGTCGCATTTCGTCAAGCAGGCGCTGCTCGACATCGCGGCGGATACCGACCACGAGGTGACAGAGCCGACCACCCGCGAGGAATGGGCCGAGCTGGCGCGCGACCTCGGCATCAAGGTCATCCACATCGCCGAGCGTGACACACAGATTTCCAGGGTGCCCAAGGTCACGGGCGAGTTCGTCAACACCTGGTCGGTGGACGGCTTCGTGAGCGAGGGCAGCCAGCCGGCCGAGCTCGGCTGGGGCACGCACGAGCGCCACTTCCCGCGCGACGGCCGCCAGCACGACTTCGGCCGGAAGTCCGCGATCTTCCTGATGCAGCCGGGCTGCGCGACGCGGGTGCGCACCTGGACGCCACAGGCGAAGCACTTCCACGGCTACCTGATCACCCATGGCGAGTCGATCTCGATCTCCGACATGCTGACGATCAAGCAGGGGGAGAAGGCCTCCTATCGGCCGACGGTGCACTATGCGTATCACCCGGCCGATAACGCCGTGCTGTCGGTACATGAGTTCGCGGGTCGCAACTATCGCATGCAGGAACGCAAGCGGATCATGATGGACGACATCACCGACGGCATCGACGAGCTCGGCGTGCTGCTCGCCGGCCACAAGAAGAACGCCTACTGGTACGGTTCGCAGCTGTCGATCCACGAGGCGCGCAAGCTGGCGCCCTATAACAGCGCCACCTCGCTGCAGGTCACGGTGGCGGCACTGTCGGGCATGATCTGGGCGATCGACAACCCGAGCGTGGGCGTCGTCGAGCCGGACGACATCGACTTCCGGCGCAACCTCGAGATCTGCATGCCGTACCTCGGCCCGGTGGTGGGGAGGTACACGGACTGGACGCCGCTGTACGACCGCGGGCGCATGTTCCCGGAGGACGTGGACGAAAGCGACCCGTGGCAATTCAAGAATATCAGGGTTATCTAGCTGCTCGACGTTGAGCAGGCCGATGGAAGGGACCGGGTCGGACGACCCGGCCCTTCATCGTCCCCGAGGGGTGGTGTGCTGCGCCGAAATGGGGCCAGGGGCGGTGAACC
>CAZXAS010000012.1:0-16897 GCA_964638185.1 uncultured Steroidobacteraceae bacterium | reverse complement strand
CCCTTAAGGCGCGGCAACGTCAGTGCGTCGCGCCGACACCCGGCTCGTACTCGATCGCCACGACCGTGAGCGTCCGCTCGCCCGTCGGCAGCGTGACCGTCACCTCGTCGTCGACACGCTTGCCGAGCAGGGCGCGCGCCAGCGGCGAGTCCAGGCTGATGTACCCGGTGGCCATGTCGAACTCGTCGGGTCCGACGATGCGGTGACGGTACGTCCGGCCTTCCTCGTCCTCGAGGTCGACCCAGGCGCCGAAGAACACCCGGCCGGGATCGGCCGGCGGGTCGGTGACGACCACCATGCCGTCGAGGCGCTTGCGCAGGAAGCGCACGCGACGGTCGATCTCGCGCAGGCGACGCTTGCCGTAGGTGTACTCGGCGTTTTCGGAACGATCGCCCTGGGCGGCGGCGGCCGCGACGGCCTGGGTCACCTCGGGACGCTCGACGCGCCACAGCTGGTCGAGTTCCTCCCTGAGCCGGCGCTCGCCGGCGGGCGTGATGAACTTCGACCCCGATCGGGTGGGAGGTGTCCAGCGTCCCATTATGTCAAGCACCCGGGCAGCCAGCGGGGATTGTAGGCGACTCGCGGCCCGCCGCGGGCCGGACTGCGAGCGGCATCACGAACGCCACCGGCACGCCGGCACGCGACGCGCTGCGCGACCGCGAACTGTGCGGGACTTCACTGTCGCCCACCCGGCCGCGGCGTAGCGTAGGCCGCGAGTGGTTGGCTTCAGTATCCCCTAGCGGACTTTCCTTCCCTTCACCGTTAGTCCGCTTCTCGAACCCCAGGGCGACCCCCTGGGGTTTTTTTGTTGGCCCGCAGGCGGGCTAGACTGGCGCATGCCGCCCGACGCCGTGTTCAAGGATCACTTCTCCGGCCAGGCCGCGGATTACGAGCGCTACCGGCCGGGCTATCCGGACGCTCTGTTCGACTACCTCGCATCGATCGCGCCGGCGCGCGAACGCGCGCTCGACGTGGCGACGGGCAGCGGCCAGGCAGCCGTCGGGCTGGCGCGGCACTTCGCCCAGGTGCGGGCGACGGAGCCGAGCGCGGAGCAGCTCGCGCGTGCGCGCAAGCACCCGCGGGTCGAGTACCTGCGCGAGGCGGCGGAGTCGATCGCGGTTCCGGACGCGCATTTCGATCTCGTGACTGCGGCGCAGGCGGCGCACTGGTTCGATGCCCCGCGGTTCAATGGCGAGGCGAGGCGGGTGCTGCGACCGGGCGGCATCCTCGCGTTGTGGACCTACGAGAAGTTCCGCGTCGATCCGGCGGTCGACGCGCTCGTGGACGATTTCTATCGGAACCTGGTGGGCCCGTACTGGCCGCGCGAGCGCCGGCATGTCGAGGAGGGCTACCGGTCGCTGGTGTTTCCGTTCGACGAACTGGCCACGCCGGCGTTCGCCCTCGAGACGCAGTGGGACGTGGCGACTGCGATCCGCTATCTAGGCACCTGGTCGGCGGTGCAGCGCTACCGGGCCGCCCGGGGGCGCGACCCGCTCTCGTTGCTCGAGCCGCTCCTCGCCGCGGCCTGGGGCACGGGGGTGCGGGCGCTGCACTGGGCGATCCACCTGCGAGCGGCGCGCATCGCCTGATGCGACCAACTGTCCGCCCGGTGCGACGGGACGAGGAACCCTCTGCGACGGGCCGAATCTAAAATCGGTTGCCTCGAAACCGGCGCGATCCCGAGCCACGCGGCGCGGGTCGCCGGGAACCCAGAGACGGAGCCGAGACATGACCAGTATCCGAGCCGGCCTCGCGGCCACCTGCCTGTCGCTCGTCGCCCTGCCGGCGCTTGCCGACAGCATGACCCGTGCGCCCGCGTCGGGCATCGATCGCGCCGGGATGGATCCCGCGGTGCGGCCGCAGGACGACCTGTTCCGCCACGTCAACGGCGGCTGGATCGCCCGCACCGAGATCCCGGCGGATCGTTCGCGCTGGGGCTCGTTCGACGCCTTGATCGACCAGTCCACGCACCAGGTCCGCGCCCTTCTCGAGGAGCCGGCGCCCGCCGGCGCGGGCCCGGATGCGGCCAGGATCCGGGCCTACTACGCGAGCTTCATGGACGAGGCGCGGGTCGAGGCCCTGGGCGCCCGGCCGATCGCGGAGGTCCTGGCGCGCATCGCGGAGATCGACGACGTCGAGTCGCTCGTGGCCTGGTTCGGCGAGGCCGCGACGCTCGGCCTGCCGGTGCCGATCGGCCCGTCGATCTCCATCGATCGTCGCAATTCGGACGCCTATGTCGTGTATGTCTGGCAGGGTGGACTAGGCCTGCCGGACCGTGACTACTACCTGCGCGACGACGCCAAGTTCGTCGAGATCCGTGCGCAGTACCTGGCCTACCTCGAAAGACTGTTCACGCTGGCCGGTCGCGACGACGCCGCCGGCCGCGCCGCGCGCGTCATGGCGCTGGAGACACGCCTCGCCGAGGCACAGTGGCCGCGGGTGGCGCTGCGCGATGCGGTCAAGACCTACAACCGGGTCGACCTGGCCGGTGCCGGGGAGATCGCCCCCGCGATGCCGTGGCGGCGCCTCCTCGATGGCGCCGGCCTTCCCGAGGTGGAGTTCGTGCTCGGCCAGCCGAGCTACGCCACGGCGCTCGCGACCGCCGTCACGGAGATCCCGCTCGAGGACTGGCGTGCCTATCTCGAGGCCCGCCTGGTCGACGCCGCCGCGCCCTACCTGTCGTCGGCCTTCGTCGCCGCGGAGTTCGACTTCAACTCGCGCACGTTGCGCGGCATCCCGGAGATACGCCCGCGCTGGAAGCGCGCGGTCAGCGCGGTCAACGGCGGCATGGGCTTCGCGGTCGGCCGCGAGTACGTGGCACGGCACTTCCCCCCGGAAGCCAAGGCGCGCATGGACGCGATCGTCAGGAACCTGCTCGCGGCGATGGACGTGGGCATCGACGGCCTCGACTGGATGAGTCCGGCGACCAGGCTCGAGGCCCACGACAAGCTCCGGCGCATCTCGGTCAAGATCGGCTATCCCGACGTGTGGCGGGACTACTCCGGGCTCGACATCGATGCCGGCGACCTGGTCGGCAACATGCGCCGCGCGGCCGCGTTCGAGTGGCGGCGCAAGCTCGAACGGCTCGGCGGGCCGGTCGACCGGAGCGAGTGGCTTATGAGCCCGCAAACGGTCAACGCCTACTACATGCCGCCGGCGAACGAGATCGTGTTCCCGGCGGCCATCCTGCAGCCGCCGTTCTTCGACATGGGCGCCGATGACGCCGTCAACTACGGCGCCATCGGCGCGGTGATCGGGCACGAGATCAGCCACGGCTTCGACGACCAGGGCCGCCGCTACGACGGCAGCGGCAACCTTCGCGACTGGTGGACCGAGGCCGACGACGCGGCCTTCCGCGCCCGCGCGGAGCGGCTGATCGCGCAGTACGATGGCTACCGCCCGCTGCCCGACCAGCCGGTCAACGGCCGGCTGTCGGTGGGCGAGAACATCGGCGACCTGTCGGGTCTCGCAATCGCCTGGGACGCCTGGAAGCTGTCGCTGGGCGGGCGCGAGGCGCCGGTGATCGACGGCTACACCGGCGCGCAGCGCTTCATCCTCGGGTTCGGCCAGATCTGGCGTACCAAGATGCGTGAGGAGGCATTGCGCGAACAGCTGCTGCGCGGCCCGCATGCGCCGGGCGAGTTCCGCGCCAACGGCGTGATCACCAATTTCGAGCCGTTCTACGAGGCCTTCGACGTCAAGCAGGGCGACGGCCTCTGGCGCCCGGCCGCGGAGCGCGTCAAGATCTGGTGATGGCGCGATGCCGGCGCCACCTGCACCGGCATCGCATCCCCGTTCCGGACAGGGAGTCATCACCATGCGTATCGCGTCGATCATCGGCCTGCTCGCGGCCGCCGCCATGCTGCAGGGCTGCGGCTACAACACGTTGCAGACGCAGGACGAGCAGATCAAGTCGGCCTGGTCCGAGGTGCTGAACCAGTACCAGCGGCGGGCCGACCTGATTCCGAACCTGGTGGCGACGGTCAAGGGCTTCGCTGCCCAGGAGCAGGCGGTGCTGGTCGGTGTCACCGAGGCGCGCGCGAAAGCCACGCAGGTGCAGGTCGACGCCAACGATGCGGGCTCGCTGGCGCAGTTCCAGCAGGCACAGGGCGAGTTGTCGAGCGCGCTGTCGCGGCTCCTGGTGGTGGTGGAGAACTATCCGGAACTGAAGTCCGACCAGAACTTCCGCGACCTGCAGGCCCAGCTGGAAGGCACGGAGAATCGTATCGCCGTGGCCCGCAATCGCTACATCCAGGCGGTACAGGACTACAACGTCACGGTGCGCCAGTTCCCGACCAACCTGACGGCCATGATCTTTGGACACGATGTGAAGCCCAACTTCTCGGTCGAGGACGAGGCCGCGATCTCGCGACCGCCGGCGGTCGATTTCGAGGCGCCGGCTGCGCCGGCGCCGGCCGGCTGAAACCGTCCCTCGACCCGCCATGTGCGCCACGGCCCGGTGCCGGCTGGTCGTCGTCATGCTCGCCGTCGCGTCGGCACTCCTCGCATGGCCGGAGGCGCGCGCGGCGGTGCCGGTTCCCCCGCTCGAGCGGCGGGTCACGGACCTCACCGGGACCCTGACGGCGGCCGAGGCCGACGCACTCGAGCAGCGGCTCGCGGACTTCGAACGGCGCAAGGGGAGCCAGGTCGCCATCCTGGTCCTTCCCACCACCGCCCCGGAGGACATCGCGGCGTACTCGATCCGGGTGGCGGAAGCCTGGAAGCTCGGCCGCCAGGGGATCGACGACGGCGTGTTGCTCATCCTCGCGATCGATGATCGCGCGGTTCGCGTCGAGGTGGGCTACGGCCTCGAGGGTGCCGTGCCCGACGCCATCGCCAGGCGCATCGCCAGCGACGTGATGACGCCGCACTTCCGCCAGGGCGACTATTTCGCGGGCCTCGAGGCGGGCGTCGAACGGCTGATCGGGGTCATCGATGGCGAGCCGCTGCCGGAGCCTGAGCCTGGCTGGCAGGAGGACATCGGTCGCGGCCAGTCACTGCTGCCGCTGTTGCTGGTCGTGGCCGTGGTCGGCGGTGGGGTGCTGCGGGCGATCTTCGGCCGCCTCGGCGGCGCCGCGGTCACCGGCGGTCTCGCCGGTGGCGTCGTCTGGCTGATCGTCCACGCGCTGGGGGTGGCCGTGTTCGCGGCCATCGTCGTCTTCATCGTCGCGCTGCTCGGTGGCATGCCGCGCCGCGGCTGGTCGAGCGGCGGGCGCGGTGGTGGCGGCGGCTGGGGATCCTGGGGCGGAGGCGGTGGCTTCGGCGGGGGCGGTTTCGGCGGACGTGGTGGTGGTTTCGGCGGTGGCGGAGCGACCGGAAGATGGTGAACCACCTGCCACGCGTGCTCAGGCACCTCGCCACCACGCGGCGTGCGATGCGCGCCGCGTTCGGCGAGTCCACGCTCGCCGCCATCGAGCGCGCCGTCCACGACGGTGAGTCCCTGCACAGCGGCGAGTTGCGCTTCGCCGTCGAGACGGACCGTGACCTGAGCGCGCTCTTCGCCGGCGAGACGCCACGCGAGCGCGCCCTCGAGGTGTTCTCGATGCTGCGCGTCTGGGACACCGAGGCGAACAACGGGGTGCTGGTATACGTGCTGTTTGCCGACCGCGACATCGAGATCGTGGCCGACCGCGGCTTTCGCGACCGGGTCCCGGAGGCGGACTGGCGCGCGATCTGCGATTCCATGCGTGGGCAGTTCGCCCGCGGCGAATTCGAGGCCGGGGCGCTGGCGGGCGTGGCGGCCGTCCACGAGGTGATCGCGCGCCATTTTCCCGCCGGTCCTGTCATTCACGACGAATTGCCGGACCGTCCGGCGCTGCTGTGACCGGCGGGGCTGCGCGGCGCGCCCGCCCGGGGCATAATCCGCCGATGCGCCGATCCCTCGCCAGCTGCAGTGGTCGCATACTCGCCGTCGTCCTGCTGTCGACGGCCACGGCGGCCTGCGTGCCGTTCGGCTCCCTGTGGAAGAAATCCACGCCGCCGCCCGAGGCGCAGCCAGCGCCCGCGGTCCCCGAGGCGCCGCTCGCGGAGGCCTCGCACCGCTTCACGCTCGCGCCCGGCGATGACGTCGTCGGGCGTCTGCAGGTCACCGTTGCCCGCGGCGAGGACACGCTGCCCGACATCGCGCGCCGCTTCAACATCGGCTACGAGGAGATCGTGCGCGCGAACCCGGGCGTCGATCCCTGGCTGCCGGGCGAGGGCACGCCGATCACCCTGCCGACCCGCCACATCCTGCCGGATGCCCCGCACGAGGGACTGGTCATCAACCTGGCCGCGATGCGCGCGTACTACTACGTGCCGCGCAGCGACGCGACCCTGCCGCGCGAGGTCATCACCCACCCGATCGGCATCGGCCGTGTCGGCTGGACCACGCCGGAGGGCACGACCAAGGTCGTCTCGAAGGTCAAGGACCCGACCTGGACCCCGCCGGCGTCGGTCAGGAAGGAACATGCCGAGAACGGCGATCCGCTGCCCAGGGTGGTGCCGGCCGGTCCCGATAACCCGCTCGGCCGCCACATGATGCGACTCGGCTGGCCGAGCTACCTCATGCACGGGACCAACAAGCCCTACGGTGTCGGCATGCGCGTGAGCCACGGCTGCATCCGCTTCTATCCGGAGGACGTGGCACAGCTGTTCGATCTCATCCCGGTCGGCACCCGGGTCACCGTAGTCAACCAGCCCTACCTGCTCGGTTGGCAGGGCGACGTGCTGTATGTTCAGGGGCTCGAACCGCTCGAGGACGACGAGCGCGACTGGGACCACGGCCCCAAGGCGCTGCGCAAGAAGGGGCTCAAGTCGAAATCCCCCGTCTGGCAACGCATCGCCAAGGCGGGCGACACCATCGACTGGGATCTCGCGCTCGAGGTGTCCCGCGCCCACAATGGCATCCCGATGGCCGTGACGCGCGGTGCCGCCGAACCGCTGCCGGCGATGCTGGCCGCCGCGCCGCGTGTCCGCAATGCGCTGCCGGCGGGCGCCACCTGGGACGGGGTCGAGGACCAGTACGCCGACGAACCCGCCTTCCGCGAGCTGCTGTCGGAGCGCGAGCCGGCGACCCAGGGCTCGGCCCTCGACTGATCCGCCCGGCCGACCCTCGGGTCCCTGCGGTCACGTCATTGTCATGAAGCCGCCCTAGAGTCGGGCGTCCCAAGGGTGGCCCATTCGTGGCCGCCGGAGGGGCCGGTGCGAATCCTCAAGATCTCCGACGTCTATTTCCCCCGTGTGAACGGGGTCTCCACCTCGATCCAGACCTTTCGCGACAGCCTGCACCGCCTCGGTCATGAGACGGTCCTGGTCGCGCCTGCCTACCCGGGCCAGGCGCTGGACCAGGAGGCGGGTATAGAGCGGGTGCCCGCCCGCGGCGTTCCGCGCGATCCCGAGGACCGGATGATGAAATACCGCGCGCTGGTCGGGCGCGCGGAGCGCCTCCTGGCACAGGGCGGCTTCGACCTCATCCATGTGCACACGCCGTTTCTCGCCCACTATGCGGGTCTCGCCGTCGGGCGGGGTGGCGGGTTGCCGGTGGTGGAGACCTATCACACCTACTTCGAGGAATACCTCCATCATTACGTGCCCTTCCTGCCCGGCGCCCTGCTGCGTTTCCTGGCGCGTCGGCTGACCGTGAGCCAGTGCAATGCGCTCGATGCGCTCGTGGTGCCCTCCGGAGCCATGCTCGAGGTGCTGCGCCGCTACGGCGTGACAGCCCGTGCGCAGGTGATCCCGACGGGGCTCGACCTGGCGGCGTTCGAGGGCGGCGACGGCGAGCGGTTCCGCGCCCGCCACGGCATTGCCCCGGGACGCCCGCTGCTTGCGCACATCAGCCGGGTCGCGTTCGAGAAGAACATCGATTTCGTGCTGCGCGCCTTTGCCCGGGTACACGCGGCCCGTCCGGATGCGCTGCTCGTGATCGCCGGGGAGGGACCGGCCGAGGGCCGGCTGCGCGGCCTGGCCGCACGTCTGGGGCTGGGCGAGGCGGTGCTGTTCGTGGGCTACCTCGACCGTCGCAGCACGCTTCTCGACTGCTACCGCGCTGCCGACGTGTTCGTCTTCGCGTCGCGCACCGAGACCCAGGGCCTGGTGCTGCTCGAGGCGATGGCGCTCGGCGTGCCGGTGGTATCCACCGCCGTGCTCGGCACGGCCGAGGTACTGGCCGGTGCGCGCGGCGCACGCGTGGTTGCCGAGGACGAGTCACAGTTCGCCACGGCGGTGCTGGAAGTGCTCGGCGATGCAGAGCTGCGCCGGCAGCTGGCGGCGGGGGGCCTGTCGACGGCGCGCGACTGGTCGGCGGCTGCCGCGGCCGAACGCATGGCCGCGCTGTACCGCGAGGCCTGCGACGCGAGGCTCACCCGGGCGCCCGCAGACGCGACCCTTCGCGCGTCCTGAGGCCCGCCGGCGCGTTCGTCACCGTCGACGGCAGTCGCTGTCCTGCGGCCGGCGCCTTGCGGCTACAATCGGCACGGTCTCGATCGTCAAACGGGAACGACATGCCGTCAGAATGGCTCGACGTAATGCTCGAGGAAGTCCTGCGCAAGCGCGAGGAGGCTGACCGCGCGCGTCGCGAGCAGTCGCTGCGCGAGTCGGAGAGACCGCCCGGCACGGATGCCCTCGAACCTGCGAAGCGCAGCGGACGCCGCCGGCCCGCCGCCCACTGACCGGCGCCGCACCGCTATCCGCTATCCACCATCCCACGCCTGAGACATTCCCCGAATCCGGCTCCGACGCCTCGCGCGATGCGGGCGCGACGCGTCGCTTGTGGTAACCTTCATCAAACCAGGGGAGCCACCGGTGGCAGATCGACTCACCGGAATCGATGTTCTCGAAGAAAGCGGCGCCGAGCAGACCATTGCGCGCGCGCCGACCGGGATCACCGCCTTCGTCGGAAGGACGCTGCGCGGTCCGCTCCATCGACCCGTCGCCGTCCATAGTTTCGCCGACTACCAGCGCATCTTCGGCGGACTGTGGCAGCCGAGCACGGTGTCCTACGCGATCGAACAGTATTTCGACAGCGGCGGGTCCACGGCGCTCGTCGTGCGTGTCGCCAACGGCGCGCGACCGTGCACGCTGACCCTGCCGGCCGGCGGCTCGAGTCTCACCCTGCAGGCGCTGGCCTCGGGCACGCGCGAATTCCTGCGTGCCGCGGTCGACTACGACGGGATCGGCGAGAACGAGCCGGACCGTTTCAACCTCGTGGTGCAGCGCGTGCGGGCCCCGGGCTCCGAGCACATCGAGGACCAGGAGATCTACCGGCGGGTCTCGGTGGGTCGCGACAGCCCGCGCTTCGTGGCCGATGTGCTGGCCGAGTCGCAGCTGGTGCGGGTGCGGGGCAACGTGCCGGGTGTGCGGCCCGATGCGACGCTCGCCGTCGCCGGCCGCGGCCTTGCCGCCTACGTCGGGTCCAACCCGGACGGCGACGATGGCGGGCCGCTCACCGACTACGACATCATCGGCTCCGCCGCAGAGCAGACCGGGCTCTTTTCGCTCGGCCGCGCGGAGACCTTCAACTTCCTGTGCATCCCGCCCTTGTCCCGCGACACCGACGTGGGTGCGAGCACGCTGCTCGTCGCCAACCGCTACTGCCGTGACCGGCGGGCGATGCTGGTGGTCGATCCGCCGCGCGCCTGGGACACGCCGGGCGCCGCGCTGGAGGGCATGCGCGACTGGCCCTTCGCCAGCGACAACGCACTCATGTACTTCCCGCGGCTGCTCGCCTACGACAAGCTGCGCGGGCGCTTCGAGGCATTCGCGCCCTGCGGCGCCGTCGCCGGGATGCTGGCGCGCGTCGACGGCCAGCGGCCGGTCTGGTCCGTACCGGGCGGGGACGATGCGATCCTGCGCCCGGGCATGCGGCCGATGTGCCCCGTCGGCGAGGCCGACCGCGAGCGCCTGGCCGCCACGGGCATCAATGCCGTGCCGACGGTGAGGGCGCCGGGCGGCGAGCGCCTCGCGGCGCGCACGCTCGCGGGTCTCGGCGCGGCGTCGACGGACTGGCGTCTGTTGTCCCGCCGCCGGCTCGCGCTGTTCATCGTCAACAGCATCGACCGGGGCACGCGCTGGACGCTGTTCGAGCCGAGCGAGCCGGCGCTGTGGCGCAAGGCGGCGGCACAGATGCGCGCCTTCTTCATCTCGCTCGAGGAAGACGGTGCCTTTGCCGAGCGGGCGCCGGACGACCGCTGGTTCGCCGTGTGCGACGAGCGCATCAATGGCCCGCTCGAGCGCGAGCGAGGCATGGTCAATCTGCTGTTCGGGTTCGCGGCGGGGCGGAGCCACGAGTATCACTCCTACCTCGTGTCGCATCGCGCCGGCGGCAGCCGCGTCCGGCAGGTGAGCTTGAACCGCCTGCATGCAGAGAGCCTGAACGGCGACCTTGCCGGTGCGACCGGCGAGCTCGAACGCATCGTCCGCGCCGGCTGAACGCGGCTCAGCCGTGCCCGTAGCCGCCGCCACCGGGCGTCTCGATCACCAGCCGGTCCCCGGGGCCGACCTCGACCGAGGCGCAGGCGCCCAGTTCCTCGACCTGCCCGTCCGACCTGAACAGGCGATTGCGGCCGGTGACGCCTGGCTCTCCGCCGGCGAGTCCGAACGGCGCGATGCGGCGGTGATTGGACAGGATCGCCGCGCTCATCGGCGCCAGGAACTCGATCGATCGCAGCAGGCCCTCGCCGCCCCGCTGAGCGCCGCCGCCACCCGAACCGCGCCGCAGGCGGAACTCGTTCAACAATACGGCATGGCGGTGCTCGAACACCTCCGGGTCGGTGAGGCGCGAGTTGGTCATGTGGGTCTGCACGCCGGAAGCTCCGTCGAAGCCCGGCCCGGCGCCCGCGCCGCCGGCGATGGTCTCGTAGTACTGCGTGCGCGAATCGCCGAAGGTCAGGTTGTTCATCGTGCCCTGCGACGCCGCCAGCGCGCCGAGCGCTCCGTAAAGCGCGTCCACGACGCATTGCGAGGTCTCGACGTTCCCCGCCACCACGGCGGCGGGCGCGGCGGGATTCAGCAGGCAGCCGGCGGGCACGCGGATGTCGAGCGGCCGCAGGCAGCCCTCGTTGAGGGGAATGTCGGACTCGACCAGGGTGCGGAACACATAGAGGACCGCAGCGGTGCACACCGCGAGCGGGGCATTGAAGTTGCCGGGTGACTGCGGCGAGGTGCCGGCGAAGTCGACGACGGCGGCGCGTCGCTCGTGGTCGATCGTCACCCGCACCTCGATGGCGAGCCCCTCGTCGAGTTCGTAGCGGAAGCTCCCGTCCGCGAGTCGCCCGATGACCGCGCGTACCTGTTCCTCGGCGTTGTCCTGCAGTTGCGCCATGAGGGTGGCGAGGGTGGCCACCCCATGCTCGGCGGCGAGGCGCTCGAGCTCGCGGATCCCGCAGGCGTTGGCCGCCAGCTGGGCCTTGAGGTCCGCGACATTCTGGTCGGGATTGCGTGCCGGCCACGGACCCCGTGCCAGCGCCTCGCGCAGTGCCTGCTCCTGCAGTTCGCCCGCGCGGAGCAGGCGGAAGTCCTCGAACATGACGCCTTCCTCGGCGATGTCGCGGCTGTCCGGCGGCATCGAGCCCGGCGTACGACCGCCGATGTCGGCATGGTGGGCACGCGAGGCGACGAAGAAGTCCGGCGCCGCGCGCGAGCCGATGAACACCGGGCTCACCACCGTGATGTCCGGCAGGTGCGTGCCGCCGGCATAGGGCGCATTCAGCATCCAGGCGTCGCCGCGCGCCATGCTCCCGCGGTGCCTGTCGATGACGCTGCGGACGCTGGCGCCCATCGATCCCAGGTGCACCGGCATGTGCGGGGCATTGGCGACCAGCGCCCCGCTCGCGTCGAAGACGGCACAGGAGAAATCCAGGCGCTCCCGGATGTTGACCGACACGGCGGTGCTCTCCAGCACCGCGCCCATCTGCTCGGCGACGTGCATGAAGCGGTGGCCGAAGAGTTCGAGCAGCACCGGGTCGGGACGGCTGGCGTCGACGGCGCGGCGTGCGCGCCTCTCGCGACGCACGAGCCTGAGTTCGCCGCCCGCCAGCACTTCGGCCTGCCAGCCGGGTTCGACGATCGTGGTCGCATTGGCCTCGGCGAGGATGGCTGGGCCCACCACCTGGCGGCCCGGCGCGAGTCGCTCCCGGGGATGCAGCGGCACGTCGCGCCATTCCTCGAACCAGGCGCGGACCAGCACGGGCTCACCGTCGCCGCCTGCGGGCGGCGGCGGCTGCCCCCCGGTTTCCCCGGGCGCGATCGCCTCGACCCTGAGCGCCGCGACGGCGACCTGGTCGCGCTCGGGCGCGAAGCCGTAGCGTTCGCGAAATGCCTCGACGAAGGCCTCGCGCATGCGCCCGGGGGTGTCGAGCGGCACGGCGAGCGCCATTTCCGTACCGGCCACCTTCAGTTCCACCTCGCAGCGGTCAGCGAGCGTGCCGTCGACGGCACCCTGGTCGAGCAGGCTCTGGCGCGCCTGCCCGGCCAGGCTCGCCGACAGCGCCGTGAGGTCGTCGGCAAGCGCCGCAGCGAGCGGTCGTTCCACGCTCTGCCTCGCCAGCACGCGCAGGTCGGCGAGACCGATGCCCCAGGCGGAGAGGATGCCGGCGAATGGATGGACCAGCACCTCCTCGATGCCGAGCGCATCGGCGACCCGGCAGGCGTGCTGTCCACCGGCTCCACCGAAGCAGAACAAGGCATAGTCGGCCGCATCGTGGCCCTGGCGCACCGAGACGTGGCGGATCGCGTGGGCCATCGCCTCGACGGCGACATCGAGAAAACCGCCGGCCAGCTCCTCCGGCGCCATCCGTCGCCCGGTGGACGCGGCGACCTCGTCCGCCAGCGCCGCGAACGCCGCGCGCACGGCGGCGGTGTCGAGAGCCTCGGTGCCGTCCGGCCCGAACACCGAGGGAAACCATTCCGGCTGCACGCGGCCGAGCAGCACGTGGATGTCCGTGACCGCAAGCGGCCCGCCGTTCCTGTAGCAGACCGGGCCCGGGTGGGCACCGGCCGAACGCGGCCCGACCTTGAGCCGGCCACCCTCGAAGGCCAGGATCGAGCCGCCACCGGCCGCGACGGTGTGGATGTTCATCATCGGCGCCTGCAGGCGGATGCCGGCGATGGTCGAGTCGAAGCGCCTCGGATAGACACCGTCGTAGAGCGCCACGTCGGTGGAGGTGCCGCCCATGTCGAAGCCGATGAGGCGACGGTAACCGGCCGCTCTGCCGGCCCGCGCCATGCCGACCAGTCCACCCGCGGGACCGGACAGCAGCGATTGCGCGCCGCGCAGGCTGGCGGCGTCCGCGAGCCCGCCGCTGCTCTGCATCAGCAGCAGCCGGGTGCCGCGGTGGTCCGGGCCGAGCCGCTCGCGGAAGCGGCGGACGTATCGTGCGAGCAGGGGGGTGAGATAGGCGTCGACGACCGTGGTGTCGCCTCGCGTCACGAAGCGGATGAGCGGCGAGACCTCGTGCGAGGCCGCCACCTCCGCGAAGCCGAGGCGGCGCGCGAGGCGCGCCGCGCGCGCCTCGTGGGCGGGGAAGGCGTAGCCGTGCATGAAGACGATGGCGACGCTCTCGATGCCGCGTTCGCGGAGCGCGACCAGCGCGGATTCGAGTTCGGCCTCGTCGAGCGGCTCGCGCACCCTGCCGGACGCATCGATGCGCTCGCGGGCCTCGATGACCCCGGCGTAGAGCACGTCCGGCAGCACGATCCTGCGCGCGAACAGTTCAGGGCGATTCTGGTAGCCGATGCGCAACGCGTCGCCGAATCCCGCGGTGGCCACGAGTACGGTCGGCACGCCGCGGCGCTCGAGCAGGGCGTTGGTGGCGACGGTCGTGCCGAGGCGCACCACGTCGATGACCGCAGCCGGAGCGGCGTGCGCGGCAAGCGTCTCGAGGATCGCGTGCGCGGGTGCATCGTCGTAGCGCCCGGGATCGTCGGACAGCAGCTTGCGCGTCAGCAGGCGGCCGTCCGGTGAGCGCGCGATGACGTCGGTGAAGGTGCCGCCGCGGTCTATCCAGAACTGCCAGCCGGGTCTTGTGCTCATGCGCGCCGCGCGTCGCCGGGATCGCCGAGTGTACAACGCCCGCGCAGGGCCCCCGGTCCGATCGCGCGGTGGCGGTCGACGCCGATAGCGGCGAGACTGCACCGATGGACCAGAGTACCGGGATGTGGATCGCGATCCTCGGCTACTGCGCGGCGATGCTCGCGATCGGCGTGTGGGCCCGGGCGAGGACGCATGACACCGAGGACTTCTTCCTTGGCGGACGACGGCTGGGCGCCTGGGTCGCGGCGCTGTCGCAGGGCGCGACGCAGTCCTCCGCCTGGACGCTGATCGGCGTCAGTGGCGCGGCCTACGCCTGGGGCCTGTCGGCAGTCTGGATCTGGGTGTCGGTGGTCGCCGGATACGCCGTCAACTGGCTCGTCGTCGCGCCGCGGCTGCGGCGCCTGTCCGCCGAACACGGCAGCGTCACGCTGGTCGGGCAACTGACGGCCGGTCACGACGCGGCGACGGCCAGGCTGGTGCGGAGGAGCGCCTCGCTCGTGATCGTCGTGTCCTTCCTGTTCTACGTCGCCGCGCAGTTCCAGGCCGCGGGCTCCGCCTTTTCGCTGGCGCTCGGGCTCGATTTCAGGCTCTGCGTCCTGGCGGGCGCGGCGCTGATCGTCGCCTATACGAT
Source organism: uncultured Steroidobacteraceae bacterium (assembly GCA_964638185.1). Taxonomy (GTDB): domain Bacteria; phylum Pseudomonadota; class Gammaproteobacteria; order Steroidobacterales; family Steroidobacteraceae; genus SG8-30. The sequence continues at coordinate 2,255 of CAZXAS010000012.1, read as the reverse complement.
GCTTGGCGGCTTCTGGGCGGCGAGCGTCACCGATTTCGCCCAGGGCGCGCTGATGCTGCTGGTGGCCGTCGTGCTGCCGGTCGCGGCGGTCGTCGCGGCCGGCGGGGTGGGGGCCATTGGTGCGGCACTGGCGGCAGGGCCGGGCGCGGCAGGCGGCGCGTTCGGCGGACGGGAGGGTCTGGCGGCGCTGGCATTCGTGGCCGGCACCCTCGGCATCGGCCTCGCCGCTCCGGGCCAGCCGCATGTCGTCAATCATTTCATGGCGGCGCGCGATGCGACCGCGATCCGCCAGGGCGGGGTGATCGCGATCGCATGGATCGCGGTGGTGCTCGCCGGGATGCTGGTAGTCGGCTGGTCCGGTCGGCTCATCGCCGCGCCGCCGGCGCGCGCCGAGGACGTGCTGTTCGCGGCGGCCGCAGCCTGGCTGCCGGCGGTCGTCGGCGGCCTGGTCACGGTCGCTGTCATGTCGGCCATCATGTCCACGGTCGACAGCCAGCTCATCACCGCGACGTCCAGCATCACCGTGGACTGGGGCGGCACACGCGAGGCGCATGCGCGGCGCCTGTTGCGAAGCCGCGTTGCCCTGGTCGTCTTCAGCGCCGCGGCCGCCGCGGTGGCGATCTTCGCACCGGAGGCCATCTATACGCGGGTGCTGTTCGCGTGGAACGCGCTGGGCGCGGCCTTCGGCCCGCTGGTGCTGCTCGCGGTGTGTGGCCGACGCACAGGGGGGCGGGCCGCGCTTGCCGGCCTGTGGACCGGCTTCCTGTTGACGATCCTGTTCTACCTGCTGCCGGACGCCGAGGGCGACGTGCTCGAGCGGGTCCTGCCCTTCTTCGTCGCGCTCGGCCTGGTGCTCCTCGTCGGACGCGTCGATCGTGGTGCGGACCGCGCGCACGACCCGGGGTCGCGGGCGCCGCGCCGGGACCTCGCCTAGAATGTCGTCCACAGGCCGGACGGCCGGCTGATCCGGGAGTGCCGGGCGATGCCGGGGGACGCTGACCTCGAACGGATCTGGAATGCCGTGGCGGGAATCCCGGCCGGCAGCGTCGATACCTACGGCGGGGTGGCCCGCCGGGCCGGGCTGCCGCGGCGTGCCCGGCTCGTGGGTCACGCGCTCAAGGTCGCGCCCCCCGAACTCGACCTGCCCTGGCATCGCGTGGTCAATGCCAGTGGCCGCATCAGCTTCCCGGAGGGCTCCCGGCAGCATGCGCTGCAGCGCAAGCGCCTGCTCGCCGAGGGCCTGCAGTTCGTCAACGGCCGCGTCGTGCGACCGGCCCGGGCCGAAGCGCAGGATCTCGACGCCCTCTTGTGGAAGCCGCGCGAGGGCGACTGATCCCGGCCCGGGGCGCAAGCCATTTGCTAGGATGTCGCGTCATTTCCGGAGCTCGCCATGGCGCGTCGTCACGTCGTCTTCTCGCACGGCAAGGAGAGTGGCCCCTGGGGGTCGAAGATCTCGGCCATGGCGGATGTCGCCCGGGCGGAAGGCTACGAGGCCGACTCGGTCGACTATCGCGGCATCGACGACCCGCGCGACCGCATCACCCGGCTCTTGAGTTTCTGTCGCGACCTGCGCGGCGACCTGGTGCTGGTCGGCTCGAGCATGGGGGCGCACGTGGCGACCTCGGCCTCGTCGCTGCTGCGAGCCAAGGGCCTGTTCCTGCTGGCGCCGGCCTTCTACATGCCGGGCCACGAGCAGGAGACGCCGAAGCCCGCGGTCTGCCCGATGGCCATTGTCCACGGCTGGCACGACAAGGTGGTGCCGGTGGAGAACAGCATCCGTTTCGCGCGTGAGCACGAGGCCACGCTGCACCTCGTCGATTCCGACCACATGCTCATCAACCGGGTCTCGCTGATCAATTACCTGTTCGAGTACTTCCTGGTGTCGCTCGATCTCCCGCACCTGCTCGAAAAGGTGAAGACCGAGGAAGAACTGGAGAAGGAGCGCGAGCGGGCACGGCTGGACCTGGACTGAGGCCGGTCGTCAGCGGGCCTTCCCGATCGCGCGCGCTGCCATCGCATCGACCGTTCCCGGCGCGAGCAGGCGCAGCCAGCGAAGTGCGCGACTGCGCCACGAGGTCAGCGCCAGCCGCCGTCGCCGCCAGGCGGCGTCGAGCACGATCCGCGCGCAGGCCTCGGCGCTCATGATGTGCGCTTCCTGCATCGGGCTCGTGCCGAGCGGCCGGCCGTCCGGGCCGCTCGCGCGGCGGTGGATCTCCGACAGCACGAAATCCGGCGCGACCACCGTCACCGACACC
>CAZXAS010000011.1:0-28285 GCA_964638185.1 uncultured Steroidobacteraceae bacterium | reverse complement strand
CGTGCCGCGGCCAGTCCTTCTCCTTCGCGTAGCAGCCGAAGGCGATGTAGCAGCCATACTTCTTCGCACGTGCGCCGATCGCCTCCGACTCCGGGCCGGGCAGGTCGAAGGCGACCTTGTTGAGTTCCGTGCGGGTCCAGGGCTGGAACCCCTGGATGGGGAATTCGTGCATGCAGATGAGGTCCTGCTTGGCGCCCCACAGCCGCTCGCCACCCCATTGCTCGGCCGATCCCTGCGCGTAGTCAATCAGCTTGAGCGCGTGGTCGAGGTTCTCCTTCATCGTCGGGCCGAGATTCCTGACGTCCACGGAACGCACCCGCGACTGGATGGCGCAGACGTTGATGTTGTCCTGCGCCAGCGGGACCGTCTCGTACTGGCCGTTCTGCGCCACGCTCACCCGCGGTGTCGCGCCCGCTGCGACCGCCTGTGCCGAAGCCGTGCCGCTCAGCAGGCCGGCGAGGCCAGCCGCGCCAGCGCCCGTGAGCAGGTCACGACGCGAACCATCGAACCCAGATCGCTTCTTCGCCATACGTCTCCCCTCTCGCAGTGGATTCCGGCGCCGCCGCGCCCGAGGACCGCGACACTGTGCCGGGACTCGCGGCCTGCGGCAACCGCACGCGACACCGGCGCCGCGATCGGCTCGCGGCGCCGGCATCGCAGCAACGGCGGGTGAAGCGGCTAGCGCGCCGGCACCAGCACCTCGACTTCTTCGGCGCTGCGCAGCACCTCGATGAGTCCCTGCCTGAGTGGATAGGTGTCGTTGGTCAGCCAGCGGCCCAGCAGGTTGGCGTAGTAGGGGCTTCCGAGCACGCCACTGTTGCCGCCCGGCAGGCTGGTCTCGGCGTCGATGGAGCCCGGCCAGGTGCCGGGCACGCCGACGTAGCGTCGGTTCGGGCCCGAGCCGAAGCGGAAGGCCTCGGAACTCGCCGATCGTGCGCTGTGCGAGGACGCATCGACCACGCCGAAGCCGCCGTCGACCGCAAGTCCGGGCAGGTCCGGGAACGAGGCCGGAAACTCCGGCGTCGCACCGGGAATGCTGAAGGGCCCGCCGAGCGGTGCGTCGAACACGATGCGGTGCAGGCGGCCCCAGCGATAGTCGGACTGGTCGGTCGAGCCGCCGAAAGCGGCCTGGAAGGCCGGCCCGGCCAGCAGGTCGAGCGCGTCGACGAGGCTCTTGAGCACCACGAAGTCGCGACGCTCCGCCGGCTGCGCGAGCCCGGTCCAGGCGAAGAAGTCGACGGTGGACTCGCCGATGCCATCGCGCTCGATCAGGTGCCGGATCGCCTTGATGGCTTCGCCGGAGCCGGGTGTCGGCACGCCGAGGCCGGTCAGCGTCAGGTCGAGCCCGTTGCCGATCAGCTGCCCGCGCCAGGTCGAGTAGATGGTCGCGGCGATGCTGGCACGGATCTCGCGCTCCGACGCCCGTACCAGGTGGCCGTCCCGGTCGGCCGCGTCGTACCCGCTGTCGACGCCCGTCGGCGTGGTGTAGTCCCAGCGCTTGAGCCGGCCGACCGCTTCCGCCACCCGCGGGTCGGCGGCGAGCGCCGCGAGCGGTTCAGGCGCTCCCGGCCGTCGCGCATTCCTGAAGGCATCGACGATGTAGGGCGTGAACACCTCGGCATCGAGCAGCTTCACGTCCGCCTGGATCTCCTGCATGTCGCCGCGGTCCACCCGGCCGCGCTCGAGCTTGTCGCGCAGTGCCTGGGTAATGCGCCCGGCGCGCGTGCCGAAATCGAAGGCATAGCCGAGGTAGTAGATGCCGTTGCCGCCGGGACGCAACTGGTTCACCGGGTTGTTGTCGAGCGTCACGCCGGCCGGATCGTTATTGGCATTGACGACGAAGCCGGCGCGGGGGTTCACGACCTGCGGCAGCTCGCTGAAGGGGATCGACTGGTAACCGGTGCCGTTGAACGCATCCGGCGCCGGGTCCACCAGCCATTCGTTGCCGCCCTGCCCGTCGCGGATGAACCACGGCGGTGCGCCGGCCACGGTGTTCGCCTGCAGGTCCTCGCGCAGCGGCACCTCGCCGCTGGTGAAGTAGCCGATGTTCCCGTAGATGTCGCCGTAGATGAAGTTCTGCGAGCCGACGTCGAAGAACTGCAGCGCGGCGACGAAATCGTCCTTGTTGCGCGCGCGGTTGAGCAGGCGGAAGGTCTCGAGTTCCCGCGTGCCGCTGAAGCCCGTGTACTGCACGCTGATGGCGGCGCCGGTGGACTGGTCGAGGTCGACGATGGGGCCGTTGTTGCGGCGTGGCACGATGAGCGCCACGGGCGGCACCGGCCCGCCGGGCGGAACCGTCACGAGCGTATCGGGCACGCCGTCGCCGATCGCATTGAAGTGGAAGCTGAGCGGTACCGGGATGACGTGCTCGAGAGCGCCCTGGTACAGCGTCGACAGTCCGCTCGGCGAGGTCGGATCGGGGACCACCTGCTCCTGGTAGGTGTCGGTGACGTCGAAACCGGTGGTGGTCTCGCCCCAGGTCACGAAACGGTTCTGGCCGAGCACGATCCAGGGCGTGCCGGCGACCGAGCTGCCGATCGCGTCGAGTCCGTCGCGCACCGTCTTGATGTGCAGCTGGTGGAAGTTCGGCGGCAGGTCCAGCGACAGGTGCGGATCGTTGGCGACGATCGGCCGGCCGTTCTTCGTGTAACGGCCCGACACCGCCCATTCGTTGCTGCCGATCTGTCGCTCAGTCCGCTCCAGCGTGCGCTTGAGGAACGGCACCCGGTCGATGCGGTCCCGGTAGCGCTCGAGCAAGCGGCGCGTCTGCGCGTCGCTGTGCGGGTACCGGCCCTGGCGGTCGTGCGCGCCGTCGTGTCCCTTGTGCTTGCCCTTGTCGTGGCCCTTGCCCGGTCGCACCGGCGGGCCGTTGGCATCCGGGACGCTCGAGGCGGGATCGAACGGCGCGGAGCGGAACACGTCGAGGAAGAACAACGCGTCCGGCAGCTGCGGGTCGATGCCGCCGAGCTGCTGCCGATACGCCAGGTACTGCAGCGTCGCGTTGATGTCGAGGTCGAACGACAGCTGGAAGGCCAGGGCCTTGCCGATCAGTGCACAGTCGAGGGCGGTCCACGGCCGGAACTGCGTGAGCTCGAGCGCGGCGTATTCCACCGGCAGCGGGTGGGCGGCCACCCAGGCGTTCACGCCGTCGGCATAGGCCTGCAGGCCGTCGCGGGTGGCCTGCGAGTAGGCATCGAGCGAGCGCGCCGCAGCACGATTGAGACCGATGGTCTGCAGTTCGATGTCGCTTGCGAGCGCGCCCTGGCCGAGCAGCTCGGCTAGCGTGCCGCCCGCGGTGCGCCGCAGGATGTCGAGCTGGAACAGCCGGTCCCCGGCCTGCACCCAGCCCTGCACGAACAAGGCGTCGTGTTCATCCCAGGCATAGATGTGCGGCATGCCGTCGCGGTCGCGAATCACCTTGGCCGGCGCATGCAGGCCTGGCACGTCAATGAACTCCGCGCGCCCGCCGGCGCCGGCAAGCGCGGTGGGCGTCGCGACGAGAAGCGCGAGCAAAGGCAACAGCCTGGCGTATCGCATCTGGAATCCCCTTGGTGGTCTTGCGGCGCCTCTGCGGGCGCGTCATTCACTGTTATACCCGCGACCAGTGCGAAAGCAACCGCAGCCGTGCCGCAGCCGGTCTTTTGCATTGCGGCAGCAGGCCGTCCCAGGCCGCGGCGACAGGCTAGAATCCCAGCCTTCGTGTCCAGGGATTGCCACATGCCGGTCACCGCCCGCCTTGCCGCCGTCCTGGCCGTCGTCTGTTGCACGGCCTGCACGCTCCAGCCGCCGCGGGAGAGCACCGCACCGCCCGCCCCCGCGCCAGCGCACGTCGCCGTCGCGGGAATCGCGGCCGCCAATCCGCTCGCGGTCGAGGCCGGCCTTGCGGTATTGCGCGCCGGCGGCGGTGCGGTCGATGCCGCGGTGACGGTGCAGGCCGCGCTCGGACTCGTCGAGCCACAGAGCTCGGGGCTCGGCGGCGGCGCATTCCTGCTGCACTACGACTCGGCCACCGGCCGCGTCACGGCATTCGACGGTCGCGAGGCCGCGCCGGCCGGAGCGACCCCCGGGATGTTCCTCGGGCCCGACGGCGAGCCCCTGCCCTGGCGCGAGGGCGTGCTCGGCGGCCGCGCGACCGGCGTGCCTGGCGTCATGCCGATGCTGGGCGCCGCCCACGCGAGCCAGGGCAAGCTGCCCTGGTCGGCGCTGTTCGATCCGGTCATCAGGCTGGCGGAGGATGGGTTCGAGGTGCCCAAGCGGCTCGCCCGCTTCGCCAACGGACCCTGGCCGCAGGCCTCGCTGCCCGATGCCCGGTCGCTGTTTGCCGGTGCTGACGGAAGCCCCGTAGAGGCCGGCGACCGGCTCACGAATGCGGCCTACGGCCAGACCCTGCGGCAGCTCGCCGCGAACGGGCCGCGCGCGCTGCTCGAGCCCCCGATCGCGACCCGGATCATCGAACGGACGCGCGCCGAGCCGCTGCCTGGCAACCTGACGCTCGAGGACTTCGCAAGCTACCAGCCGCGTTACGGCGAGCCCGTGTGCGGGCCGTTTCGCGTCTACCTCGTGTGTGTGCCGCCGCCTCCATCGAGTGGCGTCGCGCTGCTGCAACTGCTCGCGATCCTCGATCGTACCGACATCGCAGCGCGAGGTCCGGCCGACGCCGGGGCGTGGTACCTGTTCGCCGAGGCGAGCCGGCTGATGTACGCCGATCGGAACCAGTACGTCGCCGACCCGGCCTTCGTCGACGTGCCGCTCGCCGGCCTGCTCGACCCGGACTACATCGCGAGCCGAGCGGCGCTCATCGGCGAGCGTGCCGGCCCGGCGCCGGCCGCCGGCGTACCGCCCGGCTTCGAGCGCGGCGCCGACGCCACGCGCGAAGCCGCCGGGACCAGCCATTTCGTCGTGGTCGACGCCGATGGCGACGTCGTGTCGATGACCACTTCGGTCGAGTCGCTGTTCGGCTCCGGCCGGGCCGTCGACGGCTTCTTCCTCAACAACCAGCTCACCGATTTTTCCTTCCGCCCGGTGGAGAAGGGCAAGCCGGTGGCCAATGCCGTGGCCGGCGGCAAGCGGCCGCGTTCGTCGATGTCGCCGGTCATCGTGCTCGATGCCGACGGCAGGCTGGTCGCCGCGCTCGGCTCGCCCGGCGGGTCCGCCATCCTGGCCTATAACGCCAAGACGCTCATCGGCCTGCTCGCCTGGGGACTGTCGATGCAGGAGGCCATCGACCTGCCCAACCTCATCGCCGCCGGCGACAGCTACTTCGGCGAGGCGGCGAAGTTTCCGCCGGAGGTGCTCGCCGGACTTGCGGCGCGCGGCATCGAGGTCAAGCCAGGGCGCGGCGAGGAATCGGGCATCCATGGCGTCGTCGTGCGCGACGGCGGCTCCTACGAGGGCGCCGCCGATCCCCGCCGCGAGGGCGTGTGGCGCATCGTCGAGTAGACGGGGCCGGCGTGGCGCCTGATCCCGTCTACTTCGAACCGAAGGCGATGGCGCGCTCGGGCACCTCGCCGCTGTCGAGGTCCTGCTGGTAGCGCTGTGCGAGCGCGTAGGCTTCCGCGTACGTGGCGGGTCCGAGTTTCGCCTGCAGCCGGTCGCGCAGGCTCGACCCTGGGATGCAGTCAGGCGCACCGCGCGGACAGATCAGTTCCTGGTTCAGTTCGTTCTCTGCCGAGCAGTCGTAGCCACGCTCGCAGGCGACCAGCATCCAGGCCGCGCCGCGCAGCGGGTTGCGGCCGAGTCGCGCATTGCCGATGGCGAGCCCGGCGTGAAAGATGGCCTCCGGATCACCCGAGCGGATGGCGATCCCGGCGCGCGTCTGCGCCGCGGCGAGTGACATGAGCCGGTCGTCGCCGCTGGTCGGGTCGCAGGGCGAGCCGCTGCCACAGTAGAGGGCGGCGTAGCCGTAGGCACGCTTGTCGCCGGCCTGCACCGCATCGGCCAGCAGCGGCGCCCAGCCGGCGACGCCGCCTGCGCCGTTCGGTCCGGACAGCTGCGCGAGCGCCGGGCTCGCGAGGATGTCCCGGCAGGCCGCCCAGGTCTCCTCCGGGCCGGTGCGCCCGGCATTGCCCGCCAGCTGGCACACCATCAGGGTCCTGGCGAGATGGTACCTGGCGGCCGGATCGCCACCGAGCGCATCGGCGACGGCGGAAGGCAGCGAGGCCAGCACGTCTTCCATGCGACCGGACGCCTGGCGCCAGCTGGCCGGCGGCGCCGGTGAAACGGCCTTCGATGGCGCCGGCTCGGGGACCGCCGCGCGCTGCGCGGCAGCGGGCTGGGGCGCGTCGATGGCGTCGGCTGCAACCCGTACGCGGTCAGGCAGCGCGGTCTCACGGGCCGCCTGCCAGCGGATCGCAACGATCACGACGGTCAGCACGACTACCGCGAAGGTCACCGCGGCAAGCGGGTATCGCTTGAAGAATCCCATCCTGGCATCCCGGATCGATACGTCATTCCCGACCGCCGCGTGCATCGCCGCGCCGCAGGCATGCTAGCACTGTGGGGGATCACACGATCCTGAGCGTAATCGCCTTCAGGACCGCGCGGGTGCGGTCGCGGGTACCGAGCTTCGCCAGGATGTCCGACACGTAGTTCTTCACCGTGCCCTCGGCCAGATGCAGGCTGCGTGCAATCTCCTTGTTGGAGTAGCCGCCGGCCATGAGCCGCAGGATGCCGACCTCGCGCTCGCCGAAACTGCCCTCGGGCGGCGCGGTATCGCGGTAGGCGAAGCGCTCGCGCACCGGGTCGGTGGACACCGGCGTCAGCCAGCCCTCGCCGCGCTGGGCGCGCTCGATCGCATCACGCAGGTCCTCCGGTGAGGCGTCCTTGAGCAGGAATGCCTGCGCGCCAGCCTCGACCGCGGCGAGCATCGACTCGCTGTCGTCGAAGGTGGTGAGCAGCACCACGGGCGTCGCGTCGCCGCGTTCGCGCAGCGCGCGCACCAGGCCGATGCCATCGAGGCCGGGCATGCGCACATCGGACACGATCACGTCGACCGGAGCGGCATCGAGCGCGGCGAGCAGTGCGGCGCCATCGTCGGCCTCCACCGCGACCTCGACCCCGAGCTGGCCGAGCAGCGCCTTCAGGCCTTCGCGCACCAGCGCCTGGTCGTCGGCGAGCGCGATCCTGAGGCTCATGCGGCGCGCCCGCGGGGCACACGGGCGGCGAGCCGGAATCCGCCGCGGGCGCCGCGCCCGGTCTCGAGCGTGCCACCCACCGACTCCAGCCGCTCACGCATGCCGGTCAGGCCGTGGCCCGGTGCATGTGATCCGCCGAAGCTGCCGTCATCCTCGATGACCAGCTCGAGCGCGCCGTCGCGCGCGCCGAGCGACAGCCACACGTTCCCGGCCCGCGCGTGACGCGCGGCGTTGGTGAGGCCCTCCTGCGCTGCGCGCACCAGCGCCTCGGCCTGCCCGGCGTCGGCGGCACGCGCCAGCGGATCGACCTCGAGGTGGACGCGCGGTCGCGGGAACGGCTCTGCCAGCCGTTCGAGCGCCTCGCCAAGGTCGAGGCCGTCGTCGCGACGCAGCTGCGAGACGACACTGCGAACGTCGTCGAGAAGCTCCGCGGCGAGCTGGCGCGACACCTCGAGCTCGCGGCGCGGCGACCCGGCGAGGTCGCGGGCGAGCACCTCCAGGTTGAGCTTCAGCGCGGTGAGCTTGTGGCCGGCCACGTCGTGCAGCTCGCGCGACATCCTGAGGCGCTCGCCATCCCGGGCACTCTCCGCGAGCAGCGAGCGGGTGGCGAGCAGGCCGGCGTTGACCTGCCGCAATTCGCCGGCGATGGCCTCGGCACGCGCCACGGCGCCGCTTGCCAACCCGGCGAAGGCCTGGAATCCACCGTAGACGAGGAAGGCGACCAGGGGCGACTCGAAGCGCCAGCGCAACAGGAGAATGGCGAGGAACACGACATTGACGGCGGCGAGCACGGCCCAGGCGGTGCGCGGCGGAAGCGCTGAAGTCAGAACTGCGGCCAGGATGATGAGCAGGATGGCCGAGGTCCCGGAGGTACCGAGCAGGAGCAGCGCCAGCGCCGAGACGATCATGACGCCGATGGCGAGGATCCGGCGCCACCCGGGGTGCTCGCCGTCGCGCGTACAGGAAACGAAGGCGGCCAGGAACAGGCCGATGAGCCCCACCACGGCGAGGCGGGCATCGACCGGTCCTACGGGCGGCCAGCGCGCGGCATCCTGCCAGACCCCGAATGTCACTGCGGCCAGTGTGACGTAGGCAGCCAGGTTGAGCGCACTCGACCCGTCGGGTCGGACTGACACGGCGTCCTGCATGGGTCAGGTGTAACCGACGACAGGCGGCACCTCAATAGCCTCGCCGCAAGTCATGACTTCCGGCACCCCGATGAGGTGACCTGCGGCACTTCCGAGAGGTACCGCCGCCGGCCGAGCATGGTCCGTCAACGAGGAGGACCGCCATGGACTACTACGAGATCGCCCGACTGGGCCACATCGCCGCCGGCATGATCGCACTCGTGACCTTCTGGACCGCGGCCGTCATGCGCAAGGGTACGGCGAGGCATCGGGCCATTGGCCGCGTCTACATGAGCGCCATGATCGGCATCATGGTGAGTGCCCTGCCGCTCGCGGCAGCCGCCTTCCAGGCGGGCGCGCCGGTCAAGGGCGGCTTCCTGCTGTACCTGGTTCTGATCACGGGCACCGGCTGCCTGCTGGCCTGGCGCGCGATACGCATGCGGCAATCGGTCGCCGCCTACACCGGCGGCCTGTACCGGCCTGTCGCCTGGCTCAACGTGGTCGCTGGTGCAGGGATCCTGGTGCTTGGCATCCGCTACGATGCCCCGCTCCTCTATGGCATGGCGATCGTCGGGCTGGTCGGCGGACCCGCCATGCTGCGTTTCGCGTCCCGGCCGCCGACGGACCGGGGCTGGTGGCTAGCCCGTCACTATGGCGGGATCATCGGCTGCGGAGTCGCGACCCACATCGCGTTCCTCAACATCGGACTGCAGCGCGTGGTGCCGGGAGATTTCAGCGCCGCGGCCCAGTACGTCGCCTGGTTCGGTCCGCTGCTGGCCGCGGTCATCGCCGGTCGCTGGCTCGACGATCGATACGGGCGCCGCGGCATGGCCGCATGAACCCGGGCTTGCGGGACGCCGCCGTTGCCGCGAGGCCGCGAGCGCGCGCCAGAGCCGGAAATCGGGGGGTCCCGCCAATGACGGAAGGACCCCCCGCGCACGGGCCGGCCTGAAGGGGGAGGGGATGGCCGACCCTGGCTACTCGATGAGGCCTCCCGGCGTGGGCGGCAACCGTGGCATGGTCTGGACCGGGAAGGGCCCATTCAGGGAATCGAGGAACGCGACGATGTCGGCGACCTCGGCATCGCTGAGTTCACGCCCGAGTTGTGTCGACGCCATGACACGCACAGCCTCCGGGAGGCTCTGGACCGCCCCGTTGTGCATGTAGGGTGCGGTGTGCTCCAGATTGCGAAGGGTCGGCACCCGCCACATGTTGCGGTCCGCTTCCTGTCCGGTGCCCTCGAACCGCCCGGCGTCCGACGCCAGGTCATACCGGGCGACGTACGGGCTGTCCGCAACCGCCGGGAACTTCATGTAGAAGCCGGTCCCGGCGGGCAGGTCCGGTCCGTTGAAGGCCGGGCCCTGGTGACAGCTCATGCAGCCCACCGCGGCGAAGGTGTCCATGCCGCGGCGTTGCGTCGTGGTCAGCGCCGCCGCGTCGCCGTCGGCGTACCGGTCGAAGGCGCTGCCGGGGGTGATCAGGGTCCGCTCGTAAGCCGCGATCGCCCGCGCCGCGTTCTCCATGGTGATGACATCGCCCGCGCCGAAGGCCGCCGCGAAGTACGGCCCGTAGCCGGGTATGGCGCGAATGCGGTCGATCACGGCCCCGAGGTCTTCCATTCCCATCTCGATCGGATTGACTGGCGGGCCCTTGGACTGCTCCTCGAGCGTCGCGGCGCGTCCGTCCCAGAACTGCACGCTGTGGAACGCCGCGTTCCAGACGGTCGGGGCATTGCGGCCGCCCTTCTGTCCATGCACCCCGATTGAAGTCGGTCGGTGATCGTCGCCACCTTCCATGACGTTGTGGCACGAGAAACAGGACACCGTGCCTGTCGACGAAAAGCGCGGATCGAAGTACAGCATCTTGCCGAGCTCGACCCTGGACGCCGTCGTGGGGTTGTCCGCGGGTGCCGGTGCCGTGTCCGGCAACGACCGCCACGGAGTCTGTGCGGCCGCGGGTCCGCTACCGAAGGCGACCGCGACCGCGAGCAGCAGTTCTGTCAGTTTCCTGATGCGCATCTCGAGACTCCACCGTGACCAGGCAGGACCTCCGACAGTCTCCGCGAGCCTCCTTAAGGCACGCTTAAGGCCGGCTGCGATGATCCGACGCGGCGGCCGCCGCCGGGACTATCGTGCTGCCGGGAAGCGCACCTCGATGACGAGGCCCCGGGCACCGGCTCCGACCGCGTATTCGACATGGGCGCCAGATCCCTCCGCGATGCGCTCGACGATGGACAGCCCGAGACCGCTTCCCGGCCCGGTGGCGCCCGACGCCCGGTAGAAGCGCCGTCCGAGCAACGCCCGCTCGGCCGGATCGACCCCCGGGCCGGCGTCGGTGACCGACAGCAGCACCCCATCGGGCGTATGCGAGCAGTGCACGGTGACGCGGCCGGGCGCGCCGCCATGCCGCAGGGCGTTGTCGACGAGATTGCGCAACAGGATCTCGAGCAACGTCTCGTCCGCACGCACCGTCACCGTCTCGTCGCCAGCCAGCTCGAGGGACACGTCGCGCTCCAGTGCCGCCGGCGCCTGCTCGGCGATCACGCGCGCAGCGACGCGATCGAGGCGCGCGGCCGGGAGCCGGGCGGATTGCGCGCGCTCGTCGATGCGCGCCAGGAGCAGCATCTGGTCGACCAGCCGGGCCGCGCGATCGCATCCCTCGATCACATGCGCCAGGGCACTGTCACGCTGCGCATGCCCGGTAGCCGCGCGTGCGACCTCCGCCTGCGCGCGGATCGCCGCGATCGGGGTCCGCAATTCATGCGCCGCGTGCGACGTGAACCGTCGCTCGGCGAGCAGGGAGTCCTGGATCCGCGCGAACAGCGCGTTCAGGCGCCCGACCAGCGGCACGACCTCTCGCGGCGCATTGTCCATGGGCAGCGCCTCGAGGTCGCCCGGCCCGCGCCGCCCAACCTCTTCACCGAGCGCCCAAAGTGGACGCAGCGTGACACCGACCGTCACCCACACCAGCAGGCCGAGCAGTGGCAGCCCGAGCAGGAGCGCCGGCAGAGAGCTGAGCGTGTAGTGCCTGAGCAGGCGCTCCCGCGTGGCGTGGTCCTCTCCGACCTGCACCAGCAGGCGTCGCTCCACGTCCCAGGCACTGAACACGCGCCAGTCGCGGCCATCGACAGCGGCGTCACTGAAGCCTTGGTCGACCTGGGACAGCCGCTTGGCGGGGGCATCCGGTGTGCGCAGCACCAGCCGGTCGCCCCCGCGCCACAGCTGGAAGGCAATCGCCTGGTCGTACGGTCCGCCGTCGCTCAGCGCTTCCAGGCGGATCTCCTCGAGTTCCTCACCGTCCTGGGCGACCAGCAACCGGGCGGCACGCGCGAGATGGGCGTCCAGCAACTCGTCGAGCTCATGATGGGCGTGCTGGTATGCGAACAGTGTCGTCACGCTCCAGGCGACGACGACCCCGGCAAGCAGCAGTGTCAGCAGGCGGCCACGCAGCGAGTGGCTAGCCACCGCCAACTCGCTCCGGGCGAACCGGCATCATGTAGCCGACACCACGGATGGTCCGGATCACCTCGGGTTCGAGCTTGCGCCTGAGGCGATGGACATGGACCTCGATCGCGTTGCTCTCTAGCGCCTGGTCCCACTGGTAGAGCGACGATTCGAGTTGTTCACGCGTCAGGACCCGTCCGGCACTCAGCATCAGCGCCTGCAGGACTGCAAACTCCCGCGGCGCGAGGTCGACCGGCGCGCCTCGCCACGTCGCCAGTCGCGTCGACGGATCGAGTGTCACGGGACCGACTTCGAGCACACCGCTCGCCACCCCGGCGGCGCGCCGAACCAGGGCGCGCAGGCGCGCGGCGAGTTCGGAGATGGCGACCGGCTTCGCCACGTAGTCGTCGGCGCCGGCGTCGAGCCCGCCGACGCGGTCCTCGAGCGCGTCGCGCGCCGTCAGGATCAGCACCGGGGTACGGTCGGCCCGGCCGCGCATCCGTGCGAGCAGGGAGAAGCCGTCGAGGCGCGGCAGCCCGAGGTCGAGTATCACCGCGGAAAAGGCCTCGCTCGCGAGCGCCACGTCCGCGGCGACGCCGTCCCGGACCCAGTCGGCTGCAAAGCCTTCCTGGCGCAGGCCAGCCTGCAGCGCGTCGCCGAGCAGGCCGTCATCCTCGACCAGGAGCACGCGCATGGTTCAGTCGTCATCCTCGTCGTAATCGTCGTCGTGCCGGTCGTGCCCCGCATCGGAACCCGCGGCGGTCACGGCCAGGCCGGGTAGCGCAGCCACCGGTCCGAAGCCACTGAGCGTCAACGTCCAGAATGCCACGACGGCCGCCGCGACGGAGAGCCCGATCGCCATTCGCGACCCTACTCCGGTCGCGGTTTCGCCCTGCCGATAACCCGTGATCATCGTCCGCACCAGGTTGCGCCGGTGCGCGATGCTGCCTGCGATCACGCCTGCGACATGCACGACGACCAATGCGAGCCAGGCGTTGCCGAGCACCTCGTGGATCTCCTCCATGGCTTCGCCGCCGGCTTCGTTCAGCTGCAGCCAGCCGGACAGGGCGGTCGCGGCGGCGAGCACCAGCATCAGGTAGATGGCCCAGCTTGCCGCCGGGTTGTGGCCGGTGTAATCGCGTGCACGGCCCTGGATGAGGTCGCGCAGGTAGCCGAGTGCCTGGCCGGGCCCGAACCGGAACGACTCGAATCGTGCATACCTCGAGCCGAAGAATCCCCAGGCCAGCCGGAACACGACCAGCCCGAAGACGGTGTAGCCAAACATGACGTGCATGGCACGCAGCCCATCGTTCTCGGCGAGTATGTAGGCACCGGCGAACGATGCTGCGAGCGTCCAGTGGAACACGCGGGTCGGGAGGTCCCAGACCAGTGTCTTGTCGTCCAAACTTTCTGTCCGCATGTGATTCGCCCCTTGCCGGTGCCCGTGACTGGGGCCGAAGCCTGAGGCAGGATCCTTAACCCGGCCTTACGGAGCACCGCGGGGCCGGCATCGGAAACGGGGCGCTGCGGCCATCGCCGCCTCACGCTGTCCGGCACCGGGTCAGGTCTTCCGTCTTGCCGCCTCGGCTTCCTTGCGGGCACGGAAGCGGATCATGAAGCGCTGGAAGCGCCCCGGCGCAAGCCGCTTGAAGCGCCACAGGTAGCGGTACTCGCGCGGCAGCACGATGTGCTGCGCGCCGTGGACCGCACGACCGAGGATTTCCGCAGCCACGGTGTCGGCGTCGAGATTCGAGGCTTGCATGATCCGCCGCGCGAGTCCCAGCGATCTTTTCGGCGCGCGCGCATGCTCGAGCAGGCGCGTGCGGAAGAATCCCGGCATGGCGGCCGATACCTGGATGTTGTCGCGGGCGTGCTCCTGGGCCAGCGTCTCCGACAGGGCGATGACCGCGGCCTTGCTCGCGTTGTAGGCACTCATGTCGCCACCGCTCACGAACCCGGCGGCGCTCGCGACATTGACGATGAGACCGCCCCCGGACGCCTGCATGTGCGGCAGCTCGGCGCGACAGCTGTTGGCGACGCCGAGCACGTTGATGCGCAGGATCCACTCCCAGTCCGACGCCGGGGTCTCGAGGAAACTGCCGGCGACCGCGACGCCGGCGGAATTGAGCGCGAAGTCCAGGCCGCCTTGCGCGGCGGCGAATCCGTCGATGGCGGCTCGCAGGGCGGCCTCGTCGCCGGTGTCGACGGCCTGGGTATTCACCGCAGCCGCGCCGGTCGCGAGGAGGCGCCCGGCCACGATCCCCAGCCGCTCGGTATCGCGATCGAGAAGCCCGATGCGCCAGCCGTGGCCGGCGAGCAGCACCGCCATCGCCTCGCCAAGACCGCTGGCACCCCCGGTGATGACCGCACGACGGCCGGCAAAGCGCGCGTCGAGGCGCTGGAGCATCGATTCCTTGTTCATGGCGGCATTGTAGGCGAGCCCCGGACCGGCCGGCGGCGCGGTCGCGCGGGCCGGCTGCGCCTTGCGGCAAGTCGCGAGTTGCCGGCCACCGGCCGCCGTCCTAGTATGAAAAACCGTCGCCGTGCTCATACCGGGGCACGGACATAATTCGGGACTAGGCATGCATATTCCGGACGGATTCCTGGACGCCGGCACCGCGACGACCGCCGCCGTGGTTGCGACCGCCGGGGTCGCGCTCGCCCTGCGCCGCGTCAAGGCCACCCTCCCGGCGCGCCGGGTGCCGCTGATCGGTCTCGCCGCCGCCTTCGTATTCGCGGCCCAGATGCTCAACTTCCCGGTCGGAGCCGGGACCTCCGGGCACCTGATGGGCGGCGTGCTGGCCGCGGTTCTGCTCGGCCCTGCCGCCGCCGTGGTGGTGATGACCGCCGTGCTCATCCTGCAGTGCTTCATGTTCGCCGACGGGGGCGTGACGGCGCTTGGCGCCAACGTGCTCAACATGGCGCTCGTTGCCACCCTGGGCGGGTACGGTGTGTACCGGCTGGTGCTCGCCTTGACGGGCCCCGGCCGGCGTGGCCAGTTCATTGCCGCCGGCTTCGCGGCCTGGTGCTCGACCGTCATTGCGGCGGTTGCCTGCGCCATCGAACTCGCCCTGTCCGGCACGGTAGCTGCCAGCGTCGCCGTGCCGGCGATGGGTGGTGTGCACATGCTGATCGGCCTGGGCGAGGCCGCGATCACCATGCTGGTCCTCGCCTCCGTCGCCCGCTCCCGCCCGGAGCTGCTGGCCGGCTCCACCCCGGCGGCCGGCGCCACTCGGCGATCGGCGTATGTCGCGGCGGCAGTGCTGGCCGCCCTCGCCCTGGCTGCGCCGTTCGCCAGCAGCCTGCCCGACGGCCTCGAGCACGTGGCCGAGCGGCTTGGCTTCGGCGCGCGCGCCAGCCAGCTCCTGGCCGCACCCCTGCCGGATTATTCGGTCGGTCTCGGCGGCGTGCCCGTTCTGTCGACGCTGCTTGCGGCGTCGATCGGCACCATCGCCGCATTCCTGCTCGCCTGGCTCCTGGCGCGGGCGCTGACACCCCGGCCGACCGACGTGCACTGAGCCCACGTGGATGCCGAGACGATCCTGACGCCGTACCACGCCGGTGCGGGCCCGCTGCATCGGCTCGCCGCCGGCTGGAAACTTGCGCTGGTGCTGGCCGGCACCGTGGCCATCGTGCTGCTGCCCCGCGACGCGTGGACGGCACACGCCCTCGCGGCCGGCGCCGTGGTGGTGATCGCCGCGGCGTCCCGGGTCCCGCCGCGGCACCTCCTGCTGCGACTTGCGCTGGTCGAGCCCTTTGCCGTCGGGGTCGCGATCCTGGCGCTGTTCCAGCCGGGTGGCTGGCCGGTGTTCCTGTCCATGCTGACGAAGAGCACGCTGTGCCTGTCGCTGGTGGTGCTGCTCACCACCACGACGCGCTTCTCCGACATGCTGCGCGTGCTGTGGCGCAGCAGGGTCCCGGCCCTGCTGGTGACGACCCTGGCGCTGATGCACCGCTACCTGTTCGTGCTGGTCGACGAGATGCAACGCATGCTGCGCGCGCGCCGCAGCCGGAGCTTCGACGATTCGCGCGGCTTCGCCTGGCGCGGGTCGGCGGAGGTCGCAGGGCAGCTGTTCGTGCGCTCCTCCGAACGCGCCGAGAGGATCTACTCGGCAATGTGCGCACGGGGCTGGAAGACGTGAGCGTGCTCTCGGTCGAGCGGCTCGGCTACCGCTACGCCGACGGCCACCAGGCGCTCGACGGGGTGTCGCTTCGCATCGCCGAAGGCGAGCGCGTCGCGCTCATCGGGCCGAACGGCGCCGGCAAGTCGACCCTGCTCTTGCACCTGAACGGCCTGCTGCCCGAGCAGACGCCGGCGGCGCCCGCGATCCACGTCGACGGACTGCCGGTCTGCGAGCCGCACCTGGCCGCAGTGCGTCGCCGCGTCGGGCTGCTGTTCCAGGACCCGGACGACCAGTTGTTCTGCCCGAGCGTGGCGGAGGACGTCGCGTTCGGGCCGCAGCAGCTCGGCATCCGGGAGCCGGCGCTGTCTCGCCTGGTCAACCGTTCGCTCGACCGGGTCGGGCTCGCCGGCTTCGGCGAGCGCCCGCCGCATCACCTGAGCCGTGGCGAAAAGCGTCGCGCCTGCCTTGCTGGCCTCCTCGCCTGCGAGGCGCGCCTGCTGGCACTGGACGAACCGACCAGCGACCTCGACCCGCGCGGGCGCCGCGAGCTGATGCGACTGCTGGCCGGCCTGCCGGTCGCGCAGCTCATCGCGACCCACGACCTGGAGATGGTGGTCGAGATCTGCCCGCGGACGATCCTCATCGATGGCGGCCGGATCGTGGCGGACGGCCCGAGCCTCGACCTCCTGGACGACGAGGCGACGATGCTGGCCCACGGCCTGGAGCGGCCGCACGCGCTGCGACACCGCCACCCGCACTAGCCCGGGCTTGATCCAGCAGACGGATTGATCCGATCATGTCCATAGACATGGTCGATGGCGGTGCCGGATGAACCTCAGGGACCTGCAGTACCTGGTCGCGCTGGCCGACACGGGCCACTTCGGCGAGGCGGCCACCCGTTGCCACGTCAGCCAGCCCACGCTCTCGGCGCAGATCAAGAAGCTGGAGGAGTACCTCGGCGTGCAGCTGTTCGAGCGCCAGCCACGCCAGGTCGCGCTGACCGACGTCGGCCGGCAACTGGTCGAGCGCGCGCGACGGGTGGTGCAGGAGGCTGACGACATCCGTGCGCTGGCCCGCGCCAGTCGCGATCCCCTGACCGGGCGGCTCAAGGTCGGGCTCATCCCGACCGTGGCGCCCTACCTGCTGCCGCGCGTCGCCACGCGCCTGAAGCGCCGCCTGCCGAGGCTGTCGCTGATGCTCTACGAGTTCCAGACCGCGCCGCTGCTCTCGAAGCTGCGCGACGGCGACATCGACCTGGCGATCCTGGCCTTCCCGGCCGACACGGCCGGCCTCGAGACGCTGACCCTGTATGCCGAGGCGTTCCTGGTGGCCATGCCGCGCGACCATCCCCTCGCCACCCGCAAGCGCATCGCGCTCGAGCAGCTCGAGGGCGAGACGCTGCTGCTCCTGGAGGAAGGCCATTGCCTGCGCGACCAGGCACTGGAGGTCTGCACCGCGGCGGCGGTGGCCGAGGACCAGGATTTCCGCGCTACCAGCCTCGAGACCCTGCGGCAGATGGTCGGCGCCGGGCTCGGCATCACGCTGATGCCGAGGCTCGCCGCCGAGGGCCCCATCGCCGGCACCCGCGGGCTGGTGTTCCGGCCATTCGCCCCGCCGGTACCTTCCCGCATGATCGGCGCCGCGTGGCGCAAGTCATCGTCGCGCGCTGACGCGATCGCGGCCGTGTGCAAGGTCATCGGCGCGGCGATGAGCTGAGGCCATGATCGACGAACACATCCACGCGCAGGCAGGCCGATGCGGGTGCTGATCGCCGACGACCACCCGTTGTTTCGTGCCGCGCTCCGGCAGGCCGTGGTGCAGGTGATACCCGACGCCCTGGTGCTCGAGGCCGAGGACGTCGACACGCTGCGCGCGCGCGCCGCCACCGAGCCCGACCTGGTGCTGCTCGACCTGCTGATGCCAGGCGGCAAGAGCTTCGCGCCGCTGGCGTGGCTCCGCAACCAGTACCCGGGCACCGCGGTGATGGTCGTCTCCGCCACCGAGGCCCCGGACATCATCCGCCAGGCCCAGGTCTTCGGTGCGGCGGCCTACGTGCCCAAGTCCGCCCCGTCCGGACAGCTGGTGGAGGCGATTCGCGCCGTGGTGGACTGCGGACAGTGGTTCCCGCCCGGCGTGCAGTCCGCTGCGCGTCGCACGCCCGATGCGCGCCAGGAGCTGGCGACGCGCCTGGCGAGCCTGACGCCGCAGCAGTTCCGGGTGCTGGAACTGGTCGCCGTGGGCCGGCTCAACAAGCAGATCGCCGCCGACCTCGGCATCGAGGAAACGACCGTCAAGGCGCACGTCTCGGCTGCGCTCGCCAAGCTCGGCGTGCGCAACCGCACCCAGGCGTCGATGGTGCTGCGCGAGCTGGAGATCCAGGAATCGGACCAGATGACCATCGGCTGACCGGGCCCGGCGGCCCTCGGCTAGAATCGCCGCGACAACGGCCCGGGCGGTCGGCGACCGCCCGCTAGAACCATGACGAACCGAAGGGACGCAACCATGCAGCAAGCCGCGCGCCGCGCACATCCATCGCCGGGCCACGTAGCCGTCGCCACCGCCGTCGCCCTGGCACTCGCAGCCGGCGCCCGGGCCCAGGAAGCGTCGCCCGAAGGCTCCGCAATGCTGGAGGCGGTGTTCGTCACCGCCCAGCGGCGCGCGGAAAACGTCCTCGACGTGCCGGTATCGGTCACCACGCTCGACGGCGAGAAGCTCGACATCCTGGCCTCCGGCGGCGAGGACATCCGCTTCCTGTCGGCGCGCATCCCGAGCCTGTTGATCGAGTCCTCGTTCGGCCGCGCCTTCCCCCGCTTCTACATCCGTGGGCTCGGCAACACCGACTTCGACCTCAACGCGTCGCAGCCGGTATCGCTGGTATACGACGAGGTCGTGCAGGAGAACCCGATCCTCAAGGGCTTCCCGGTATTCGACCTCGAGATGGTCGAGACCTTCCGCGGCCCGCAGGGCACGCTGTTCGGCCGCAACACGCCCGCCGGCGTCATCAAGTTCAACTCGGCAGCGCCGACGCGTGAGCTCGAGGGCTTCGTGCGCGCCTCCTTCGGCACCGATGCCACGACCAACGTCGAGGCGGCGCTGAGCGGCCCGCTCGGGGACGCCTGGTCGGCGCGCCTGTCGGTCCTGGGCCAGCACCGCGACGACTGGGTCGACAACGGCTTCACCGGCAGGAACGACCAGTACGAGGGCTACGACGAGATCGCCGCCCGTGGCCAGCTCCTTTACGACGCCGGCAACGATTTCACGGCGCTGCTCAACCTGCACGTGCGCAGCCTGGAGGGTACGGCGCGCATGTTCCGCGCCAACATCATCGAGGCCGGCGGCAACGACCTGGTACCCGGCTTCGACCCCGACGTCGTGTTCCAGGACGGCACCAACGAGCAGGAACTCGACACCTGGGGCAGCAACCTGCGCCTGCGCTTCGACCTCGGTCGCGTGGCGCTGCACTCGATCACCGGTTACGAGTCGGCCGAGGTGTACAGCCGCGGCGACATCGACGGTGGCTTCGGCGCGGCCTTCCTCGGTGCCGGCAACTTCGGCCCGGGGTTCATCCCGTTTCCGGCGGAGTCGGCCGACGGACTGCCCAGTCACAGCCAGTTCACCCAGGAGTTCCGGCTCGAATCGCTCGAGTGGGGACGCCTCGACTGGCAGCTCGGTGCGTTCTATTTCGACGAGTCGATCACCATCGACAGCTTCAACTACGACACCCTCGCCGGCGGGGTGCAGAACGGCTACGCCGTGCAGGACCAGGACAACCAGGCATGGGCGATCTATGGCTCGGTGGACTTCGCGCTGACCGACACGGTGTCGCTGGGCGCCGGCATGCGCTACACGGATGACGAGAAGGACTTCGTGGCGTCGCGGCTGCAGTCGCCCTTCGGTGCGCCGCCGCTGGGCCCTATCGCCGTCAAGACGCAGGACGACGACGTCAGCTGGGACGTGAACGCCAGCTGGGCGGTGAACGACGACGTCAACCTGTTTGCACGCATCGCACGCGGCTTCCGAGCGCCGAGCATCCAGGGCCGCATCCTGTTCGGCGACGCCGTCTCGGTCGCCGACTCGGAGACCGTTACTTCCTACGAGGCCGGCATCAAGAGCGGCTTCCTCGAGGGCCGCGCCCGACTCGGGTTCACGGTGTTCTCCTACGAGGTGGACGACCAGCAGCTGACCGCGGTCGGCGGCCAGGCCAACTTCAACCAGCTGATCAACGCCGACAAGGCCACTGGTCAGGGTTTCGAGCTCGACCTCGACGCCTATCTCACCGAGCGGCTGCTGGTGACGCTCGGCTTGAGCTACAACGACACGGAAATCGACGACCCGGGCCTCGCCATCCAGCCCTGCGGCGGCGGCTGCACGGTGCTCGACCCCGCCGGGACGGTGCCGGGCACGGTGAGCATCGACGGCAACAGCCTGCCGCAGGCGCCGGAGTGGATCACCAACCTCACCGCGCGCTACGGCGTGCCGGTCGGCAACGGCGAGCTGTTCGTCTACACCGACTGGGCGTACCGCAGCGAGGTGTCCTTCTTCCTCTACGAGTCGGAAGAGTTCACCGGCAAGTCGCTGGTCGAGGGCGGCCTCAGGATCGGCTACAACTGGAACGAAGGTCGCTACCAGGCCTCGGTGTTCGGCCGCAACATCCTCGACGAGGTGCAGGCCGTCGGCGGCATCGACTTCAACAACCTGACCGGCTTCATCAACGAGCCCCGCAGCTACGGCGTGGAGATCCGCGCCAGCTTCTGAACCGGCCCCGCCACGGGTGCCCGCGCGGCGCCCGTGGCTGGATTCAGCGCACGCCGCGCACCGGCTGTGGAAACTCCCGCAGTCGACGCAGGGCGCTGCGCAGCTGCAGCGGCTTGAGCGGCTTGCGCAGGAACACGCAGCCGGCCGCCTCCACCGCGGACCGGATCCGCTCGCTGCCGTCGGCGGAGACGACCAGTGCCGGAGCATCGACACGCGCCTCGTCGCGCAGACGCGCGAGCAGCCCGAGGCCGGTGGCGCCGTCGTCGAGGTGATAGTCGAGCACCAGCGCGTCGGGGGCCCAGCGGGCGGCGGCGAGCGCCTCGTCAGCCCCCGCGCAGGCACGTACCTCGCAACCCCAGGCTTCGAGCAGCGAACCGAGCGCACGCAGCGCCGCGGCGTCGTTGTCGACGCACAGCACACGTACACCCTCGAGCCCGCCGGCCGGACGCAGCTCGGCAATACCCGCGGCCCGGGCGACGACGTCGCCGCCACGCGCAGCCTCGATCCAGAACACTGATCCGCGGCCGGCCACGGAGCGCAGGCCGATCGAGTGACCGAGGACCCGCGCAATGCGCTCGGCGATCGCGAGCCCGAGCCCGAAACCCTCGGTGTCGCGTGGCGTCCGGCCACCGCCGCCGCGCACGAACTCGTCGAACACGCGCTGCTGCTGGTCGGCGGGGATCCCGGCGCCGGTGTCCCACACCTCGATCCGCAACCGCGACCCGGAGCGGCGCACGCCGACGACCACCCGCCCGCTGCTCGTGTAGCGAAGCGCATTGGACAGGAAGTTCTGCAGCACGCGACGCAGGAGCTTGCGGTCGCTGTGCACCGACAGCCGGCTGCGGTGAACCACGAGATCGAGGCCGCGGGCCGCAGCCTGCATCCTGAACTCCCGGTCGAGGTCCTCGAGCAACTCGCCGAGCGCGAAGTCCTCGGGCTCGCCGCGGATCACGCCGGCATCCAGCCTGGAGATGTCGAGCAGGTCCGACAGCAGGCTCTCCGCGTTCACGAGACAGCCCTCGAGGTCGCCGAGCAGGCTGCGCTGTCCCTCGTTCGACAGTTTCTGCGCCAGTGCCCCGGCGAAGAGGCCGGCGGCATTCAGCGGTTGCAGCAGGTCGTGGCCGGCCGCGGCGAGGAAACGGGTCTTCGACTGGTTGGCGCGCTCCGCCTCGGCCTTGGCGGCGCGCAGCTCGGCATTGATGGCCGACAGTTCCGCGGTCCGCTCGCGGACCCTCTGCTCCAGCGTCTCGTTGGCCTCCTTGAGTGCGAGCTCCGCGCGCTTGTACTCGGTGACGTCGGTGTAGCTGGTGACGAAGCCGCCGCCCGGGATCGGATTGCCACGGATCTCGAGCACCATCCCGTCGGGACGCTCCCGCTGGAAGGTGTAGGCAGTGCCGCGGTCGAGGTGCGCGAGCCGCCGCGCAACGAGGTCATCAGGGTCCCCCGGGCCGAGTTCGCCGCGCCCCGCGTTGTAGCGCAGCAGGTCGACCACGGGCCGGCCCACGCGGACGAATCCCGGCGGATAGCGGTACATCTCGAGGTAGCGGCGATTCCAGGCCACGATGCGTCGCTCGGCGTCGACCACGCTGACGCCCTGGCTGACGTTCTCGAGCGTCGTCTGCAGCAGTTCCTGGCTGAACTCCAGCGCCTGCGACGCACCGTCCACCAGCGAGACGACGTCCTCGATCGGCAGCTTGCGGCCGGCGACGGCCGCGTCGATGAACCGCTGCGCCGAGGACGCGCCGACCGCGGCGGCCAACAGGCGTTGGGTCGCCTCGAGCTGGTCGTTCGAGGCCCGTGCCGCCTCGTCGGCGTCCGAGACGAGCTCGGCGAAGTGCAGGGCGGCGCGGCGCGCGCCGACGAAGCGCTCGGTCAGCGCGTGCAGCTCGCGCAAGGTCAGCCTGTGGCCGCCGTCCGCGATTCGCCTCTGGACCAGCGGCTCGGCATCGACGAAGGCCGCTGCCTGGATCCGCTCGACCAGCGAGCGGCGCGACAGCAGCGTGCCGCCGACCAGACCGGCGGTCGCGGCACCGAGGCTCACCAGCAGGCCGTGCGCCAGCAGGTTCCAGTCGTCGAGGCCGAAGAGCGCCCCCGGTCGCAACCAGGCGATGCCGAACGGACCCTCCGCGACCAGCCTGGCCGGCACCAGCCCGGCCTGGGCGAGGGTCGGCAGCAGCAGCGTCCACGACCAGGCGATGAAGCCTGCCGCCAGGCTCGCCAGCGCGCCGGTGCGCGATGCCCGTCGCCAGTACAGGCCGGCGAGCATCACCGGACCGAAGAGCGCCACGGCCGCCAGCGCGATCTCGCCGATCGAGGCCAGCGCATCGTTCTGTGCGATCCAGCGGTGATACAGCCAGGCGAGCGCCAGCAGCAGCACGATGGCGCTCCTGCGCACCGCGAGCAGCACACCGGTCAGGTCGGCGGCCGCCCGGAGGCGCGCACTCGCACGCATCAGCACCGGGATGGCCACCTCGTTGCACAGCATGGTGGCGAGTGCGATCGAGGCGACGATCACCATGCCCGTCGCGGCGGCGAGCCCACCGAGGAATGCAAACAGGGCGAGCCCGTCGGCGCCCGCCCCCAGCGGCAGGCTCAGCACGAACAGGTCGGCGTCGCCGGCGCCGAGCACCAGCCCGGCGTTGGCGATGGGCAGGATGAAGACGCTGATGGCGAGCAGGTAGGCGGGAAACAGCCAGCGCGCGAGGCGGAGGTCCTCAGGACCCGCGCTCTCCACCACGCCGACGTGGAACTGCCATGGCAGGCAGAAGATGGCGAAGAAGCCCAGCACGGCCAGCGCCAGATAGTGTGCCGGTGACGACAGCGCATCGCGCGCCGCCTCCAGGCCCTCGATGGCTGCGGCCTGGCGCGACAGGTCGGCCATGCCGTCGAACAGTCCGAAGGTGACAAAGGCCCCGACGGCGGCGAAGGCTGCGAGCTTCAACAGCGAGCCGAAGGCGAGCGCCAGCATCATGCCGGGGCGATGCTGGGTCGCGTCCACCTGGCGCGCACCGAACAGGATGGCGAACACGGCGAGCGTCGCCGCGACGTACACCGAGGTCTCGCCGTCGGCGGCGGCCGGCCCGCCGGGCCCCGCCAGTGCATGAAAGGAGATGTCGATGGCCTTGAGCTGCAAGGCGATGTAGGGAATGACGCCGCAGGTGGCGATGAGTGTGACCGCCACGGCGACCGTCCGGTCACGCCCGTAGCGTGCCGCGACGAAGTCCGCGACGGACGAGATGCGCTCGCGGCGGCTGACACGGATCAGCTTGGCGATGAGCACCGGGGCCAGTACGAACAGCGCCATGACGCCGACGTAGGTCGGTGGAATGGACCAGCCGAGGCTGGCCGACTGCCCGACCGTGCCGTAGTACGCCCAGGACGTGCAGTGAACCGCGAGCGCCAGCGCATAGACCCAGGACAGCGCCGCACCGGACCGGCCGCGCGCCGCGGCCCGGTCCCCCCACCACGCGATGCCGAACAGCACGCCGACATAGGCGAGCGCGAGCAGGGCCAGCAGGATCGGCGACAGCATCATTGGGAGTATATGAGAGGTGCCAGGCACATCCTTGACCCCGGTGCGGCGTAACGCTCAGGCACGCTCCGACCCCCGGCCGGGGTCAAGGATGTGCCTGGCACCTCACCGAACCTGCCACCCGCTTCCCCTTCTTGACCTCGGGGCGTCGTAACGCTCAGGCACGCTCCAAGACCCGGCCGGGGTCAAGGATGTGCCTGGCACCTCACCTTGACCCGGCTACAGGCTGAACAGGATCACCGCCAGCGCCAGTCCCACCAGCGGCACCACCACGGTCATCGCGGCCATGGCCGGGTAGGCTCCGGCGTAGGTCTCGCGACAGATCGAGCGGATGGTCGTGACGACGTAGCCGTTGTGGGGCAGCGAGTCGAGGCCGCCGGACGAGATCGCGACGATGCGGTGCAGCGCGTCCGGGCTCACGCCCTGGGCCAGGAAATGGGGCGCCAGGATCGGCAAGGCGATGGCCTGGCCGCCGGAGGCGGATCCGGCCAGTCCGGCGATGACCGTGACGGCGATCGCCGCCCCGATGAGCGGGCTGCCCGGGATGCTGGTGATGACGTCGACCGCCTGCTGGAATGCCGGCGTCAGGCGCGCGACGCCACCGAAGCCGACCACCGCCGCGGTGTTGGCGATGGCAATCAGCGCGCCGAGCGCGCCGAGCGCGATCGGCTCCTGCAGGCTGCCGAAGTAGCGGCGGTGCAGCAGGAGGCTCGTCAGGATGCCGCCCGTCAGGGCGACGATGAGCGCCGATTCCTTGAGCGAGTCGTGGAACACGAACGAGAGCACCAGCACGGCCACGAGCGGCAGCACGCCGGTCGCCGGCGACGGCAGGTCGCGCTCGGCGGCGTCCGGATCGTCGACACGCGCCTCGAAGTGCTCGCCGGCCGTCACCGCCCGGCCGATGATCCGGCGCAGCCAGAAGTAGCCGCCGAACGCCATCAGCACCGCGATCGGCAGCGACACCTCCCAGCCGGCCCAGGGCGAGGTGCCGAGGTACTTGATCGGGATCCAGTTCTGGATCTCCGGCGAGCCCGCTGTGGTCATGGTGAAGGTCACCGAGCCGAATGCCAGCGTTCCGGGCAGGAAGCGTCGCGGCAGGTCGGCGGCGCGAAACAGCGAGAGCGCGACCGGGTAGACCGAGAAGGCGACGACGAAGACACTGACCCCGCCGTAGGTGAGCACCGCGCAGGCGATCACCACCGCGAGCACGGCGTGCTTCGCCCCGAGCCGCTCGATGATGAAGCGCGCCACGCCGTCGGCCGCGCCGCTCGCCTCCATGAACTTGCCGAACAGCGAGCCCAACAGGAACATGAAGAACCATGCCGTCACGAAGCTGACGAAGCCCTGCATGTAGGCGCTGGTGAAGCTCGGCGCATCGGCGACGGCGAGCTGGGGGAAGACCGCGAAACCGCTGGTCAGGGCGACGAACAGGGCGCACAGCGGCGCCGCGATCAGGAGCTCGACACCGCGCATGGTCAGCACGATCAGCAGTGCGAGTCCCGCGACCAGGCCGATCATGCTCAGCATGTTGCATCTCCGCGCCGCGACCGGTCCGCCGCGCCGCGGAGTGTTCGCCCCGCGGGCCGGCGCGTGAATAGTACTAACGTACAAGTGCCGCACCGCCCTGTGCCGGGTAACTTCCCGCGCCATGCCGGCAGCACCGGCAGCGCAGACGTGGCGCGAACGCAACGATACTCAAGGGGGTCGGCATGAACGAGAAGCGTGCTTCCAGGAACCTGCTGCTGGCGGCGGCGATTGCCGCGGCGCTACCTGCGCCCGTGCTGGCGCAGTCCGGAGTCACCGTCATCGAGGCGATCGTCGTCACCGCCCGCAAGCGCGAGGAATCGCTGCAGGACGTCCCGATCGCCGTGACCTCGATCTCCGGCGACGCGCTGCAGGCGGTGGGTGTCGAGGACATCACCGCACTGTCCCAGTCGATCCCGAACGTGACGCTCGAGAACTCGCGCGCCACCAACTCGACGCTGACCGCCTTCATCCGCGGCGTCGGCCAGCAGGATCCGGTCGCCGGTTTCGAGCAGGGCGTCGGCATCTATCTCGACGACGTCTACCTGAACCGCCCGCAGGCCGCGGTGCTCGACGTGTACGACGTCGAGCGCGTGGAGGTGCTGCGCGGGCCACAGGGCACGCTGTACGGGCGCAACACGATCGGCGGCGCGGTGAAGTACGTGACCCGCGCGATCGACCCCGACAATGCCACGCTGCGCGCCCGGCTGGCCGTCGGAGACTATTCGCAGATCGACGCGTCGCTCGCCGGTTCGATTCCGCTGTCGGACACGTTCCGGATCGGCGGCGCGGTCGCGAGCCTGACCCGCGACGGTTTCGGGCGCAATCTCACGACCGGCGACGAGAACTACGACAAGGACGTGCTCGCCGCGCGCGTCTCGGCCGAGTTCGAACCCTCGTCGAGCCTGCTCATCCGCCTTTCCGGCGACATCGTCCAGGACGATTCCGCACCACGCCAGGGCTATCGGCTGCTGCCGACCGTCTCGGGGGCACAGCCGGAGCTGCTGGACGGGGACTTCGACACGACCGCCGGCATCACGACCTTCGGCCCGATCACCGGCAGCGAGGTCGAGGCCAAGGGCGGCCAGCTGCGCATCGAGTGGTCGCCGAGCGATACCTGGAGCCTGCAGTCGATCACCGCCTATCGCGAGGACGACTCGGACTCGCCCATCGATTTCGACTCCACCCCGCCGCAGAGCTTCGATGCCCCGGTCGTCTACACCAACGAGCAGTTCAGCCAGGAGTTCCAGCTCACCTACTCCAGCGACAGGCTGACGGTGGTCGGCGGCGCCTACTACCTCGACGCCAACGCCTTCAACGCCTTCGACGTCGTATTCACGAGCGCCACGAGCTTCACCCTCGGCGACGTGGATACCGAGACCTGGGCGATCTTCGGCGAGGCGACCTTCGATCTTTCGGACACCTGGAGCCTGTCGGTCGGCGGCCGCTACACCGAGGACGAGCGTACCTCGAGGGTGGTGCGCGAGACCTTCCTCGGCGTGAACTCGCCGTACTTCGGCAACAGTTCGGCCGTCAGCATCACGCCGCCGGTGATCGTCGACGGCGAGGAAGTGGTGCCGGAGTTCAACGGCTCGCGCACCGACAGCAAGTTCACGCCGCGCGTGATCCTGGCGTGGTCCCCCGGTCCCGAGGCCAACCTGTACGCGTCGTACTCGCAGGGCTTCAAGGGCGGCGGCTTCGACCCGCGCGGCAACTTCGCCAATGCCGACGTGCGCGAGGGCTTCGAGCCGGAGATCGTCGACTCTTACGAGATCGGCGCGAAGATGTCGTTTCTCGACGGCCGGGCGAACGTCAACACCGCCGTCTTCTTCGCGGACTACACCGATGTGCAGATCCCCGGGTCGGTCGTCATACCCGGACCGCCCGTGAGCTTCGTGGGCACGGTCACGAACGCCGGCGCCGCCGAACTGTTCGGGCTCGAGATCGAGTCGTCCTTCCTGATCACTGACCGACTGAGCGGAGCCCTGTCGCTCGGCATCATCGATGCCGAGTACACGGAGTTCGTGGTCGCCGGCGTGGACGTGTCCGACCAGCGCGACGTGCAGAACACGCCGGACGTGACCGGCAGCGCAAGCCTGACCTACGGCATCCCGCTTGCGTCCGGCACGCTGTCGTTCACCGGCTCGGCGGCCTTCCGCGACGACACGCAGCAGTTCGAGTTCGCCATCCCGCTGCTCGACCAGGAGGCGTTCTGGCTCTACGACGCGGCGGTCAACTGGACTTCGGACGACGACCGCTGGCGGGTCGGGGTCTACGGCCGCAACCTGAGCGACGAGCGCCACATCACCTCGGGCTACAACTTCCCCGGCGCGGCCACGGACAACTCGGTGCTGGCGTTCTACGGCAATCCGCGCACGGTGACCGCGGCGTTCGAGTATCGCTTCTGATCGACGGAGCCCGGTTCGCCGGGCGTCGGCGACCGGCACGCTGACGGGACGCCCGGCGGTTCACGCGAACAGCCGGGCGTCCTATGCTTGCGGGCGGTCCCCAACCCGGGAGCAGGACGTGCCGCGACTGCTGGTCTTCCTGTCGCTGCTGTGTTCCGCCACGGCGACGTTCGCCGCGGAGCCGCTGCCGCGCCTCGACATCGCGCCGGACGGCCTCACCGTCTCCGGCGTCTCCTCCG
>CAZXAS010000010.1:0-28490 GCA_964638185.1 uncultured Steroidobacteraceae bacterium | reverse complement strand
AGCTGGCGGCCGCGGTCGTCGACCGCCCCGTCCAGCGAATCGAGCAGGGCCACCAGGGTCGGGACCGCCGGCCCCTCGCCCGCGACCTCGTCGTTCTGCGGGCCGCCGACCGCGGGGGCGGTGTCGAAATTGAACTCGCCAGTGTCGAGGTCGGCAACCTCGGTCAGGCGCTTGCCGAGGGCATCGAGGCGGATGATCCGGGCATGGGCCTGGCCGAGCCGCACCGCCAGCGCGCCGACCTGGTCGTCGAGGATCCGACGGGCCTCGTCGATCGCCTCGCGCTGCTCGGCGAGCTGCGTGGACCACTTCTTGATGTCGGCGAGTGCCTCGGCCTCGGCACGGCGGTCACCGAATGCAGTACCGGCAACGAAGGCCACCACCATCAGGGTCACCAGCGCCCCGAGCGCGATGCCGAGGGTCCGCGGATGTGACCAATCGACTCGCTGCATCAACGCCTTCGACTTCAACGCCATGGGTAGGCCCTCTGTTGGCTCCGGCGAGCCGCAATTCATCTCCGGCGGGAGCCAAGTTGCCCCGCACCAATGTGAGCGGCTCGAGTCCGCTTGCCGTAACCTAGAACGCAATACCCGGTCGCTTGCGGCTGTCTCTTGCAGGCACCCGCCAACCCCGGACCTCTTGACCGGCGCGCGCAAGGTGCCAAAAAAACCGTTGTGGTTCAAGCACTTTCGTCGCAACCGGTGTCCGAACAGGGCCTACGATGACGCAAAAACCGACGTCAGTCAGTGACTTGCTTGGCAAAGCTGGCGGGATGCTTGAACGGCTGCGGGACGGCGCTTCCGAGGCCGATCGGGTCCTCGGCGCGGTCCGAAGGCACCTGCCCGGGGACCTCCGGGAGCGCGTCTGGGGGGCCTCCCTGCGTGGCGACCACCTGACGGTCATGGTGGCGTCGGCGGCCTGGGCGACGCGGATTCGCTACCAGGCACCGGCACTCAAGCAGGCGCTCGCGGCGGAACTCGGCCCGATCGAGCGCATCGCGGTCAAGGTCAGGCCGGCGGGGGCTCAGCCCCGCGGCTGAGGACCCGGCAGCCGGGGGTCAGGCGCCGACGGCGACCGCTTCGACGTAGGAGATCGGCGCCCGGGCGGTGTCGTCGAAGGTGACTTCCTCCCAGGCGGAGGCGTCGGCGAGGAGGCTCCGCAACAGCCGGTTGTTGAGTCCATGGCCCGACTTGTAGCCGGTGAACTCGCCGATCAGGCTGTGGCCGAGCAGGTACAGGTCGCCGATCGCGTCGAGGATCTTGTGCTTCACGAACTCGTCCTCGTACCGGAGCCCGTCCTCGTTGAGGATGCGGTACTCGTCCAGGACGATGGCGTTGTCCATGGTGCCGCCGAGCGCGAGGTTGCGGGCGCGCAGGTACTCGAGGTCGCGCATGAAGCCGAAGGTGCGCGCGCGGGAGATCTCGCGCAGGAACGCCGTGGTCGAGAAATCCATGCTGGCGCGCTGGCCGTGGCGGCGGAACACCGGGTGCTCGAACTCGATCTCGAAGTTGACGCGAAAGCCCTCGTAGGGTTCGAAACGCGCCCACTTGTCGCCGTCCCTCACCTCGATCGGCTTGCGGATCCGCACGAAGCGCTTCGGCGCGGACTGCTCCTCGAGGCCGGCGGACTGCACCAGGAACACGAACGGCGCGGCACTGCCGTCCATGATCGGCACTTCCGGTGCGGAGAGCTCGACGAAAGCGTTGTCGATGCCGAGGCCCGCGAGCGCGGACAACAGGTGCTCGACCGTCGACACCTTCACCTCGCCGGCCGCGAGCGTGGTGCCGAGCGTGGTCTCGGTGACATTGGTGGCGCGCGCCGGGATGTCGACCGGCTTGTCGAGGTCGGTGCGCCGGAACACGATCCCGACGTTCGGCGGTGCAGGCCGGAGCACCAGCAGCACCTTGCTGCCCGTGTGCAGGCCGACGCCGGTCGCGCGGATCGATGTCTTGAGGGTTCTCTGCTTCAACGATGGGCCCTGGACGCCTCGCGGGAGGCGTGAGCGGGTCGCCCGACAGGTGGACGAACAGCGGTCATAGCCGCGTAATTTATCACAGCAACGAGCCCGCCACCGCACGCCAGCGGAGGAATGCGAACGGCGGCGGGTTTCGTCATCTCAGCCATTCCTCGCAGGCGCGCTCGACGCGGGCCTCGCCTGACCGGCAGGATCAGGCGGGCACCGCGACCGGGCCGATGCGGTCCGGACCAGGCGCACCTGGGCCCGGGCACAACGCATCGCATCGGCCCCGCGCTCGCGGCGGGAGGCCACGGCCTCAGTCCGCCTGCCGGCGCAGGAACGCCGGGATGTCGAGGACGTCCTCGTCGCTCAGGTCCCGGAGCCCGTCACCGACCGCACGCTGCCGGTGACGCGACGCTGCCGGCGCATCGAAGCGGCTGTAGTCCGGCGTCGCGGCTGCGGTGCTGCGACCCGGGACCACGGCGACATCGGGCCGCCGGCGGTTCACCGGTGGCAGTGCGCTGATCGTCGGCGAGGCGGCCCGCGAGTCGGCGCGGTTCAGGCCCGTGGCCACCACGGTGACCCGCAGCTCGCCATCCATCTCCGGGTCGATGACCGTGCCGACCACCACCGTCGCGTCCTCCGCGGCGAACTGCTTCACCGTGGTGCCGACTTCCTCGAACTCGCCGATCGCGAGGTCGAGCCCGGCGGTCACGTTGACCAGGATGCCCTGCGCGCCAGCCAGGTTGATGTCCTCGAGCAGCGGGCTCGAGACCGCCATCTCGGCCGCGAGCCGGGCACGGCTCTCGCCGGTGCCGAAGCCGGTACCCATCATCGCCACGCCCGTCTCGGCCATCACCGTACGCACGTCGGCGAAGTCGACGTTGATCAGGCCCGGGCGGGTGATCAACTCGGCGATGCCCTGCACCGCACCCTGCAGCACCTCGTTGGCCTGCCGGAAGGCGTCGAGCAGCGTGGTCGACCCGCCGAGGACCGCGAGCAGCTTCTGGTTCGGGATGGTGATCAGCGAATCGACGTACTTGCTGAGCTCGGCGATGCCGTGGTCCGCGATGGCCGTGCGCTTGGCGCCTTCCATCGTGAACGGCTTGGTGACCACCGCGACGGTGAGGATGCCGAGTTCCTTCGCCACCTGGGCCACGACCGGAGCCGCGCCGGTGCCGGTGCCACCGCCCATGCCGGCGGTGATGAACAGCATGTCGCAGCCCTCGACCAGCTCGATGATGCGGTCGCGATCCTCCATCGCCGCCTGCCGGCCCACTTCCGGGTTGGAACCGGCGCCGAGCCCCTTGGTGATGTTGCAGCCGATCTGCAGCGAGGTCTTCACCTTCGAGTGCTTCAGCGCCTGCGAGTCGGTGTTCACGCAGATGAAGTCCACGCCTTCGATGCCGCACTGGGCCATGTGCGAGACCGCGTTGCCGCCGCCGCCGCCGACCCCGAGCACCTTGATCACCGCGCTCTGGCTGTATGAATCCATGAGTTCGAACATCTGGTCTCTCCTCCGCTAGGTTGACCGTGCTTCATTGCGGGGCTGCCGCCCCCGATTCCCTGACTCCGAAACGAATACTCAGAAGTAGCCCTGGAACCAGGACTTCATCCGATCGAAAACCGTCTTGACACCCTGGCCGACGATGCGTGGCGCCGGGGCGGTCGCGTTGGCGCGCCCGTACAGCAGGAGCCCCGTGCCGGTCGCGTGGATGGGGTTGCGCACCACGTCGGCGAGGCCGGTCACGCCGTGCGGCACGCCGAGGCGCACCGGCATGTGGAAGATCTCCTCGGCCAGTTCGACCGCGCCTTCCATCTTGGCGCTGCCGCCGGTGAGCACGACGCCGGCGGCGATCGCCTCCTCGAAACCGGAGCGGCGCAGTTCCTCGCGGATCAGCGAGAACAGCTCCTCGTAGCGCGGCTCCACGATCTCGGCCAGCGTCTGGCGCGCGAGGCGCCGTGGCGGGCGGTCGCCCACGCTCGGCACCTCGATGGTCTCGTCCGGGTTCGCCAGCTGCGACAGCGCGCAGGCGTAGCGGATCTTGATCTCCTCCGCATACGGCGAGGGCGTGCGCATCGACACCGCGATGTCGTTGGTGACCTGATCGCCGGCGATCGGGATCACCGCGGTATGGCGGATGGCGCCGCCGGAGAACAGCGCGATGTCCGTGGTGCCGCCGCCGATGTCGACGATGCAGGCGCCGAGTTCCTTCTCGTCGTCGGTCAGCACGGCGAAGCTCGACGCCAGCTGCTCGAGCACGATGTCCTCGACCTCGAGCCCGCAGCGCTGCACGCACTTGACGATGTTCTGCGCCGCGCTCTCGGCGCCGGTGACGATGTGAACGCGCGCCTCGAGGCGCACGCCCGACATGCCGATCGGCTCGCGGATGCCCTCCTGGCCGTCGATGATGAATTCCTGCGGCAGCACGTGCAGGATCTTCTGGTCCGCCGGGATGGCGACCGCCTGGGCCGCGTCCATCACCCGTGCCACGTCGCCCGCCGTGACTTCCTTGTCCTTGATCGCGACGATGCCGTGCGAGTTGAGGCTCCTGACGTGGCTGCCGGCGATGCCGGTGTAGACCGAGCGGATCTCGACCCCGGCCATCAGCTCGGCCTCCTCGACGGCGCGCTGGATCGACTGCACGGTCGAGTCGATGTTGACCACGACGCCCTTCTTGAGCCCGCGCGACGGGTGTGAACCGAGGCCGATGACCTCGAGGCTGCCGTCGGGGTGCAGCTCCCCGACGAGTGCCACCACCTTGGAGGTGCCGATGTCGAGTCCGACGATCAGGCTGCGATCGCTGCGCTTAGCCATTGAGTTCAGGTCCCTCCGGAAGATTGCCGGCAGTGGCGCGCCCGGAATCCGGGCCGGCGCCGCGGCGCCAGCCGATCGAGAAGCCGCTGGAATAACGCATGTCCACGTGTTCGATGTCGGCTGCGCGGCCTGCGATCACCTGCGCGGCGACGCGGATGAAGCGGTCCATGCGCTCGTCGACCTGGCTGCGGCCGAGCCTGACCGTCACGCCGTTGGTGAGGCGCAGTTCCCAGGCGCCGCGGGCGTCGAGCCTGAGTGCGGCGAGCCTCAGGCCCTGGTCGAGCAGCCGGCTCTCGACCGCGAGGTAGCGCTGCGCGACGATCGTCTCGCTGCCGGCCGGCCCCTCGAGCTCGGGCAGCTCCGGCGGCAGGTGGCGCGAGCCGGTCATGAACAGCTCGCCGCGCGTGTTGAGCAGTCCATCCTCGCCCCAGCGGGCGGCAGGAATCTGCTCGACCACCTCGATCACGATCTCGTCGGGCCAGCGCCGCATGATCCGCGCCCGGTCCACCCAGGCCAGTCCCTCGACGGCGTCGCGCAGCTGTGCGAGGTCGACCGTCATCAGTCCGCCACTGATGGAGCCGCGCACCGCCTGCTCCACCTCGACCGCGGTGACACGCTGGAAGCTGCCCTCGATGCGCACCCTGTGGATGGGCTGGTCGAGGCCCGCGCGCAGGAGTCCCGCGAGCAGCGCGATCGCGGCGACACCGATCGCCACCTGCGCCAGGCGCTGCCAGTCGACCTCCGGCAGCGCGAGGCGCGCCTTGGGCGGGGTCTTGCGGCGGTTCTGTTTGCGCAGCAACGTCATCTCATGCCATCTCGCGCGCGAAGCTCGTCTCGAGCACGCGCCACACCAGTTCATCGAAATCGACGCCGACGGCGGCCGCGGCCATCGGCACGAGGCTGTGGTCGGTCATGCCGGGTACGGTGTTGATCTCGAGCAGCAGCGGCACGCCATCCGCGCCCATCATGAAATCGACCCGTCCCCAGCCACGCGCGCCGACCGCCTGGAAGGCGTCGAGCGCGACCTGCCTGAGCACAGCCTCCTCCTCGTCGCCGAGTCCCGCCGGAATCAGATAGCGCGTGTCGTCGCTCAGGTACTTGGCCTGGTAGTCGTAGAAGGTGCGCGGTGTCTCGATGCAGATGGCCGGCAGCGCCTCGCCCTGCAGCACCCCCACCGTCAACTCCCGGCCAGTGATCCACGGCTCGGCGATGACCACCGGGTCGAGCGAGGCCGCGGTGCGCCAGGCCCCGGCGAGGTCGGCCTCCTTCTCGACTTTCGACATGCCGACGCTCGAACCCTGGGTGGCCGGCTTGATGGCGAGCGGCAGGCCGAGGGTGGCCGCGGCGCGCTGGCAGTCCTCGACGCCGGCGAGCACCCGGAACGGCGGAGTGGCGATGCCGCAGGCGACCGCCAGCTGCTTGGTGCGCAGCTTGTCCATCGCCACCGCAGAGCCCAGCACGCCGCTGCCGGTGTAGGGCAGGCCGAGCCATTCGAGTGCGCCCTGGATGGCGCCGTCCTCGCCACCCGGACCGTGCAGGGCGATGAACGCGCGATCGAAGCCCTCGTTCAGCAGTGCCTGCAGTGGCGCCTCGTCAGGGTCGAAGGCGTGGGCGTCGACGCCGCGCCGGACCAGCGCCGCCAGCACGGCCGCGCCGCTCTTGAGCGACACCTCGCGCTCGCTCGAACGCCCGCCGAGCAGGACGGCGACCTTGCCGAAGGCAGGAGCCTCGGTGATGCGACGAAACTCGACGCCGGTGTCCTTCAGGCCCTTCATGCTGGCTCCCCGACGATCCTGACCTCGGTCTGCAGCCGCACTCCGTGGACCTGCTCGACCGTCGCCTGCACGTGGCGGATGACGGCCTCGAGGTCGGCCGCCCGCGCGCTGCCCTGGTTGACGATGAAGTTGGCGTGCTTGGTCGACACCATTGCATCGCCGATGCGGAAGCCCTTGAGTCCCGCGCTCTCGATCAGCCGCGCGGCGTGATCGCCGGGTGGGTTGGTGAACACCGAGCCGCAGCTCCAGGCGCCGATCGGCTGGCTCGCCAGGCGCCGCTCCAGCAGCACGCGGATGTCGTCGGTGCTGGCGCCCGGGCGGGCCTCGAACACCAGGGTCGCAGCCACGAACCATTCGCCCGGCGCGGGCGGCGTGACGCTGCGATAGCCGATGACGTACTCGGCGCGCTTGCGGTGCCTGACGGTCCCGGCGCGGTCGATGGTCTCGACCGCATCGACCTGCCGCCAGGTCTCGCCGCCCCAGGCGCCGGCATTCATGGCCAGCGCGCCGCCGAGCGTGCCGGGAATGCCGGCGAAGAACTCCGCCGGGCCGAGACCCCAGCGGACGCACTGCCGGCCGACCCGGGCGCAGGCGACGCCGGCCTCGACTCGGACCGTGGTGGCTTCGATACGCTCGATGGCCGCCAGTGCGCCATGCACGCAGATCACCGCGCCGCGAATGCCGCCATCGCGCACCAGCAGGTTGCTGCCGAGCCCGACCCAGGTGACCGGCACCTCGGCCGGCAGAGCCCGCAGGAACTCCGCCAGGTCGCCGAGGTCGCGCGGCACGAACCACCACTCTGCAGGACCGCCGGCGTGCCATGAGGTGTGCCGCGACATCGGTTCGTCGTGCCGCACGCGGGCCTCGAAGCTCGACGGCAGGACCATCGCGTTCACGACGCACCTCCCTGGGCGAGTCGTGCCGGCAGTTCGTGCGCCACGGCACCGATGCTGCCGGCGCCCATGGTCACCACGACGTCGCCGTCCCGGACCAGGCCGGCGAGTGACTGCGACAGGTTGCGCACGTCCTCGACGAAAACCGGCTCGACCCGGCCTCGCGAGCGCACGGCACGACACAGCGCGCGTCCGTCGGCATTGGCGATCGGTTCCTCGCCTGCCGGATACACCTCGGTCACCACGAGCGCATCCGCGCCGCTCAGCACCTCGGCGAAGTCGTCGATCAGGTCGCGGGTACGGGTATAGCGATGCGGCTGAAAGGCCAGCAGCAGGCGGCGTTCCGGCCAGCCCTGCCGCACGGCATCGAGGGTCGCGGCGATCTCGGTCGGGTGGTGGCCATAGTCGTCGACGAGCTCGATGCAGCCCGCCGCAGTGCGCACCGCGCCGAGGCGCTCGAGCCGGCGACCGATGCCCTGGAAGCCGGCCAGCGCCGACTGGATGGCGGCGTCGTCGACCCCGAGTTCGGTCGCGATCGCGATCGCGGCCAGCGCGTTCAGGACGTTGTGCCGGCCCGGCAGATTGAGTTCGACGGCAAGCGGCGCGTGGCCCGTGCGCAGCACGGCGAAGCGCGAGGTCTGGCCGGTGCGCTCGAGCCCGGTGGCGCGCAGGTCGGCCTCGTCGCCGAAACCGTAGGTCAGCACCGGGCGGGAGATCTCGGGCAGGATCTCGCGCACGTGCTCGTCGTCGATGCACACCACCGCGAGTCCCCAGAACGGCAGGTTGTGCAGGAACTCGACGAAACTGTGCTTGAGCCGGCCGAAGTCGCCGCCGTGGGTCCCGAGGTGATCGCGATCGATGTTGGTGACCACCGCGATCACCGGCTGCAGGTGCAGGAACGAGGCGTCGCTCTCGTCCGCCTCCGCCACCAGGTAGCGCCCGGCGCCGAGCCTGGCATTCGTCCCCGCGCTCTTGAGCTGGCCACCGATGACGAAGGTCGGGTCGAGGCCGCCGGCCGCGAGCACGCTCGCGACCAGGCTCGTGGTGGTGGTCTTGCCGTGGGTGCCGGCGACCGCCACGCCCTGGCGGAAGCGCATCAACTCCGCCAGCATCTCGGCGCGCTGCACCACCGGCAGGCGCGCCGCGCGCGCCGCGACCAGCTCCGGGTTGTCGTCGTGCACCGCGGTCGACACCACCACGACGTCCGCGCCGTCGACCTGCGATGCCTCGTGACCGATGTGGATGCGTGCGCCGAGGCGCGTGAGCTGCGCGGTCACGGCATTCGGCCGGAGGTCCGAGCCCTGCACCCGGTAGCCGAGGTTGAGCAGCACCTCGGCAATGCCGCCCATGCCGGCGCCGCCGATGCCGATCAGGTGGATGCAGTGGATGCGGCGCATGCGGTCGGTCATGCGCGCACCTCGGCGGCCGCGAGGCACAGTGCCGCGACGCGTTCCGCCGCATCGGTGGTCGCTGCGGCACGCGCCGCCTGCGCCATGGCCAGGAGGCGCGCCCTGCCCGCCTCGAGCAAGCGCCCGAGTTCGCGGGCGAGCCGCTCCGGGGTCAGTTCCGCCTGCGGCACGAGCACGGCGGCGCCGGCATCGACCAGGTAGCGCGCGTTCTGCGTCTGGTGGTCGTCGACCGCGGCCGCAAAGGGCACCAGCACGGCGCCGAGCCCGGCTGCGGCGAGTTCGGAGACGGTGAGGGCGCCGGAGCGCGTCACCGCGATGTCGGCCAGAGCATAGGCTTCGGCCATGTCCTCGACGAACGCCCGCACCTCGGCATCGATGCCGAGTTCCGCATAGAGCTGAGCGGTCTCGGATGCCTCGCGCTCGCCTGCCTGGTGCAGCACCGCGGGGCGCAGGTGCACGGGCAGCAGGGCCAGCGCGCGCGGCAGGTTGCGATTCAGTACCTGCGCGCCCTGGCTGCCACCGAACACGAGGAGCCGGATCGGACCGCTGCGACCGGCGAACCGCTGTGCCGGCGCCGCGATCGCGGTGATCACCGCGCGCACCGGGTTGCCGACCGTCACCACTCCACGGCGCCCGCCGAAGCTTCCCGGGAACGCCTCGGCGACGGTGCGCGCGAGGCGCGCCAGCCAGCGATTGGTCATTCCGGCGACGGCGTTCTGTTCATGGATCACGAGCGGCGTGCGCGTCAGCCAGGCCGCGACTCCGCCAGGGCCCGACGCAAAACCGCCGCAGCCGAGCACCGCCACGGGCCGCACGCGCCGCAGCACCGCGAGCGCCTGGGACAGCGCGCGCAGGAGTCGATACGGCGCGGCCAGCCAGCGCGTCGCGCCGCGGCCGCGCAGGCCTTCCACCTCGATCCACTCCATCGGGATGCCGGCGGCCGGCACCAGGCGTGCCTCGATGCCGCGACGGGTGCCGAGCCAGACGACCTCGCGCTGGCGCAGGCGCAATGCCTGGGCGACGGCCAGTGCCGGGAAGACGTGACCGCCGGTGCCGCCGGCCATGATCAGGACCGGGCCGCTCACGACCCGCCCCGAGTGGGCGCGACGCGCCCGGAAGCCATCACCTCGTGGTGCACCCGCAGCAGCACGCCGACCCAGGCGAGCGTCACCAGCAGGCTCGAGCGGCCGTAGGACAAGAGCGGCAGCGTCAGGCCCTTGGTCGGCAGCAGGCCCATGTTGACGCCGATGTTGATGAAGGCCTGCATGCCGAGCCAGATGCCGAAGGCGGCCGCCATGCAGGCATGGAACGGCATGCCCGCATCGGCCGCGAGTCGCGCCAGGCGCAGGCTGCGCAGCACCAGCACCAGGAACAGCAGCAGCACTCCGACCACGCCCAGGAGGCCGAGCTCCTCCGCCAGCACGGCAAACACGAAATCGGTATGCGCCTCCGGCAGGTAGGACAGCTTCTGGATGCTGGAGCCGAGGCCGACACCGAACCACTCGCCGCGGCCGATGGCGATCAGCGACTGCGTCAGCTGGAAGCCGCTGTCATAGGGATCGGACCACGGGTCCATGAACGCGGTCAGGCGGCGCACGCGGTAGCCGGAGGTGGCGGTCAGTGCCGCGATGCCGGCGGCACCGAGTGCCAGCACGCCGACGAAGTCGCGCCAGCGGGCACCCGCCAGGAACAACAATGTCGCGCCGGTCGCCACGAGCACTACCGCCGCGCCGAAATCCGGCTCCAGCAGCAACAGCACCGCCGCGAAGCCGAGCACGGCGAGCGGCTTGAAGAAGCCCGGCGAGCTCCCGGCCAGCGCCTCCTGGTAGCGCACCGCATAGGCCGACACGTAGGTGAGCAGCGCCACGCGGGCAGCCTCGGATGGCTGGAAGTTGAGCGGCCCGATGCGGATCCAGCGCCGGCTGCCGTTGACCTCGTGACCGATGCCCGGGACCAGCACCAGCACCAGGATCACGAGGCCCAGCGCGAGCAGCAGCGGCGCCGCCCGCTCCCATACCGACATCGGCACCGCCAGCACGACGACTGCACACAGCATGCCGAGCGCCGCGGAGACGAGCTGGCGCTCCAGGAACAGGAATGGCGCGCCCGACTGGCGCTCGGCGATGGCGAGCGAGGCCGAGGTGACCATCACCAGGCCGAGCAGCAACAGTCCGAGCGTCGCCGACACCAGCACCGGGTCGATGACCAGGCGCTGCTGGCGACCGGCGGAACGCGAGTACGCGATGGCGGCGGAGGTCATGCGACCTGCCTCCTGACCGCCGCGGCAAAGGCCTCGCCGCGATGCGCATAGTCGCGGAACATGTCGAGACTCGAGCACGCCGGCGAGAGCATCACGGTGTCGCCGGCGACGGCGGCGCGGTGCGCCGCGGCGACGGCGTCCTCGATGCTCTCCACGTACTCGACCTCGCAGGCCGTCGCGAGCGCCGCGCCCACGGCGCGGGCGTCGCGCCCGAGCAGCACCACGCGGCGTACCTTGCCGCTGAAGGCGCCGGCCAGCGGCGTGAAATCCTGACCCTTGCCGTCGCCGCCGGCGATGATGATGAGCGGCCCGTCGAGGCCCTCGACGGCCGCGAGCGTCGAACCGACATTGGTCGCCTTCGAATCGTCGATCCAGCGCACGCCGCCGGCGTCGGCGACGAACTGGGCGCGATGCGGAAGCCCGGTAAAACGCATCAGCGTGGCAATGGCCGCGGCGCGCGGCAGCCCGCAGGCATCGGCGAGCGCCAGCGCGGCCAGCGCATTGGAGGCGTTGTGGCGGCCCGCGATCCGCAACTCCCTGACCGGCAGGATGGGCTGGCCACCGGCGGTCAGCCAGTCACCGCCGGGCTGGGACAGCAGCGTGTAGTCGGCGCCCACGCTCGCGAGGCTGAAGCTCGTGATGCGCTGGCCGGGACGCGGCATGCGGCACACCATGGGATCGTCGAGGTTCACGACCGCGGTGGTGCAGTGATCGAAGATCCGCGCCTTGGCCGCGCCGTACTCGGCAACGTCGGCATAGCGGTCGAGGTGGTCGGGCGACACGTTCAGCACCGTCGCCGCCTCGAGCGACAGCGAGCGCGTGGTCTCGAGCTGGAAGCTCGAGAGTTCCAGGACATACAGGTCGGCCGTGTCGCCGGCTAGCAGCTCGAGCGCCGGCCGGCCGATGTTCCCGCCCACCCGCACGTCGATGCCGGCGGCCTCGGCGATCTCGCCGAGCAGCGTCGTGACGGTGCTCTTGCCATTGGTCCCGGTCACGGCCACGGTGCGCCCACCCACCTCGCGCGCGAACAGCTCGATGTCGCCCACCACGTCGATGCCACGCTCCTGCGCGGCGACCAGGAGCGGCTCGCGCAGCGACACGCCCGGCGACACCACGACCTGGTCCGCCCCGTCGAGGAATGACAGGTCGAAGCCGCCGAGCGCCAGGCGCGCCCCGGGCGCGATGCGCCGGAACTCGGCGAGGCCCGGTGGCTGGGCGCGCGAGTCGGTGACGCGGATCTCGTGGCCGTGCGTGGCCAGGTGGCGGACGCAGGACACGCCCGTGCGCCCGAGTCCGACGACGACACTGACCGGCCGCTCGGCCGCCTGCTCGCGTTGGCTGCTGGCGCGCGTAGTCATCAGCGGATCTTCAGCGTGGCGAGCCCGACCAGGACCAGCACGAAGGAGATGATCCAGAAGCGGACGATCACCTTCGGTTCGGCCCAGCCCTTGAGCTCGTAGTGGTGGTGGATGGGAGCCATGCGGAAGACGCGCTTGCCGCGCAGCTTGAAGGACGCGACCTGGACCATGACCGAGACGGTCTCGAGCACGAAGATGCCACCCATGATCGCGAGCACGATTTCCTGCCGCACGATCACCGCGA
The DNA here is from genome assembly GCA_964638185.1 of uncultured Steroidobacteraceae bacterium. Taxonomy (GTDB): domain Bacteria; phylum Pseudomonadota; class Gammaproteobacteria; order Steroidobacterales; family Steroidobacteraceae; genus SG8-30. Next base: position 15,779 of record CAZXAS010000010.1, on the reverse strand, counting down.
CGACGCCGAGCGCGGCCCCGAGCGCCAGCGCGCCGACGTCGCCCATGAAGACCTGCGCCGGGTAGGTGTTGAACCACAGGAAACCGAGCCCCGCGCCGGCGAGCGTCGCGGTGAAGATCAGCATCTCGCCCACGCCGGGCACGTAGGGGATCTGCAGGTAGCTGGCGAAGTTGACGTTACCGGTCGCATACGCGAACACGCCCAGCGCCCCGGCCACCATCACGCAGGGCATGATGGCGAGTCCGTCGAGGCCGTCGGTCAGGTTCACTGCATTGCTCGAGCCGACGATGACCAGGTAGGCGAACCCGATGAACGCGAACGCGCCCATCGGCACGATCACGCTCTTGAAGAAGGGGACGTACAGCGACGTCTCTGCCGGCCCCTGCGCCGTGTACCAGAGTGCAATGGCGGCGCCGAGGCCGGCGAGCGACTGCCAGAAGTACTTCCAGCGCGCGGCCAGCCCGCGGGGATTGCGCACGACGAGCTTCAGGTAGTCGTCGTAGAAGCCGATCAGGCCGAACGCGAGCGTCACCGTGAGCACGATCCACACGAAGCGGTTCGACAGGTCCGCCCAAAGGAGCGTGCCGGCGGTGATCGCGACGAGGATCAGCGCACCACCCATGGTGGGCGTGCCCTTCTTGCCGAGGTGGGTCTGCGGCCCGTCGTCGCGGACCACCTGGCCGATCTGCTTCTCGGTCAGGCGGCGGATCATCCACGGGCCCACCAGCAAGGCGATCGCGAGCGCGGTGAGCGCCGCGAGGATGGCGCGCAGGGTCAGGTATCCGAAGACCCGGAAGCCCCCGTAGATTCCAGCCAGCCAGTCGAACAGTTCGAGCAGCATCCTCGGGCCTCAGTTGCCGTTGCACGCGGCGGGTGCCGCCTCGACCAGCGAATCCACCGCGCGCTCGAGCCGGTTCACGCGCGAACCCTTGACCAGCACCGCCACCCCCGGCCGGAGCGCCTTGCCGACGGCCGCGACCATGGGCTCGAGCGCGGCGTACCACTCCGCGCCGTGGCCGAAGGCCTCCACCGCGTGCGGCGTTGTCGGACCGATGGCGAACAGGCGGCTGACGCCGAGCCGGCGCGCGGCGCGGCCGACCTCGGCATGTGCGTCGATCGCGTGCTCGCCGAGCTCGGCCATCTCCCCGAGCAGCAGCCAGCGCTCACCCTCGAGACCGGCCAGCACCTCGAGCCCGGCCACGGCGGAGCTCGGGTTCGCGTTGTAGGAATCGTCGATGAGCCAGGCGCCGTTGCGCGCGGGCTTCAGCTGCAACCGGCCGCGCACCGGCGGCACGCCGTCGAGGCCGGTGACGACATCGTCGAGCGTGGCGCCGCAGGCGCAGGCTGCCGCGGCCGCGCCCACCGCGTTCAGCACGTTGTGGCGGCCCGGCAGCGCCAGTCGCACCGGCGCACTGCCGAACGGGGTGTCGAGCGTGAAGCGGCTGGCCCAGGCGCCCTCCTCGATGCCGAGCACGAGATCGCGGGCGCGGAAGTCCGCCTGCGCCTCGATGCCGAAGCTCTGCGTCGTGCCGGCCCGCGACATACCCCGCCACAGGTCCGCATAGGCGTCGTCGGCGTTGATGATCGCGGTCGCCGATGCGTCGAGGCCGGCGAACAGTTCGCCCTCGGCGCGCGCAACGCCGTCGAGGCTGCCGAAGCCCTCGAGGTGCTCGGCACCCGCGTTCGTGACGAGACCGACCGTCGGATGCGCGATCTCCACCAGCGCGGCCACTTCGCCCGGGTGGTTGGCGCCCATCTCGATCACCGCCGCACGGTGCGCCGGCGACAGCCCGAACAGCGTGAGCGGCACGCCGATGTGGTTGTTGAGGTTGCCGCGCGTCGCGAGCGTCGCGCCTCGCCGGCCGAGGATCGCGGCCAGCAGCTCCTTGGTCGTGGTCTTGCCGTTGCTGCCCGCCACGCCGGCGACCGGGATGTCGAACGAATCACGCCAGGCATGGGCCGCGGCAGCGAGCGCACGCAGCGTGTCGTCGACGACCAGCTGTGGCACGTCGACGACGAGTTCCCGCTCCGCCACCACCGCGCAGGCGCCCCGCTCCACCGCCGCGGCGGCAAAGTCGTGGCCGTCGAACCGTTCGCCCTTGATCGCGACGAACAGGTCGCCGCGGCCGATGCTGCGCGAGTCGATCGATACCTGGGCGTACGGCAGGTCGCCCCCCGCGAGCCGGCCACCGGTGGCAGTCGCGAAATCCGCGAGCGTGCGGTTCATGGCCGTACCCCGGCGAGGCGCGCGACACACTCACGATCGCTGAAATGCGCCGCCCCTGCGCGCGTCAGCTGGCGGGTCTCGTGCCCCTTGCCGGCAACCACGACGATGTCGCCGCTGCGTGCCGCCGTGATGGCCGCGGCGATGGCGGCGGCCCGGTCGCGCTCCACCACCGCGCGACCGGGCTCATGCATGCCGGACTGGATCATCGCGACGATCTGCGCGGGATCCTCGCCGCGCGGATTGTCGTCGGTGATCCATGTCATGTCCGCCAGGCGCTCCGCGATCGCGCCCATCGGCGCGCGCTTGCCAGCGTCACGATCGCCGCCGCAGCCGAACACCACCAGGACGCGTCCGGCCGCATGGTGGCGGGCCGCCACGAGCACCTTCTCGAGTGCGTCGGGCGTGTGGGCGTAGTCGACGATGGCGAGCGCGCCACCGGCGAGCGGAAAGCGCTCCATGCGCCCGGGCGGCGCCGGTGTCGCGGCCAGCACCGCGATCGCGTCGTCGACGTCGTGGCCCCAGGCAAGCAGCACGCCGAGCACGACCGCGAGGTTCTCGGCGTTGAAGGACCCGAGCAACGGCGCGGACAGCGTCCGCCGGCCGAACGGGCCGTGCAGGTCGAGCTCGAGGCCGTCCGCGCTGGCGTCGATCGCGGCGACGTTGAGGGTGCAGGCCGCGGCGATCGCCGGCGCCTCGCCGACACTCACGGCAGTGAGCGCGATGCCCGCGGGCAGTTCGCGCGCGTAGCGAAGCCCGGTGGCATCGCCGACGTTGATCACCGCATGCGCCACGCCCCCGAGGCTGAAGACACGCTGCTTGGCCGCCGCGTACGCGGCCATGCTGCCGTGATAGTCGAGATGATCACGGCTCAGGTTGGTGAAGGCGGCGATCTCGACCCTGACGCCATCGAGCCGTCCCTGGTCGAGGGCGTGCGACGAGACCTCCATGGCGACCCGCCGCGAACCGTCCGCGGCGAGCCTGGCCAGCACGCCGTGGGCGCTGATCACGTCGGGTGTCGTGAGGGTCGCGCCGTCGACAGCGGGCGGGAACCCGGCGCCCAGCGTGCCGACGTAGGCGCTCGGCTGCCCGAGACGGCTGCCCGCGGCAGCCAGCAGCCACGCACAGGTGGTCTTGCCATTGGTGCCGGTGACACCGGCGATCGCGAGCCTCGCGCTGGGCGCGCCGTGAAAACGGTCGGCGAGCGTGCCGAGCCGGGACCGCAGGCCGGGTACGGCGACCGCGACGACGCCGGCCGGCAGCCCGGGCATGGCACCGTCCGCCGGGTCCCACAGCACCGCACTGGCGCCGCGCGCGATTGCCTGCTCGACGAACTCCAGGCCGTGCCGCTGGGTGCCGGCCACGGCGACGAACGCCTCGCCGGGTCGGATCGCGCGTCCGTCGAGCGCCAGCCCGGCGACCTCCACGGCCGGCGCGGTGGTGACTCCGGCGAGCAGTTCATCGAGGCGCACGCGCGCGCTCATGGCGCCGCCTGCACGACGGTGACCGGCGCGACCTGGGCCAGGTCGTCGGGCGCCACGCCCATCAGCCTGAGGGCACCGGAAGTGATCGCGGCGAATGCCGGTGCCGCCACGTCGCCGCCGTAGTAGAGCGTGCCGCCCGGCTCGTCGATCAGCACGAGTGCAGCGAGCCTGGGACGGGTTGCCGGCACCATGCCCGCGAATACGCTGGTGTAGCGGTTCTGCGAGTAGCCGCCGTCGACCGCCTTCCAGGCCGTGCCGGTCTTGCCGGCGACGCGGTACCCCGGCACGCGTGCCTTGTTGCCGGTTCCATCCGGGCTCACCACGCTCTCGAGCAGCCGCACCACGTCGCGCGACACCTGCTCGCTGAAGACTCGCTGGCCGGGGACCGGCTGCGTGACGCGCTCGAAGGTGACCGGACGGCGCACGCCGTAGGCGCCGAGCGTCGCGTAGGCCTGCGCGAGCTGCAGCGGAGTGACCGACATCCCGTAGCCGTAGCCGAGCACGGCGAGCGGCGCACTGCGCCAGTGAGTCGGGTTGCTGAGCAGCCCCGCCGACTCGCCCGGAAAGCCGGTGTCGGTCACCTGGCCGAAGCCGTAGGCGCTCAGCGTCCGGTGGAACGCCACCGGGTCGAGCTGGGTCGCGATCTTCGCCATCGCCACGTTGCTCGAGCGGGCGAGCACCGTGGACAGGCCGATGGCGCCGAGGTTGTGCTTGTCCTGGATGCGCTTGGCGCCGACGGTGACGTAGCCCGGCGCGGTGTCGATGATCGTGTCCACCGTGACCTTGTGCGCGTCGAGGGCGGCCGCCACCACGAAGGGCTTGAGGCTGGAGCCCGGCTCGATGATGTCGGTGGCCGCCCTGTTGCGCAGCCGGTCGCGCAGGCGAAGCTGGGCGCGGTCGTTCGGATTGAAGGATGGGTGATTGACCATCGCCAGCACTTCACCCGTCTGGATGTCGAGCACGATGGCCGAGCCGGCCCGCGCGTGGTGCAGGTTCACTGCCGCCTCGAGCTCGCGATGCGCCAGGTACTGGATGCGCAGGTCGATGCTCGTGACCAGGTCCTGTCCAGGCTGCGGCGCGCGGATGCTCTCGACGTTGCCGACCAGCGCACCACGCGCATCCTTGATCACCCGCTTCAGGCCGTCGGCGCCGGCCAGCGTGCGGTTGTAGGCGAGTTCCAGGCCTTCCTGCCCGGCCTCGTCGAGGTCGGTGAAGCCGAGGACGTGCGCCGTCACGGCGCCGTTCGGGAAGTAGCGCTTGTACTCGCGCATCAACTCGACGCCGGGGATCCCCAGCTCCTTCACCTTGGCCGCGTCGGCCGGGTTCATGTGCCGCTGCACATAGAGGAACTGCCGCGACAGGTTGCTGGTCACCCGCTGCGCGAGGTCCTGTGCATTGAGTCCGAGCGCCTTGGCGAGGCGCTTGATGTCGTCCGGGGTCTCGGCCAGCACCTGCGGGTTCACCCACACCGTGTCGACCGGCGAGCTGACCGCGAGCGGCTCGCCCAGCCGGTCGAGGATCGCGCCGCGGTGCGCCGGTATCACGGCCTCGCGCAGGTAGCGCTTGTCACCCTCGCGCGCGAGGAACTGCTGGTCGATGACCTGCAGGTGCACGGCGCGCGCCGCCAGCGCCGATGCGATCAGCGTGAGACCCACGACCACGACGCGCGCACGGCCGCGGAAGCGCGCGCCGTTGAATTCGACGTTGCCGCGGCTGCGCCTCATGGCGTGACGATCCGCACGTCGGCCGGCTCGGGCAGCGCCATGTCCAGCCTGTCGCCCACCACCCGCTCGACGCGCACCGGTTGCGCCACCGAGCCCTGCTCCAGTCGCAGCTTCGCCCACTCGATGTTGAGCCGGTCGCGCTCGCCGGACAGCCGCTCGAGCTCCGCGAACAGCGTGCGCGCCTCGTGCCGCACGTAGACGACGCCGACGGCCGACGCGAGCACGCCGGTCCACAACAGTGGCAGGACGATCAGCAGCAGCCGCCGGCTCATGCGACGCGCTCCGCGACGCGCAGCACCGCGCTTCGCGCCCGCGGGTTGCGGGCGACCTCGTCGGCCGTGGCGAACTGCGCGCGCCCGACGAGCCTGAGTCGCGCGCGCGCGTGCGCGGGCACCTGCGGCATGCCGGCCCAGGCCGGATCGTCGCGCGAGGCGCTGCGCAGGTAGCGCTTGACCATGCGGTCCTCGAGCGAATGGAAACTGATCACGGCGAGGCGTCCCGCGGGCGCAAGCGCCTCCACCGCGGCCGGCAGGGCCTGTTCCAGCTCGTCGAGTTCGCCATTCACCTGCATGCGCAGGGCCTGGAAGGTGCGCGTGGCCGGATGCCGCCCCGGCTCGCGGGTCGGCACCGCCGCGGCGACGATGGCGGCGAGCTGGCCGGTGGTCGTGATCGGCGCCTCGTCGCGCGCGGCGACGATGGCGCGCGCGATCCGTCGCCCGAAGCGGTCCTCGCCGTAGCGGAAGATCGTGTCCGCGATCTCGCGCTCCGGCGCCTGCGCCAGCCATTCCGCCGCGCTCTGGCCGCTGCCGGGGTCCATGCGCATGTCGAGCGGCCCGTCGCGCAGGAAACTGAAGCCGCGCAGCGCGTCATCGAGCTGCGGCGACGACACACCCAGGTCGAGCAGGATGCCGTCCGCCTTGCGCCCGGTGTCGTCGACGATCTCGCCGAGTCGCGAGAATGGCGCGTGCACGATCGATGCCCGGCGGTCGGCACTCAGCGATTCCCTCGCAGCAGCGACAGCCTGCGGATCACGATCAATAGCCAGCAAGGTTCCCCGCTCCCCCAAACGCGCGAGGATCGCCCTCGCGTGACCGCCCCGTCCGAACGTCGCGTCGACGTAGAAGCCATCGGGCTTCAGCGCCAGCGACTCGATCACCTCGTCGAGCAGGACCGGAAGATGCGAACCGGCCCCCTCTACACCGCCGGCCCCCGCTGCCACGGCGAGCTGGCGCTACAGGGACAGCGAGCCGAGCTCCGGCGGAAGCAGTTCCGCCGTGTCCTCGGCCTTGAGCCACTCGTCGCGGCGCTCGTCCCAGCGCTGCTCATCCCACAACTCGAAGCGGGCGCCCTGGCCGATGAGGATCGCGTTGCGGTCGAGGTGCGCGAATTCGCGCAGCTTCGGCGGCAACAGCACGCGGCCGTGGCCGTCGAGCTCGACGTCGGAGGCATGCCCGACCATCAGCCGCTGCAGGCGTCGCGCCTGCTCGTTGAGGGTCGGCAGCCGCATCAATTTCCGCTCGATCTCTTCCCAGTCGGGCAGCGGGTAGACCAGCAGGCACTGGTCGCGGTCCACGGTGACCACGAGCCGCCCCTGGCAGCGTTCCTGCAGGCGCTCCCGATACCGGGTCGGCATGACCATCCGGCCCTTGGCATCGAGCGTCACTTTGTTGGCACCGCGAAACACGTTACGGGAACGGGACCGGGTCCCATTTCCTCCCACTTTTTCCCACTTGGCGCCACTATAGGGAGCAAGCCGCCCCCGGTCAACGCCTCGCGCAAAAAAAAGTTCTTCCCGGTCAGAGACTTAGGGCCGAACGTTCAAGCGCCGCTGGCGCTCGATGCTTGCTCAATGAATCAGTAACTTAGGAAACTAAGTTCACGCGGCGCATGAGAGATAGCGCCTGGAACGACCTCGCCCGCGCCCCGGGACCGGGGCGCAGGCGGAAAAGAGGGGAAAAGTGGGAGTCGGCCGGTAAGCCGGGTTCTGTCGTGGGCAACCATTCCTCTGGGATGCACGTCGCCGTGCACCTCGAGCGGCCTACCCGGAAACACGCGCGGGCAGCGCGCTGCGGTCTTGCGACCGCGTGCTTCCCTATTTGGCCTTGCTCCAGGCGGGGTTTGCCGTGCCGCTTCCGTTACCGGAAGCGCGGTGCGCTCTTACCGCACCCTTTCACCCTTGCCGTCGCGCGATCGCTCGCGCGCTTGGGCGGTTTGCTTTCTGTTGCACTTTCCGTGGGCTCGCGCCCCCCAGGCGTTACCTGGCGCCTTGCCCTGTGGAGCCCGGACTTTCCTCCATTCTCCGTTGGAAAACAGCGGTTGCCTGGCCGACTCCCGCGTGCACGATAGGCCCTATGGCCCGGTCATTCAAGGCGGCCGTCGGTTTTTCCCGCGAGGGCCAGCGCGCGCTGGTAACAGTCGTTGCGGCGCGCCCCGGTGAGCTTCGCGGCAACGCCCGCTGCCTGCGAGGCCGGCAGCGCCTCGAGCAGCACGCCGAGCACTCGATCCAGTTCGGCACCGCCGTCGCCGGACGTCAACGGCAAGGCCCCGGCCACGACGCATACCGACTCGCCGCGGCACATGTCGGCGTCGGACGCTGCGCGCGTCGCGAGCTCCTCGAGGGTGCCGTGATAGACCGTCTCGAACAGCTTGGTGAGCTCGCGCGCGACCACCGCCTGGCGCAGGCCACCGAGCGCGGCCTGCATGTCCCCGAGGCTCCCGGCCAGGCGCTGCGGGGACTCATAGAAGACCAGCGTGCGCGGCTCCGCCACGAGTTCGCCGAGCCGCGCGAGGCGCGCAGCGCGCCTGGCCGGCAGGAAGCCCTCGAAACAGAACCGGTCGGTGGGCAGGCCGGCCACCGACAGCGCAGCCACCGCCGCACAGGGACCGGGCACCGGCGAGACCACCACGCCGGCGGCGATCGCCGCGCGCACCACGTGGAACCCCGGGTCGCTGACCAGCGGCGTGCCGGCGTCGCTGACGAGCGCAACGGTCTCGCCGCGGCACAGCCGTTCGACCAGGCCCGCGGCGCGCGCGGCCTCGTTGTGCTCGTGCAGGGAAACCAGCGGGCGGTCGAGCCCGAGCTCGGCGAGGAGCCGCCCCGTATGGCGCGTATCCTCGGCCGCCACCACGTCGGCCGCGGCCAGCGTTTCGCGCGCACGCGCCGAAACGTCGGACAGGTTGCCGATTGGCGTCGCCACGACGTAAAGCCTGCCCGCGGCCATCCCTATAATGTCACCCCCGGCCGCCGAGCGGCGCAACGATCCTCGCCAACGCGGTAACCCGATGCAAGCCCTGCAATCACTCCGGCGGCCGCTGGCCGCAAGCCTCGTGGTCGCCCTGCTGGCGGCCTGCCAGCCCATGACGGGCGTCATCCCCGACGGCGCCCGGGGCGCCGAGGCACGCGCCGAACGATACGCGCGCAGCGGCGACCACCAGGACGCGGCACGCGCCTACGAAGAGGCGGCGACCGCCGACCCGGCGCGCGCCAACCCGTTGCTCCTGGCCGCCGCGCGCGAGTGGCTGGCGGCCGGCAATCCCGGTGGCAGCGAGGCCGCCCTCGCACGCATGAGCGCGCCGCTATCCGCGGCGGATGCCAGGGAACGGGCGCGGCTCGGCGCCGAGTCGTCGCTGGCGCGCAACCAGCCGGCCCGCGCGCTCGAGCAACTGGCGACGCTCTCCGGGCCGGACGATGCCGCGACGCTGGCCACGCGCGCGCGCGCATTGTTCGCGCTCGGCAACGTCGAGGATGCGGTGCGCACGCTGGTCGCACGCGAGGGGCGCCTGGCCGGCACGGCCGAGCGCGCTGCCAACCAGCAGCTGATCATGGCCGGCGTCGCGGCGGCCGCGGAACGCGGTGCGCTGCCGGTCGGCCCCGCCGAAGAACCGGTGGTGGCCGGCTGGATCGAACTCGCCCAGATCGAGCATGCGGCGCGCCAGAGCCCCGTCGGCGCCGCAGGCCGGCTGCAGGCCTGGCGCCTGCGCTATCCCGCACACCCCGCCAATGCGGCGTTGTGGCCGCAACTGGCCGAGCGCTACAGCTCGGGATTCGCGCCCTCGTCGCGCGTCGCGCTGCTCCTGCCCTTGTCGGGCCGTGCACGCGCCGCCGGCCAGGCGGTGCGCGACGGCTTCCTGTCGGCTTACTACCAGCAGCCGCAGGGCATGCGACCGGTACTGCGGCTGTACGACGTCGCCGCCAGCGATGCGCCGAGCGCCTACCTCGGCGCGATCAGCGACGGCGCCCAGTTGGTGGTCGGACCGCTGACGCGTGAGGAAGTCGGCAAGCTCGCCGAGATCGCCGACGGCAGTGCGACGACGCTGGCATTGAACTTCCTGCCCGACGGCACCATGACGCCCGACCGCTTCTTCCAGTTCGCCCTGTCGCCGGAGGACGAGGCGCGTACGGCGGCACGGCGCGCGGTGGCCGATGGCCGCAAGGACGGGCTCGCGCTCGTGCCCGCCAACGAGTGGGGCCAGCGGGTGCTCGCGGCCTTCGAGGAGGAGCTTGCCCGGGCAGGTGGTCGGCTGCTGGCGCGCAGCGTCTATGCGGCGGGCACGACCGACTTCCAGGTGATCCTGGACGGGCTGCTGGAACTGCGGACGGTGCCGGCGGAGGCTGGACGCAGCGCCAAGGTCTACCGGCCCGACGCGCAGTTCATGTTCGTCGCCGCGCAACCGGTGACCGGACGACTGATCCGCACCCAGCTGCGCTTCAACTACGCGAGCAAGCTCCCGGTGTACGCCACTTCGGACGTCCACGAGCCCGGCAGCCGCGGCAACATCGACCTCGATGGCGTCATGTTCCCCGAGATGCCCTGGGTGCTCGACGAAACCGGCGTGGCGGCAAGCCTGCGCACCACGGCCGAGCGCAGCTGGATGCAGCGCGCGCCGTCGAGGAGCCGCCTGTTCGCCTTCGGCTACGACGCCTTCGCCATCGTCTCGGAACTGTCGCGCCATCGCTCGCCGTTCGAGCAGCCGGTACCCGGCGTGACCGGGACGCTCGAACTCGATGCCTACGGCCGCATCCGCCGCAGCATGGATTTCGCCGTCATCGAGGACGGTCGCGCCGTGCCGCTGCCGCCGGCCGGGTCGATCGCGACGCCGTGAGCGGCGCGCCCCACCTCGCGCTCGGCCGCGCCGCCGAAGACGCGGCGTGCCGCCTCTTGGAGCGCAATGGCTACCGGCTGCTCGCCCGCAACGTGAGCTTCCGCTGCGGCGAACTCGACATCGTCGCGCTCGAGGACGGCGTGCTGGCGCTGGTGGAAGTGCGCTATCGCTCGCGCCAGGACTTCGGCGGCGGCGCCGGCAGCATCACAGCCGGCAAGCGCCGGCGACTGGTGCGGGCGGCCAGGTGCCTGCTCGCGCGCGACCCGATGCTCGCGCGGCTCCCGGCGCGCTTCGACGTGATCGAGGTGACCGGACCGGCGGAGCAGCTGCAATGCCGCCTGCTGCGCGGCGCCTTCGACGCCTGCCGCGACGTGGCGGGCGTCTACTTGACGACGCGCAGCTGTGGCTTGCGTCCGCCCGGCGACGGCGTGTCCGACGGCGGCGGCGAGCGCTCGCCCTCGCCGTCGTCCTGGAACAGCATGCCCTGGCCGGTCTCGCGGGCGTAGATGCCGAGCATCGCCGCCGGCGGAATGCGGAGATTGTGGGGAACGCCGCCGAAGCGGCCGGAGAACTCGATCAGGTCGTTGCCGAGCCTCAGGCCCTGCGTGGCCTGCCAGCTGATGTTGAGCACGATGCGGCCATCCTTGACGTAGCCCGTCGGGACCTCGACGCCACTGACCGTGGCGTCGACGACCAGGTGCGGGGTCTGGCCGTTGTCGGTCATCCATTCGTGCATGGCGCGCACGAGATAGGGCCGCCTTGAAGTCGGGCCACTCGCCACTGCTTACCCCCCCCGCCCGGCCAGTCGCGCCGGGTGTCCGTCACGGGTCGCGCGCGACCGTGGACCGGACCTTACTTCACGTCCTTCCAGTATTCCTTCTTGAGCAGCCAGGTCAGCAGCCAGAACACCAGCAGGAAGCTGACGACCCACACGCCCATGCGCTCGCGCTTGGCCTTGATGGGCTCGCCGACATAGTCGAGGAAATTGACGGTATCACGGACGAATTCGTCGTACTGCTCTGCCGTCAGTTCTCCGGCGGTCCCGTCGACCAGGCCGACCAGGTGCTCCTCGGTGCGATCGCCGTGGGTCTGCAGCTCCGTCTTCGGCTGCTTCAGGCCCTGCAGGTGCGCGAGCACGTGCGGCATCGCCGTGTTGGGCAGCACCAGGTTGTTGACACCGAGCGGCCGCTTGGGATCGGCGTAGAACGTATGCAGGAAGGTGTAGATGTAGTCGGTGCCGCGGCTGCGCGCGATCAGCGACAGGTCCGGCGGAGCCACGCCGAACCAGTCGACCGAGTCGCCCTTCGGCATGGCGCTCTGCATGGTGTCGAAGGGCTGCGACCCGGTGAACATCAGGTACTGCTCGAGGTCTTCCTCGCTGATCCCGAGGTCGGCCGCCACGCGGTTCCAGCGCATGTACTGCGCGCCGTGGCAACCGAGGCAGTAATTGACGAAGTTGCGCGCGCCACGCTGCAGCGATGCCTGGTTGTGGATGTCCGTACCGGCATCCATGAGCGGCGTCGTGGTGGCGGCGAGACCGGCGGCGGGCAGCAACGCCACCGCGAGCGCAGCGAGCCTCTTAATGAGCATGGTACGTCACCCTCTGCGGGACGGGCTTGCTGCTGTCGATGCGCGAATACCACGGCATCAGCAGGAAGAACGCGAAGTAGTAGATCGTGCCGACGACCGACAACGTCTTGTAGGGCTGGACCGCGGGCTTGAGGCCGCAGTAACCGAGGATGACGAACCAGACCACGAACAGCGCCAGCGCGATCTTGTAGATCGGGCCGCGGTAGCGGATGGACTTGGCCTCGGAGCGGTCGAGCCAGGGCAGGAACAACAGGATCATCACGGCCGCGCCCATGACCAGCACGCCCCAGACCTGCGTGCCCAGGAACGCGGGTACGGCGCGCAACATCGCGTAATAGGGCGTGAAGTACCACACCGGCGCTATGTGTAGCGGCGTCTGCATCGGGTTGGCGACCTCGAAGTTCGGCGCCTCGAGGAACAGGCCCCCCATCGTCGGCGCGAAGAACACCACCGCGCAGAAGATCACCAGGAAGCCGGCGAAGCCCATCAGGTCCTTCACCGTGTAGTACGGGTGGCTCCAGATGCCGTCGACCGGGTTGCCGTCCTTGTCCTTGAGCTTCTTGATCTCGACGCCGTCGGGATTGTTCGAGCCGACCTCGTGCAGCGCGAGCAGGTGCGCCACGACCAGGAACACCAGCACCAGCGGCAGCGCGATCACGTGCAGCGCGAAGAAGCGGTTGAGCGTGATGTCGGAGATGAAGAAGTCGCCGCGGATCCATTCCTGCAGGTCCGGGCCGATCACCGGCAGCGTGCCGAACAGCGACACGATCACCTGCGCGCCCCAGTAGGACATGTTGCCCCAGGGCAGCAGGTAGCCGAAGAAGGCCTCGCCCATCAGGCACAGGTAGATGAGCATGCCGAATATCCACAGCAGCTCGCGCGGCTTGCGGTACGAACCGTAGAGCATCGCGCGGAACATGTGAAGGTAGACGACGACGAAGAACGCCGACGCGCCGGTCGAGTGCAGGTAGCGCAGGAGCCAGCCCCACTCGACGTCGCGCATGATGTACTCGACCGAGCCGAAGGCATCCGCCGCCGAGGGCTTGTAGTTCATCGTCAGGAAGATGCCGGTGACGATCTGCAGCACCAGCACTGCCAGCGACAGCGAGCCGAACAGGTACCAGAGGTTGAGGTTCTTGGGCGCGTAGTACTGCCCCCACTGCTCGTTCCACATGCGGGTCAGCGGGAAACGGGCATCGACCCAGCCGAGCATCGCCTTCATGCGTCCGCCGCCGGCGGTCGCTGCTGCATCGTTGGCCATCACGCGACCCCCTCTTGCTCGGCGCCGACGAGGATGTGGTTGTCGTCGACGAATGCGTACGGCGGGACCGTGAGGTTGGTCGGAGCCGGCATGCCCTTGAACACGCGCCCGGACATGTCGAAGCGCGAGCCGTGGCAGGGGCAGTAGAAGCCGCCCGGCCAGTCGGGGCCGAGTTCGGCATCGCCCGGGTTGAAGCGCGACACCGGGGCGCAGCCGAGATGGGTGCACACGCCAAGCACCACGAGGTACTCGGGCCGCACTGCGCGCGCCTCGTTCCTAGCGTAGTCGGGTTGCTGCGACGCTTCGGATGCCGGGTCGGCGAGCAACGGGTCGACCGTGGAGAGCCGGTCCACCATCTCGTCGCTGCGGCGTACGACCCAGACGGGCTTGCCACGCCATTCGACCTTCAGCATGGCGCCCATCTCGAGCTTGCTGATGTCGATCTCGACGGGCGCCCCGAGGGCCTTGGCGCGGGCACTCGGTTTCCAGGAGGCCAGGAATGGAGTGGCGGCAAAAACGACGCCGACGGCGCCGGTGAGGGTCGTGGCGGCCGTCAGCAACTGGCGGCGCCCCTGGTCTACGTGGTCGGTCATCCGGTCACCCCTGCAGGGATCTTCGACACACATCTGCCTGGAAGCCCTGCCCGAAGATCCCGGCACGGCCCCGTCTTTCATCGATCGCGAAGAAGGGCGCAGTATACACCCGTCCCATGGGCCCGTAACGCATTGCAGCAACACAATTCATTTCGCGCGGAGGTCGGATTTCGATGCAGTCGGTTCGTCGGTGGCTTGGATGGGCTGCGGCCTGGGCGATGGCCGGGCTCGTGTCTGCCCTGCTGCTGTGGTGGCTTCGCCCTGACCTGATCGGCCAGGCCGCGGGCCCCGCCGGGGCGCCCGCGCCGGCAGCGGAGGTCGCCGCATCGAGCACCACGACGCCCGCCGCCGCGTCACCGGCCGCGACTGCGGTCGAACCCGCCGCGGCGACCGCCCCGCTGGCGCAGCCGGCTGCCAGCGATGCGGGCTTCGTCAGCTATGCGGAGGCTGTCGAAAGGTCTGCGCCGGCGGTCGTGAACATCTACACCGAGCGCGTCGTGCAGGTGCCGCGGGTGCGCGGGCTGCCGCGCGAACTGGCGCCCTACTTCGGGGACCTGTGGAACTCCTACCGCGAGCGCGTGCAGCGAAGCCTCGGGTCGGGCGTCATCTACGACGACGCGGGGCACGTGGTCACGAATTACCACGTGGTCGACGGTGCCACACAGATCCGCGTGCAACTGCGTGACGGTCGCGAAGCGCCGGCCAGGGTCGTGGGCAGCGACCGCGACACGGACCTGGCGGTCCTGAAGGTGGAACTCGGCTCACTGCCGAGCATGACGCTCGGCCGCTCCGACCGGCTGCGGGTGGGCGACCCGGTGCTCGCCATCGGCAACCCGATGGGGCTCGGCCAGACGGTCACGCAGGGCATCGTCAGTGCCACCGGCCGCGCCCGCCTCGGTGTCTCGACGTTCGAGAACTTCATCCAGACCGATGCCGCCATCAACTTCGGCAACTCCGGCGGCGCCCTGATCGATGCACGTGGCGAGCTGGTCGGCATCAATACCGCGGTCATCGCCCGCAACTCGGGGATCGAGGGCATCGGCTTCGCGATCCCGGTCGACCTGGTGCGCGGGGTGGTCGACGCCATCCTGCGCGAGGGACGCGTGGTCCGCGGCTGGATCGGCATCCAGCCGCAGTCCCTGACCGCGGAGGAATGCCGCCAGTTCGGCTGGCCGGAAGGCGCGGTGATCGTCGCCGGGGTCTACCGCGGCATGCCGGCAGCCACCGAGGGCGTGCGCCGGGGCGATGTCATCACGGAGATCAACGGCTCGGCGGTGACGGGCGCCGAGGACGTGCTGGCGCGCATCGCGATGCAGGCGCCCGGCCAGCCGGTGCGCCTGACCATCCGCCGCGGCCCGCCGTTCGACGGACAGCCGCGGGAGCACACGGTGCGCGTGCCTGTGATCGAACGCCCGCCGCAGGCGGCCGCTACCTCCTGAGGCGGTGAGGCGTTCCGCGTCGAGGGGACTGTCCCCTCCGGGCGAGGCACTCCGCTTCGAGGTCAGCACGGCCCAGGCCGGCGTGCACGGGGTGAGGCGTGCCGCGTCGAGGTTGGCACGGCCCAGGCCGGCGCGCCTGTAGTTGACCCGATCGTGCGCCATTAGCCGGCGCCGAGGGTGCTGACTCCTGTAGATCGTGTTTGCTCGCGCGGAAGAGTCGGAAAACGCGCGAGCAAACACGACTACAGTCGTCTCCGGCCTGGGCTGTGAGACCTGCACGCGGGGAGCCGTGCTGCAGTGAGGCCGAGCCGAAGGGGGACGACCCGACCGCGTGCAGGACCAACTCGGTGATGTCGGTGCC
>CAZXAS010000009.1:0-28976 GCA_964638185.1 uncultured Steroidobacteraceae bacterium | reverse complement strand
GCACGTCGAAGCCGGACAGGCCGGGCATCTCGATGTCCAGGAACACCAGGTCGGGGCGCAGCCGGCCGATCGCCTCGACTGCGGCACGGCCGTTCACCGCCTCGCCGACGACCTCGATGTCGCGGGCCCCTCGCAGGCGGATCTGCAGCCCGCGGCGCGACAGCGCCTCGTCGTCGACGATCAGCGCGCGGATGACATTGTTCACTTCTCGACCCCCGTCTCGTAGGGCACTCCAATCTCGATCCTGAGGCCGGGGTGCGCATCGAGTGTCGCGAACCGGTGGCGGTCACCGTACACCACTGCGAGTCGCTCACGCGTGTTGCGCAGGCCGACGCCGCGGCCATTGCCGGGCGTCGTTCCCGGCAGTCCCGGCCCGTCGTCGGTGACGGCGATCTCGAGCATGCCGGCGCGGACGCGTGCCTCGACGCGGATGCGGCCGCCCGCCTCGCGCGGCGAGATCGCGTACTTGACCGCGTTCTCGATCAGCGGCTGCAGCAACAGGCTCGGCAAGAGCCCATCGAGCGCGGCCTCCTCGAGCGCGAATTCCATCTCCAGCCGCTCGCCGAAGCGCAGTCGTTCCGTGGTGAGGTAGAGGTTCAGCGCGTCGACCTCCTGCCGCAGGGTCACGCGCTTCATCGGGTCCTGGTCGAGGGTGTAGCGCAGGAACTCCGACAACCGCGACACCGACTGGTTGGCGAGGTCGTTGCGACCGTCGAGGATCAGCGTCGAGATCGCGTTCAGCGTGTTGAACAGGAAGTGCGGATTCAACTGGTAGCGCAGCATCTTGAACTGCGCCTCCTGGGCCAGCGCCGCGGACCTGAGCGACCGCTCGCGCTCGCGCCGCAGGGTCTCGTAGTAGTGCATGCCGAAGTACAGGCCCGACCAGCACAGCAGGACGAACGAGGAATTGGCCGCCGCATAGAGGACGTAGAGCGGCGACAGGCTCTCGTTGGACATCTCCGCTGGCATGAATTGCCGGTAGGAGGCCTCGATGACCAGGCGCCAGGCCAGCGCCAGGACGTACGACACGACCACCACGCCGCCGAGCATGGCGAGCGGCGGCCGGCTCCACAGGTAGCGATCGACCCAGCGCAGGGGCGCCGAGATGACGAAGCCTGCCGCGGTGGCCACCGCCACGACCTGGAAGTAGCCGGCGGGCTTCTCCCAGGCCAGCGCGCCGGCATACTGCACCAGGCCGTAGGCGCACCAGCCGATGGTGTGCAGCAGCCAGAACAGCTGGTCACGGCCGAGCCGCAGCCGCGGCAGGGCCGGTACCGTCACGCTGGCGCTCGATCCGGCAATCATCCTCGCCATGCTACAGGCCCGCCGGGCGGGCACTCCTGTCGCTCGTCGCCGCAGAGACTCGCTTCACCGCGGCGTTCCCCGCAGCCGGCCGCCACGCGCCGCGGCTTGCGATGGGGCGGAGCGGCCCTGCGACGAGCCGACCGCGGGCATTCGCCCGGGCGTGGTCACATACCTGCGACGGCGAGACGCGCACATGCCCCCCGGCCGACCCCAACCGCAGATCGTCGCCGCGCATCGAATGGAATGGACACCCACGCGAGGACCCCACCATGAATACCCTCACCACCGCTCTCCCCCGCATCCTTGCACGCCGTCACCGGGTCCTGCTGGCCGCGTGCTTCGCGATGATCGTGGCCGGCAGTGCGCTCGCTGACGAGCGCACTGCCGATGTCAGGTCGACAGTGGTGCGCGCCGCGCCGTCCGAGCTGCGCGACAGCGACGGCGCGCAGGCCGTGTATGCGCGCATCCAGCGTGCCGCCCGCCACGTCTGCGACCGGCCACACCGGCTGGAGCTGCGGGAGATGGAAGCGATGAACAAGTGCCGCGCCGACGCCATCGATGACGCCGTGGCCCAGGCCGAATCGGCGCCGCTGCTCGCGGTGCACCGCAAGGCGACCGGCGATTCGGCCACGCGCCTCGCGGCCGCGGAGGATCGGCAGCAGCACTGACCGAGCGATTGGCCCCGCGCGGCAGGCCACCAGGCCCCTGACCAGGGTCGGCCTGTCGCGCGGAGTCTCTTGCCCGGGCCGTCGTGTCATGGCGGCCCTATCGCTTTCGCAACAGCTCCGCGAGCGCGCTGAATGGCTGGTGGGTGGCCGGTGCCGCAGGAGCATCCGCCACGGTCGCGTGCTGCAGCGAGCGCCCGTGCTCGTCGTCATGGCAGTAGACGCACAGCAGTTCCCAGTTGCTGCCGTCGGGCGGATTGTTGTCGTGGTCGTGGTCGCGGTGGTGGACCGTCAGCTCGCGCAGGTTGGCGCGGGTGAACTCACGCGCACAGCGGCCGCAGACCCAGGGCAAGAGCCTGAGCGCCCGCTCACGATAGCCCTGCTCGCGCGCGAGACGCTGGCGCTGGGCCAGCGCGACCGCCTGGTCGAGCCGTGCCTGGTCGAGTCGAGGCTTATCTGGCGGCATGTGTGCACCGCAGCAGGACCTGCCAGCCTCTAATGTAGCGCCCGTCGCGGTCTCATGCACCTTCACCCAGCGCGGCGGCGAGCAGGCCGCGGGCGTCCAGCCATTCCCGGTTGTAGAGGCGTGACTGGTACTTGTGTCCGCTGTCGCACAGGATCGTGGCGATGCGATGACCCGGACCCATTTCCCGCGCCACCCGGACCGCCGCGGCGACGTTGACGCCCGCGGCGCTCCCAAGGAACAGGCCCTCTTCGCGCAACAGGCGGTGGACCATCGCGACGCAGTCCTGGTCGTTGATGTGCACCGCATCATCGATCGGTGCGTCCTTGAGGTTTGCCGTCACCCGGCCGATCCCGATGCCCTCGGTGATCGAACCGGGTCCCTCGGCCTCGAGCTTGCCATGCTTGACCCAGCGGTAGAGCGCGCTGCCCTGGGGGTCCGCGAGCACCGTCCGCAGCGCGGGATCCTGCTCCTTCAGGAACGTCGCGGCCCCGCCGAAGGTGCCGCCGGTGCCACTCGCCGCGACGAAGGCATCGAGCCGGCCGGCGCTGTCCCGCCAGATCTCGGGTCCGGTGGTCGAATAGTGGCCGTCGCGATTGGCCGTGTTGTCGAACTGGTCCGCCCACACCGCGCCGGGAATTTCCTCTGCCCGCCGCCGCGCGACCTTCTGGTAGTGGTTGGGATCGGCGTAGGGCACGGGCCGGACCCGTTCCAGTTCGACGCCAAGCGCCTCGAGGATGCCGAATTTCTCCGGCGACTGGTTGTCGGGCATGACGATCACGCAGCGATATCCGCGGGCGCGGCACAGGTGTGCGAGCGAGATGCCGGTATTGCCGGCCGTCCCCTCCACCACGGTACCGCCCGCGACGAGGCGGCCATCGCGCTCGGCGGCCGTGATGATGGCCCGCGCGGCGCGGTCCTTCACCGATCCGCCCGGATTCATGAACTCGGCCTTGCCGAGGATGTCGCAACCGGTCGCGGCCGACAGTCGCTCGAGGCGGATCAGGGGTGTCTCGCCGATCGAACCGGCGAAGCCTTGCGTCATGCTCATGGGAATCTCACCGGCCGCTTCAGCCTAATGTACCCGAACCTGCGCACGGCCGGCCGCGCCCTGCCCGCGGTGCGCGCCGGGCGGCGGCCGAGGCGCTGCTTCGTGGCCGCACCAGTCGTGTACAGTCGCACGCGTCCCGAATACCGGAGTCGAGCGATGCCGAGAAACTGGATGGGTGACGTCCTCGTGCTGCTGCCATCCTTGCTGCTGACCGCCTGCCTGGCGAGCCCCGGCCAGGGCCACGATGCGGCCGCGCCTGTTCAATCACGGCCGGCACCGCAAGCCCGCGACGTGATCGTGACCGCCCGCCCCGGGACGCCGCTGGAGCTGCACTGGTTCCGCAACTCGGCCGAACGTGTCGCGCTGTTCGAGCAGACCTATGCGCTCGCCGCGGCGAGGATCGAGTCGCTCGCCCCGGCACTGGCCGGGAAGGCCTGGGCCGTGGTCATGGACGCGGACGAGACCATCCTCGACAACAGCGACTACCAGGTCCGGCTGGCCATGACCGGACGGCCGCACGACGAGAACCAGTGGGCCGTCTGGACGGCCGACCGGAGGGCCGGCCTGCTGCCCGGCGCCGCGGGCTTCATCGACACCGTCCACGCAGCCGGCGGACGGGTCGTGGTCGTGACCAACCGCCGCGAGGCCTTGTGCGCCGACACACGCGCCAACATCGCGGCCCTGGGCATCGAGGTCGACGGCGTGCTGTGCGCGCGGGACGGGTCCGACAAGTCGGCGCGCTTCGCCGCGGTTGCGGACGGCAGCTCGCCGCTCGGCCTGCCACCGCTCGAGGTGGTCATGTTCGTGGGCGACAACATCAAGGACTGCCCGGGACAGTCACAGCGGCAATTCGACGTGGCGCTCTTCGGCGCGCGGTGCTTCCTGCTCCCCAATCCCATGTACGGGTCGTGGGTCGGCAATCCCTGGCGTTGACCGCCCCGGGGTCCCGTCGTCAGCGCTCTGCGCCGACCATCCGCCCGGGCGCGTCGAGCGCGCGAATCTCGATCACCCCCGCGACGTGCATGCGCTCGAGGAAGCCGGCGTCGCGCAACGCGTGACGCAGCACGGCCCGTGCCGCCAGCCACTGCACGGCGACCCCCAGCGCGACACCGCCGGCCAGCGCGACGAGGCCCGGCAGCCACAGGCCCCTGAGGAGACAGACCAGGCCCGCGCAGACCGCCACGAACGCGAGCCACTTCCAGGTGTAGTGCACCACGCGGCTCGCGAGCGGAAGCGCGGTCGAACGGTCACACACGAGCATGGCGAGACGGCGGTCGACCCGGGCGGTGGCCCGGCCCGCGCGAAAGGCAGCGGCGAACTGCTCGAACTCCACGTTACCGTCCCGGCGGCCGCGACGCCGGACTTCCGGCGCCTGGAGCGGCCGTCGCGGAAATCCTATGCCTGCCCGGGGCGGCGGGCCCGGAATCAGGTCACCGTTTGCGACCGGGCCGGCCGGGCGCGATGCTGCGTCGCAGCGCAGGCGGGCCGCGGATCCGGCGATACCCCGCGTCGCGATAGACGCTGCCTATCCAGTCTCGTGAATCTATTGATTGGATCTGGAGGGCCTGCCGGGGCAAGGTAATCGGGAGCCGCTCCCGGAGGTGACCCATGGCCCGCGACCTGATGAAGACGACGTCCTTCGCCGTACTGCATTTCGGTGTTGCGTTCGGCGTGGCCTACGCGCTCACCGGTTCGGTCGCCGTCGCTGCCGGCATCGGGCTGATCGAGCCCCTGGCCAATACCGTGGCTTTCTTCTTCCACGAGCGACTGTGGCGCCGGCTCGACCCGGACTCGCCGCCGTCCCGCCTGCATTGCGCGGCGCACGCCTGATCACGCGCAGCCCCTGCCGGCCGCCGTGGCAGCCGGCGGGCCTGTCGCGCGGCGCGGCGGTCGGCTAGGCTCGGCCGCACCTCCGCAGGGAACGCCCGCCATGACAAGTCCCGGTCTGCCGTTCAAGCCCGCCGAACTGGCGCCCAAAACGGACTCGGGCTATCCCGAGCCCTTTCGATCGCGCGTCCTGCCGCGCGAGAAGCGTGCGCTCGGCGACGCCGCCGCGCTCACCAGGATCGGGATCAACCACACGACCCTGCACCCGGGGGCCGAGTCCGCCATGCGTCACTGGCACACGCACGAGGATGAATTCATCTTCGTCCTGTCCGGCGAGGTCGTGCTCCGCACCGACGAGGGCGAGCGGGTCCTGACTCCCGGCATGGGGATAGGCTTTCCGGCCGGTCGCGAGAATGGCCATCAGCTGGTCAACAGGAGCGACCAGCCGGCGGTGTACCTGGAGATCAGCAACCGCGACGCCCGGGACCAGACTTTCTATCCGGACGAGGACCTGCACTGGAACCTGCCGTCGGCGCCGGGGACATTTAGCCGCCGCAACGGCACGCCCTACTGACCCCCGGCCAGCGGTCCCGCGTCGGCGTGCCTGGCTCCCGTAATGTCTGCCCGGCACGGCCGGTCTCGTACTCGAGTCCCTGCAGGAGATCACCATGACAGGCCGCGCCCCGTCCTTGCTCCAAACCCTGGCCGTCGCCCTCGGACTGATGGCGCAGGTCGCCACGGCCCAGGTGCCGTCCGACGCAACCGGCGTGCGGCCTCTTGCCGTTGGCAGCCGGGCTCCCGCTGTCACGGTGCGCACGGAGCAGGGCGCCGACTTCGCCATCGACCCGGCGGCGTTCACGAGACCCGTGATCCTCGTCTTCTACCGGGGCGGCTGGTGCCCGTACTGCAACGTGCACCTCGGCGAGCTTGCGAAGGCCGAGGATGAGCTCAAGGCACTGGACTTCGACCTGTACTTCCTGAGCACCGACCGGCCGGCGATCCTGCGCTCGAGCCTCAAGGACCCGGGACTGCCCTTCACGCTGCTTTCCGACGCGCGCATGACGGCGGCGCGCGCCTACGGCATCGCGTTTCGCGTCGACGATGCGACCTACGCGCGCTACAAGTCCATGGGGCTCGACCTGGAAGCCGCGTCCGGTGAATCGCATCACGAGTTGCCGGTGCCCGCGGTGTTCATCCTCGACGCGGACGGCGTGGTTCGCTACGTGCACGCGGACCCCGACTACAAGGTTCGCCTGGCTGCCGGGCCCCTGCTGGACGCGGCGAGGGCGGTCGCGGCGACGCATGCCACGCGCTGACGCCGCGTCGCGGGACGTGCCGACGTCGTGACCCGCGCCTGGCGCCCGTTTGCGGCCGTCAGCGGCCCGAGTACCAGCCCCTGAGCGCTGCCGAGCGAAACACCAGGCTCGAGATCGCCGTGAACACGGACACCGCGACCAGGATGAAAGCGAGACGACCCCACGGCTGGCCGGCGTCGATGCGCGCGCCCGCGAGCAGCACCAGTGTGCGCAGCCATTCGGCGCAGCCAGCAAGCAGTGCGACGACCGCGATGCGCGGTACCCACGGCTGGCGCACATAGAGCAGGATCACGAGCGCGACGCACAGGACCACGAGCGCCGCGGGGCCGCCGCGCAGGAAGTGCGCGGCCAGGACCAGCAGGGCGAGCGATGGCGCCAGGAGCCGGACTACCGCGGGGACCACGGATCCGGCCCTCCCTCAGAAGCGGACCGCACCCGTCAGCCAGATGGCGTCGGCGGTGTCCACATCCGAGATGTCGACCTGTTCGTACTCGAGCCGGATGGCGACCTTGTCGAACAGCGCCAGTCCGACGCCGGCCCCGTACACGAGGTCCTCGTCGCTGTCGTCCACCCGGAACGTGCCGGCCACGGCGTCGCGCACCGTCGCTTCGACGTCGTAGAAGTAGTAGCCGACCTTGGCGAAGAACTCGATCGGCAGCAGCGGCAACGGCAGCGTCGCGACCAGGTAGGGTGCGAAACCGGTCAGCTCCACGTCGACGTCGACGCCCTGGATCGAATCCGAGGGCGTACCGAAGTCGACGTAGGCCAGTTCGACCGCCAGGAACTTGTTGAAGCGCCAGCCTGCGAATGCCTTGAGCGAGGTGTCGTCGCCTTCGAAGTCGAGGTCGCCGATGTCCGACAGGTCGTCCACCTCGAAGTCGAACTGGCCGACCCCCGCGCCCAGGTACAGGCCGTCGGCACGGGCGGCGCCGGCGGCGAGCAACAGCATGGCGGCCAGGGCGAGTGTTCTGTTCATCACGGTTCCTCCATTGATCCGTCAGGTCGATGTCCGGCACCCGGCGACAGCGCGGGCGCACTGCCCGGCACTGGCGGTCGCCGGGCGGGCGCAATCATAGTCGATGGCGGTGAGCGGAGGATGTCAGGCCGTCTTCGTGTGGCGACAGCCGGGCCGTTGCGGTCAACGGCCGAAGCCGGACGTGAACCTGAGCTGCAGGAAGTTCTCGCCTGGATTAGGCGCGCGGATGCTGGCGTTGGAGAAATGCTGGAAGCGCAGCGTGACTTCCTGGATGAATGCAGATTCGCTGCGCCACCCGATCGCCGCATGGTCGCCGAAGTTGAACACGGTGCTGAACCGCGTGTTGCCGTTCTGATACGTCGGCGTGATGAAATTCAGGCCGATACCGGCCTCGACGAACCAGGAACCACGGTACGCGCGCGAGAAGTGGTAACGCAGCGCCGGCGTGATGCCGAACTGGGTGTGGTAGCGGGCGTCCGCACCCTCGCCGGAGCGCCACCGGCCGACAGACAGGTCCCAGTGGGCATCGACCCGGTCGCTGCCGATGACCCGCGCCGGCCAGTCCCAGTCCCAGACCATTCCGATCACGGCCTGTTCCGCGTCGTCGTTGGTCGCCCCGCCCTGGAAGAACATCCCGTCCGGCGCCAAGTTGTCTGCCGACGCCGGCATCGCCAGCAGCACCGACAGAATCACCAGCAAGCGCATCGCCCCGTCCCCGTCCATTCGGTTTTTCCGAAAAGTTACACAAAGACCCGCCCTGTGGCCAGTTTATTACCGGCAACTCATGCTTCCGGCAGGCCCCGCCCTCGCGGAAAGGCTAATGGCGCCGGGGCCGCCGGCCGGAGTACGGTGGCGGCGCGGGCCGCCTGTCGGCCGCCCGTGGCAGTGGCAGGGGGTGAGCAGTCATGGCCGACTACCGTTCGATTCACGCGCGTTCGCTGGCCGACCCGGCCGGGTTCTGGGGGGATGCCGCCGCTGCGCTCGACTGGCACGCACCCTGGGACCAGGTCTTCGACCCCAAGGCCGGCCCGGCGGGGCGCTGGTTCGTCGGCGGCCAGATCAACACCTGCCACAACGCGCTCGACCGCCACATCGATGCCGGCCATGGCGCGCGCACCGCGCTCATCTACGACAGCCCGGTCACGGGCCGGAAGCGGCGCTACACGTATCTGGAACTGCGTGACGAGGTGGCGCGCCTCGCGGGCGTGCTCGAGCGCCACGGTGTCCGCCGCGGCGATCGCGTGCTGGTGTACATGCCGATGATCCCCGAAGCCGCGATGGCCATGCTCGCCTGTGCCCGCATCGGCGCCATCCACTCGGTGGTGTTCGGAGGCTTCGCCGCGCCGGAACTCGCCGCGCGCATCAACGACGCGCGGCCGAAGATGATCCTCGCCGCGTCCTGCGGCATCGAGCCGAATCGTGTCATCGCCTACAAGCCCCTGCTCGACGAGGCGATCGCGAGGAGCGAGCACAAGCCCGCGAGCTGCCTCATCAAGCAGCGCGCCGAGGCACGCGCCGAGCTCCTGGCTGGTCGCGACCATGACTGGGATGCCGAGACCGCCACGGCCGCGCCGGCCGCCTGTGTGCCGGTCGCCGCCACCGACCCGCTGTACATCCTGTACACATCGGGCACGACCGGGCAGCCGAAGGGCGTGGTGCGCGACAACGGCGGACACGCAGTCGCGCTGCTGTGGACGATGCAGAACATCTACGGCGTCCACCCGGGCGACGTCTACTGGGCGGCGTCGGATGTCGGCTGGGTCGTCGGCCATTCCTACATCGTCTACGGCCCGTTGCTGAACGGCAGCACCACGGTGATGTACGAGGGAAAGCCCGTCGGCACCCCCGACGCGGGCGCTTTCTGGCGCATGATTTCCGAGTACGGCATCAAGGTGCTGTTCACGGCGCCGACGGCCTTCCGCGCCATCCGCAAGGAGGACCCGAAGGGCAGGCTCCTGCACGAATACGACCTGTCGTGCATGACCGCGCTCTTCCTTGCGGGCGAGCGCTGCGATCCGGAGACGCTCAACTGGGCCGCGAGGATGCTCGACCGGCCCGTCGTCGACCACTGGTGGCAGACCGAGACCGGCTGGGCGATCGCCGCCAATCCGCTCGGCATCGAGCGACTGGAGATCAAGCCGGGATCGCCGGCGGTCGCGATGCCCGGCTACGACGTGCGCGTGCTCGCGGACAATGGCGAGGAGGTGCCGGCCGGCGACATGGGCAACATCGTGCTGCGCCTGCCGCTGCCGCCGGGCTGCCTGCCGACCCTGTGGAACAACGACGAGCGCTTCGTCAGCTCATACCTGTCGCGTTATCCCGGCCACTACCTGACCGGCGACGCGGGAATACGCGACGAGCACGGCTACCTGTGGATCATGAGTCGCACCGACGACGTGATCAACGTCGCCGGCCACCGGCTGTCGACGGGCGCCATGGAAGAGGTGCTGGCCGGACATCCGGACGTGGCCGAATGCGCGGTGTTCGGCGTCGCGGACGCCATGAAGGGCCAGCTGCCGCTCGGCCTGGTCGTGCTGAAATCGGGCGTGGAGCGCGACGAAGCGGAGGTCGTCAGGGAGCTGGTGACGCGCGTGCGCGAGCAGATCGGCCCGGTTGCGGCCTTCAAGCAGGCCAAGGTGGTGGCACGGCTGCCGAAGACGCGCTCGGGCAAGATCCTGCGCGGCACGATGGTCAAGATCGCCGACGGCGAGCCCTGGAAGATGCCGGCGACGATCGACGACCCGGCGAGCCTGCGGGAGATCGAGGAATCGCTGCACGAGATCGGCTACCCGCACAAGTAGCGACGGGCAACCGCCCCGCCATCAGCGCACGTCGCGACCGCTGACCACCGCCTCGAGGTCCGGCTTGGGATGATCCGGGCCCATCTTCCCGGCGTCGAGCCGCCCCGTGTAGTCGTGATAGGCGCGCATCGCCTGCGCGCCGAACAGCAGCATGATCGGGATGTTCGCGAACAGCATCACGCCGGTGCCGATGCCCGTCAGGTTGTCGAGCTGGGCATCGGTCTTCAGGAAGCCCATGGTCGCGACGATGATCAGCAGGCAGTACGCCACCTTGTAGGGCAGCACTGAGCGGTCGCCGGCGAGGTACACCATGCCCTGCTCGCCGTAGTAGCTCCAGGAGATCATCGTCGAGACGGCGAAGAGCCAGGCGGCGATCGTCACCAGCCACTTGCCCAGGCCGGGCTGCACGCTGTCGAACGCCTTCGCCGTCAGCGTCGCGCCGACGTAGTTGGCATAGATGCCGGGCGTCGCGAGCTCGGGCTCGACGGGACTTGCGAGTGTTCCCCACTCGATCTGCGGCGCGCCGCCGCTGAAGCGCACCACGCCGTTCAGGCGGTGGCGGTCATTGCCAGTGCTGTCGTTCGCATGGGCGGAGAGGATCGTGTAGACGGACTGGCCGTCGACCCAGTCGAGGTCGGCGAGTACCGGCGGGTGGCGGGTCTCCAGCGTCCACTGTCCCTCACCGGCCGCCACGACCTCCGGAAGCACCGAGTAGGCCGCGTCCGGCGCACGGTTCCATACGCCGGTGGAGAGGATCACCAGCGCGGTGAAGGTGCACACGACGAGCGTATCGATGAACGGCTCGAGACCGGCGACGATGCCCTCCCGCACCGGCTCGTCGGTCTTCGCCGCGGAATGCGCGATCGGCGACGAGCCCTGGCCGGCCTCGTTCGAAAACAGCGCCCGCTTCATGCCGAACAGGAACGCGTAGGCAGCGGTACCGCCGATGAATGCCCCGGTGGCCTCGGTGGGCAGGAAGGCGCTCCGGAAGATCAGCGCCAGCATGCCCGGGATCCTGTCCATGTGGACGAACAGTACGTACAGGCCGCCGAGGATGTACAGCGCCATCATCACCGGCACCAGCCGGCCGGCGACGGCACCGATGCGCTTGATGCCACCGATGATGACGAGCCCGACGATGATCGCCATCACGATCCCGGTGAACACGCCCGGGATGTCGAAGTACGACTCCGTCAGCTCGGCGACATTCCAGGCCTGGAACATGTTGCCGCCGGTGATGGTGGACACCATCAGCGTGATACAGAAGATGCCGCCGACGAGGCTCCCGAGCCATGCCAGGTCGGGGTTCCAGCGCGCAATGGCCTTCTTCGCCACCCACATCGGGCCACCATGCGGGTTGTCCGGGTCGTCGGTGTTGCGATAGAGCATCGACAGCGTGACCTCGGTGAGCTTCACCGACATGCCGAAGAAGCCGACGACCCACATCCAGAACACCGCGCCCGGTCCGCCCAGCGCGATGGCCAGCGCCACGCCGCCGATGTTGCCGAGCCCGACGGTGGCGGAGAGTGCGGCCGACAGCGCCTGGAAATGATTGATGGCGCCTGGATCCGCCGCGTCATCGTACTGGCCGCGGATGACCTTCCAGCCGTGTGTGAGCGCCTTGTACTGGCAGAAGCGCGACCAGATCGTGAACAGGATGCCCGTCGCCAGCACCACGTAGAGCACCGAGTCGTGCCACAGGATGCCGTTGAGCCAGACCATCCAGTCGTTGAAGGTGTCCATCCAGTGCTCCCCTGCCGGCCAGCGCACATCATGTCGCCCGCCCGCCAGCGAGGCAACCGGCTCGACCGGCCGGGGCAGCCGGGCGCACGACCGACACCCGATTGCGCCCGTCCGGCCGCCTGCTGCGCGTTTTCGCGACCTGATGCAGCGTTCTCGCGGCCCTTTGCGTTATGCTCTGCGCGCTCCTGCGCAGGCAGGTGGCCAGCCCGCAACCAGGGAGTCGTGCCATGGGATGGATCGTCCTCGCAGTCATCGCCGGCCTCGTCGTGCTGGCCATCGGCATCTACAACCGGCTCGTCACCGCACGCAACGCCTACAAGAACGCGTTCGCCCAGATCGACGTGCAGCTCACCCGCCGCCACGACCTGATCCCGAACCTGGTCGAGACCGCGAAGGGGTACCTGCAGCACGAGCGCGGCACGCTCGAGGCGGTCATCACCGCGCGCAATGCCGCTGTGACGGGCCTGCGCAATGCAGCGGCCAACCCCGGTGATCCCGGCGCGGTACAGCAGCTCGCCGGCGCCGAGAACGCGCTGAACGGCGCGCTCGGGCGCCTGTTCGCCCTGGCCGAGGCCTATCCGGACCTCAAGGCCAACACGACCATGATGCAGTTGTCCGAGGAACTCACCACGACCGAGAACAAGGTGGCGTTCGCGCGCCAGGCCTACAACGACTCGGTCATGAGCTACAACAACACGCGCGAGGTGTTCCCGAACAACATCTTCGCCGGCATGTTCAGCTTCCAGCCGGCGCAGCTGCTGGAGATCGAGTCGCCCGAGAAGCGCGCCGTTCCGCAGGTCAGCTTCACGAGCTGAGCCGCGCCGGGAAGCGCCTGAATGGACTTCTTCGGGCGGCAGGCCGACTCGCGCCGGCTATCGCGCTGGCTGGTCTTCCTGTTCGTGCTCGCCGTCGCCGCCGTGGTGGTGGCGGTCAACGCCGTGGTGCTGACCGTGTTCGCGACCCTCGGTCGCGATCGCGCCGTGATGATGGCGCCCGGCGTGGTCGTGCCCGACGGCCACTGGCTGGTCCAGCACCCCGGCACGGTGTTCGTCACCACCCTCGTCGTCCTCGGCATCGTCGGCATTGCGAGCCTCTACAAGACCGCGTCGCTCAGTTCCGGCGGCGGGGCGGTGGCGCGGTCACTCGGTGGGCAGCGGGTCACCGCCGACACCACCGATCCGCTCAGGCGGCGGCTGCTCAACGTGGTGGAGGAAATGGCGATCGCCTCCGGCGTGCCGGTACCGGAGGTCTACGTGCTCGAGCAGGAGGCCTCGATCAACGCCTTCGCGGCCGGGCACACGCCGGCCAATGCGGCGATCGCGGTGACCCGCGGCACGCTCGTGCACCTCAACCGCAGCGAACTGCAAGGTGTCATCGGCCACGAGTTCAGCCACGTGCTGAACGGCGACATGCGCCTCAACACGCGGCTGATCGGCCTGCTGTTCGGGCTGGTCGTGATCGCGCTGATTGCCCGGCTGGTGCTGCGCCACGCTCCGCGCGGCGGCGGCGGGCGCAAGGGCGGCGGAGCCGTCGTCATCATCGTCCTCGCGGCTTCGGCCATCCTGGCGCTCGGCTACATCGGGCTCGTCTTCGGCCGCCTGATCCAGGCGGCGGTGTCCCGCAGCCGCGAGACGCTGGCCGATGCCTCCGCGGTGCAGTTCACCCGCGACCCGGACGGGTTGCGCAACGCGCTGGTGAAGATCGGCGCGCTCGCCGAGGGCTCGCGCCTCACCGAGACCGACGGCGAGGGGGTCGCGCACATGCTGTTCGCGCCGGGCGTGAAGCACTTCATGGCGACGCATCCCCCGCTCCTTGCGCGCATCCGCGCCATCGACCCGCGTTTCGATCCGCGCGAGTTCGACACCGTGCGGGCGAGCCTGCTGGCGGCGCAGTCGCGCGCCGAGGCGGCCATCGACGAGGCGCCGAAGCCTGATGCCGCAGAGCGGCTGCAGAAGGTGCTGGGTGCAGGTGTGGTGCTCGCACCCGCCGCCGTGGCCGATCTCGTCGGCAATCCCGGCACCGCGCATGTCGCGTTCGCCGGTGACATCAGGAGCGCGCTGCCCGCCGGTCTCGCCGCGGCGTCCGAACGGCCGGGACAGGCCGTGGCGCTGCTGCTCGCCCTCGCCCTCGACGGCGATGCCGCGACCCGCGAACGGCAGCTGGCCTTCATCCGCCGGCAGGCGGGCGCGGAACTGGCCGACGCGACGGGCCACTACCTTCCGGAGGTCGACACACTGGCCGCGCCGCAGCGCATGCCGGCCCTGCTGCGGTCCTTCCCGTCGTTGCGACAGCTCGGCCGTGGCGAGCGCCAGCGTCTGCTCGAACTCCTGAATGGAATGCCCGGCCGCGAGGGGCACGCGCCGGTGTACGCCTACGCCTTGCGCCGGCTCGCCCGCATGCACCTGCGTGACGACCTCGAGCCCGCGGCAGCGGTGGGCCGGCTCGCGCTCGACGCGGCGAGCGGGGAGCTGCAGGTGTTGTTCTCCGTGCTGGCGGCCCATGGCCACGCGGATGCGGCCGAGGCACGCCGCGCCTATGAGATCGGCATGCACCACCTGCTGCCGCGCCGGCGCCCCGATTTCGCGCCCGTGGACGACTGGCCGGCGCGACTCGACCTCGCGCTCGACCGGCTCGACCGACTGGCACCGGCGGCCAAGGAAGCGCTGGTCGAGGCACTGGCGCGAACGATCGGCCACGATGGCAGGCTCGCCGTGAACGAAGCGGAACTGCTGCGCGCCGTGTGCGCGGCCCTGCATTGCCCCCTGCCGCCGCTGCTCGACGCGCAGGGCGCGGCCGCCGGACGCGGCTGAGCGACTGTGTCAGCGGCGGCCGTCGATGCTGCGGCAATCGCCGCGTTCAGCCATGGGCACCGAGGATGCGGCGCTTGCTCAGTTCGTATTGCGCCTCGCTCAGCACGCCGAGCGCGTGCAGGCGATGGTGCTCCCGCATCTCGTCCCGCAGGTGATGCGTGCGGGGCTGCCCCCATTCGTCGCGGGCGCGCTGCACCCTGCGGGCGAACTCCGCCTCGAACACCTGCGCCTTGCGCCTGCCACCGCGCCCGGTGGTGATCTCGAACAATGTCACAGCGCCGTGCAGGCTCTGGAAGCAGAGCGTGTCGCGCGTGCGGTGCCAGGCGAACGCGAACGCACACACCGAAGCGGTGGCGAAGACGATCGACCC
This sequence comes from uncultured Steroidobacteraceae bacterium, assembly GCA_964638185.1. Lineage (GTDB taxonomy): Bacteria > Pseudomonadota > Gammaproteobacteria > Steroidobacterales > Steroidobacteraceae > SG8-30. The sequence goes on along the minus strand of CAZXAS010000009.1, from coordinate 13,649 downwards.
CGGCAGCGCGATCGCCTGCCACAGCGGCTGGGCGAATATCCGCGGCAGGACGTACACAGCGGCGGTCAACAGTGCGAATGCGAGCCCGGCCTCGATGGAGCGCCATGCGACCGCACGGCTCAGCACCGGCTCGGATGCGAGAAAGCGCAGGTCCAGCCAGTAGCTGGCTGCTTCGCCACGGCGGCGGCTGTGGACGCCGAGCAGGTGCCCTTCGAGAAACGACAGTGTCGTCGCGCAGCCACGCAACTCGTCATCGATGACGAAGGGTTCGCACACGGGCCGTGCGGCGCCCGGATCGACCGCGAATGCCGGCTCCGACTCGAGCTCGACGTGCTCCGCCGCGCGCGCAGCCGGGTCGAGGTCGAAGGCCGATGCCGACGCGATGGCGGTGCTCGCCGAGCCCATGTCGCCCCCATGCAGAGATGTCGCAGCCCGATCCTAGGCCGGGTGGCCCGGCCCGCCCGCGACCGGCTTCACAGTTGGCTGCCGCCGGAGGTCAGTCCGCCGGGACGGTCCGTTCAGCCGCCCATTGCCTGAGGCTCGAGATGCGCTCCGACATGACCGTCGACAGCGGCCGGGTGCCGCGAATCTCGGCAAGCAGCCCCGCCGCCGTGACCGGGCTGCCCTGGGCGTGGGCGGTATAGATCGCCGATACCACGGCCTGCTCGAGTTCCGCACCGGAGAACCCGCCGCTCGAGTGTGCGAGCGCCCGGATCTCGCGGTCGTCGAGCGTGATGCCGCGTTTCCCGAGGTGGATGCGCAGGATGTCGGCGCGGATCGCCTCGCGCGGCAGGTCGACGAAGAAGATCTCGTCGAAGCGGCCCTTGCGGATCAGCTCCGGCGGCAGCGCGGTGATGTCGTTGGCGGTGGCGACCGTGAATACGCGGCTCTTCTTCTCGGCGAGCCAGGTGAGGAAGGTGCCGAGCACGCGCTGCGACGTGCCACTGTCGCCGTCGCCTGTCGCCAGCCCCTTCTCGATCTCGTCGATCCACAGCACGCAGGGCGCCATCACGTCGGCGGTGACGAGCGTGTCGCGCAGGTTGCGCTCGGACTCGCCGTGGTACTTGTTGTACAGCGCGCCGAAGTCGAGCCGCAGCAGCGGCACGCCGTAGATGCCGGCCGTGGTGCGGGCGGCAAGGCTCTTGCCGCAACCCTGCACGCCGAGCAGCAGCACGCCGCGTGGCGGGTCGAGCATCGGGGCGGAGCCGTCGAATGCCGCCTGGCGGTGCCTCAGCCACGACTTCAGCCGGGCCATGCCGGCCAGGTCCGCGAACTTCGCGGTGTCGTGCTCGTAGCCGAGCACGCCGTTGCGGTTGAGCAGGCGGTACTTCGCGGCCATCACCTGCGGCAGGTCGCTGGCCGTGAGCGCGCCGTCGTCGAATACTGCCTTCCTCGCCAGACGCTCGGTGTCGATGGTCGCGAGACCCGCCAGGTTCTCGACCAGCATCTCGAGTGCCTTGGGATCGACCTTCGCCCGCGCCCCGCCGTTGTTGCGCCGCCACTCGTCGACGATCCGCTCGACGATGGCTGCACGCTCGCGCCGTCCGGGAAAGGTGAGTTCGAAGCGCGCGGCGAAGGGCTCCAGCTCCCGCGGCAGCCTGATCTCGTGGCTCAAGAGCACAATGGTGCGCGGCGCTGAGTCGTACGACTGGCAGATGTCCTTCACGAGGCGCACATGGACCGGGTCTTCGAGGAACGGATGGAAGTCACAGAGCACGTACACCCCGCGTCCGGCGGTGGCGCGGATGTTGCGCAGGACGTCCGTCGGCTGGGCGTTGTGCCGCTGCGGCGCCCCGAGGTCGACGTCGAGCCGCGCCAGGCCATCGGTGACGGTCCACTGGAACACCGGCGTGTGGACCTGTGCCTTGAGCGCACCGCTCATGTGCTTGAGCATCTCGAGCACGCGCGGCTCGTCGTGGGTCTCGACCACGATCAACGGCACGCGGCTCCTGAGCAGCGCGAGCAGGTCGGCCCTGGGATCCCTCGAGTCCGGCATCGAGCGAATCTAGCAGACCCCGCGGAACCGTCGCCGGGCCAGCATCCCAGGATTCGACGTCCGTCACGCTGCGCGCGGGCCGCGGGCGCCGGCGCGGGCACCGGACGACGCCGCCGGGATCAGGACCAGGCCAGGGGCGACGCCACCAGCCGCCGCGACGCCAGTGCGGCGAGGCTCGCGGGCAGGCAGCGGACCAGCGCGGCAGGCCGGTTGTGGCGGTTGCGGCCATCGTGCATGAGCACGATCTCGCCCGCCTCGACCCGCTTCAGGCGCCGGCGGATCCGCGCCGCGTCGGCGAATGGTCCCCAGTCCACGGCGCTGCGGCTCCAGCCGACCACGACCTGTCCGCCCTGCGCGGCCGCCTCGAGCATCGCCCGGCGCAGCCGGCCATGGGCCGGGCGGTAGAAACGCGGCGCAGCACCGACGACGTCGGCGATGGCCGCCGCACCGTCCTCGACCTCGCGCTGCGCGGCCCGGCCGGAGAGCGTCCATGGATGGCGGTGCGCGTAGCCGTGATTGCCGACTTCATGCCCTGCCGCGGCGACGCGCCGCGCGAGTTCGGGCAGGCGTCGTGCCTCGCGCCCGATCATGAAGAACGTGGCGACCACGCGCTCGGCCGCCAGCACGTCCAGCACCCGCGGCGTCCACTCCGCGTCCGGCCCGTCGTCGAACGTCAGGTACACGCGTCCCTCCTCGCCCGGGCCACGCGTCATCACCGCCCGGCGCACGGAATCATTGCGCATCGGCGTCACGCCCGAAATGGCGCTGCAGGGACAGGTGGGTGATCCAGAAGGTGCGCGGCCGGTCTTCGTCCCCCGGCCCGCCGGCCGACCCGGCGCCCAGCGCCCAGCCGAGCAGGGCGAAGTGGGCGGCGAGCAGTCGCCGGCGCCAGCCGGCCGGGACCGGCTCGCTGACGAAGCCGACCTGCAGGCCGTGCGGTCGCAGCCAGGTCACACCGCGATAGACCTCGACGCCCTCCGCCGAGAGCACCCGCGCGAGCCGTGCGAGCTCCGCCATGGACTCGCGCAGGAGCCTGCCGAAACGCAGGCCAAGCCCCTGCCGCCCGAGCAGTGCGAACTGCGCTGCGCGTGCATTGTTGAAATGCAGGGTGCCGATCGTCGCACCGGGGACGAGCCGCGTGCCGTCGTCGAATCGGCGTTCCGGTCCCGCGTAGCGCTCGCGGCCGACGTACAAGGCCGGACCGACCGGTCGCAGGCTGCGCCAGCGGTGATAGGCCAGGTCGAGCCTGAGCAGCAGCTGCCCGGCCATGTCCCTCGCCGCGCTCATGCGGCCTGCGCGCTGACCGGCCGGCACATGGCCAGCGCGCGCCGCGCGACCTGGTGCGCGCCGTCCTGCCGGCCCAGGCGTGCGGCGCGTGCCTGCATCGCCGCGAGCAGCTCCGGGCGGGCCAGCCAGTCCGCCAGCGTCGTCGTGACATCGTCCTGGTCGACCAGCTGGCCGACGCCGTGGCGCGCGATGAAACGGATGTTGTGTCCTTCCTGGCCGTGCAGGCAACCCGTCGCCATGAGCGGCCGTCCGGCCGCGAGGCATTCGGCCAGGGTGAGGCCACCGGGCTTGCCGACGACGAGGTCCGCCGCGCGCAACAACACTTCCATGCGGTCGGTCCAGCCGACCACCGCCAGCCGGCCCGGATGGGCGCGGGCGAGACCGCGCAGCTGGCCGAGCGCAGCATCGTTGCGCCCGGCGACCGCGATCACCTGCAGGTCCCGTCGTGCGGCCAGGACTGCACGGGTCATGCTCTCGACGCCGAGGCCAAGCCCGCCGCCCAGCACCAGCGCGACGCAAGCCCCGGCGTCGAGCCCGAGGACACGCCGCGCCTGCCAGCGCGAGGGAAGCGTGGCGAAGCGCTCACCCAGTGGAACCCCGGTGGCCACGCTGCGCGCGGCGAACGGCGGCTCGCGCGGCAGCAGCGACTCATGTCCGACGCAGAACAGATCGGTTTCGGCCTGGCGCCAGAAGTCGTGCAGGCCGAAGTCCGTGACCACGCCGATGCTCGGTACATCGAGCAACTGCCTGCGCTTGAGGTCGGCGAGCAACGCCGCCGGCACCATCTGGGTGCCGATCACGACATCCGGCCCGAGCTTACTGAGCCGCTTCTCGAGCCGGCGCGCGAGCAACTGCCAGGCGATCTTGGCGATCGCCAGGCGCAACGCGGCGCCATTGGCCGGCAGCGGCACCGGCTGGCCGGGCAGCACCGCGCACAGCATCGGGAACAGCACGCGGTCCGCAAGATAAGGGCCGCCACGCGGCTCGAGCGCCGCGCGGTCAGCGCGGACCGAGTCGATCAGCGACAGCAGTTGCAGCACCGATGCCGGCGGCTCCTCCGCTTCCAGCACGTCGCGCCAGGTCCGCTCGTCGAGCTGATAGATCTGCTCGTACACCAAGGCGCGCTCCTGCACCAGCCGCAGGTAGATGCGGCGGATCGCGTTGGCCACGCCGGGATTCATGAGCGACCAGAAGTCGAGCGTATCGATCTCGCTGCCGGGCGCCAGCCGCCGGAGCGCGGACTCGATGTTGCGGGCAGCACGGACGTGTCCGAGACCCAGTGCGGAGGTCAGCAGCAGGCAGCGGACGCGGCGCGCATCGCGCGGCCGCCTGGTGGCATCGACTGGTGGTGTGTCCATTCACCCTCCCGTCGCGATCGTGGCAAGCCTATTGTGCCCAACATGCACGCACCGTGTCCCACCGCGCGCAGCGCCTGCCGATGCTGCACCGCGTCAGCCGCGGACCGGGCTCGCGCGCAGGAACATCTGCGGCACACGCTGTCTATAAAGGAAAGGGGGCGTTGCACTCGCCGCAGATCGGAGGGGACACGATGCACAACCTGAATCGCGACCGGGCGCTCGCCGATCCGCAGGCGGCGTTCCGCGAGCCGCGGGTCGTCGTCGAGCACGGCGAGCTGTCCGACGCGGAGAAGATCAGGATCCTGCTCAACTGGCGGCAGGACCTGCTGGAAATGCAGACGGCCGGCGCGGAGAACATGCCCGACCTGTCGGGCGAATCGCAGGTAGCGTCGCGCCTGCAGGCGGTGACCGACGCGCTGGTGGCGCTCGGCCACGAGAGCGCCTGAGCCCGCCTAGCGCCGCAGCCGGTGGACGAGGCCGGTGACGAAGGCGCCGATGGCGACGATCGACTGCGCCGGGAGCGTCACCATCCCCAGCATGCCTGCGAACGGGTCGCCACTGGCCAGGACCAGGACATAGACGCCGAAACTCGCAACGCCGGTCGCCGCCGCCGCGGTCACGAGCCGCTCACGCCAGGCGCCTTGCTTCATCCAGGCGAGGCCGAGCCAGCTGACGAGGTACGGCAGTGCGAGCACGATGCCGACCGGCAGCATGTCGCGCTGGCCGGTCGCGAGCGGCAACGCCGGGATCAGCGACAGGCCGCACAGCCCGATGGCGTGGTGGACCGAGCGCAAGCCGTTCACTTCCGGTTCCTCCATCGCGCCACGAAGGTCGAGATGATGATCACCAGGAAGATCACCAGGAAGGTCAGGATGAACTTGGCCATGTGCCGCCTTGGGGCTTGATCCGGATGCGCGAGCCTAGCGCAATGCGCCGCCTTCCGGAGCGCCTTCGTCGACGAACGTGACCTCGTGCGTGCTTGGTGGCGCGGCTGGGCGCCGCGCTAGACTCCGCCGATCGGCGTCCGCGGAGCACTCCATTGCGATTCCCCGTTGCCTTGAACCTCGTGCACAAGTGGCTGGCGGCCATCGTCGGCGTTCAGGTCGTGCTGTGGGTGAGCGGAGGCGTCGTGATGAGCGCCTTCCCGATCGAGCGGGTCCGGGGCGAACACAATGCCGCACCACCCCTGCACCGGCAGATCGGCGCTGCCGACCTCGGCCTGTCGCTCACCGACGTGCTGGCCGCCGCCGGGCCGGTCACGTCGATCCGCACGAACTGGGTGGCCGGCACCCTGTACCTGGAGGTCGATCGGCACGACCTGCCGACGCTCCTGGTCGATGCCGCGAGCGGCGCCGTCACGGATGGCGTCGACGCCGACCTGGCGCGTGCCGTGGCCCGTGCCGACTTCACGGGCGATGGCCAGGTCGCGGCCGTGACCTGGCAGGTGGAGCCCTCGACCGAGTACCGCGGCGCGCTTCCGGTATGGCGCGTGGATTTCGACGATGCGGATTCGACGACGCTCTACGTCTCGCCGGCGAACGGCCGGCTGCTGGCCCGCCGCAACGACACCTGGCGCCTGTATGACTTCTTCTGGATGCTGCACATCATGGACTACGAGGCACGCGAGGACTTCAACCACCCGTTGCTCATCACCGCGGCCGCGGTGGCGCTGGTGGTCGTGTCGAGTGGCTTCGTGCTGCTGTTCTTTCGCGTGCGCCGCAGCGACTGGCGGGCGCTCCGCCGCGCGTGACCACCAGGCCGCGTGGCCTCAGTGTCCGCCGCGCACCTTCAGTCCCTCGGCACGCAGCGCCTCGGCCAGTTGCTCCTCGATGCCGAGCGCTTCGTCGCGCGCGATCCACTGCAGGTGCAGCACCGGGCCGGTCAGCAACTCGAGCCCGCGCTTCAGCACGCTGCCGGCGGCGCGTATGCCGGCCTTGTGCTGGTCGAAGCGCAGTGCCGGCTGGTGGCGGGTGGTGCCGACATAGACGCCGTAGGGCTCTCCCGGGCGGTCGCTGTAGTCGAGCAGCACCAGGTAGATGTGCGACCGGCCGGTGGCCGCGGCCCGCATGCGCCCGGCGACTTCGTAGGCCAGTGGCAACCACTGGACGTGGCGCATGGGCAGCCACTCGGGGATGGACTCCGGCGCGCATTCCCACAGCCGGCCGAGCGCCAGGTCGATGTTCATCGGCGTCTCGCCGCGCATCCACAGTTCGTGCACGAAATGCGCGCCGATAGCGCCGTCACACGCGTCCAGTGCGTCCTCGAGCCCCGGAACGAGCTCCGCGTAGGCGAGGCCGGCAAGAGGCCGCTCGGCCGGGCTCGCGCCGGCGACGGCGTCGCGCGTCGCGGATCCCGTCCCTGCCCTGCCGCCAGCTATCGCCACAGTTTCCGCTCCCGAAGCATGCGTCGCCGCGCTAGAGGGAATCCAGGAAGTCCCGAATCGCGCGCGAGACCTCGGCCGGACGCTCGACCGCGGAGAGGTGCCCCGTCGCCGGCAGCCGCAGCAACCGTGCCCGCGGCAGCGCCGTCGCCAGCGCCACCGACCGCTCGGGAGGTAGCGACCGATCCTCCTCCCCGACGACGACGAGCGCTGGCCGGTCGATCCCGCCGAGTCGCGCGCCGAGGTCGTCGCGGGTACGCAGCGCCTCGAGGACCCTGAGCGCCGAGGGCACGTGGACGCTCTTGAACCGGCGCCGCCATTCCGCCACCAGCCCCGGCTGCTCGCGCATCGCGGTCGGCGAGAACATGCGGCGCGTGACCTCCGGCAGGAGCGGTCCGAGGCCGGTGACCGCCGCCGCCGCGCCGAGCAGAGCGTACTGCAGCCGTGTCCACGACGATTCCGCACCACCATCGGTATCGATGAGGACCAGCGCCGTGACGCGGTTGGGCGCCTGCAGCGCCGCCCGCAGGGCGATCATGCCGCCGATGGACAGGCCCACCCAGGCCGCGTGCTCCACGGCGGCATCATCGAGCACGGCCAGCATGTCGTCGACCATGTCGTAGAGCGTGCAGCGACGATCGAGCGGGCCGGACTGGCCATGACCGCGCAGGTCGACGTTGATGACGCGGTAGCGCTCGGCCAGCGCGTCGAGCTGGCCGGCCCACATGCCGCCGGAGCACAGGAAACTGTGGCCGAGGAGGACCGCCGGTCCACGGCCCTGGACCGAGTAGTGAATATCGGCGTCGTGACCCCGGACCAGCGGCACGGCCGTCTCCCCTGTCGCGCGATTACCTATAGCACCGTCGCCCGGCGAGTGCCACTGCACCCGACCAGCATCGGTCGCCACACGCATGCGTTACGATCGCCGCTCGCAACCACGCTTGCATGGGGTCGCCGGTGCGGACGCGGGTGAAAATCTGCTGCATTTCCTCGACCGCGGAAGCCGAGCTTGCCGTGCGCCTCGGCGCGGATGCACTCGGGCTGGTCGGCGACATGCCCTCCGGTCCCGGCGTCATCAGCGACGAGCTCGCACGCGAGATCGCAGCATGGGCGCCGCCGCCGGTCGCGACCTTCCTGCTGACCTCGCGGACCCGCGCGCAGGAGATCGCCGAGCACGTGGCGTTCTGCGGGACGAACACGGTGCAGATCGTCGCGCACATCGATCCAGCCGAGTCCGAGCGCCTGGCGGCGCTGCTGCCGGCGTCGGTCCGGCGCGTCCAGGTCATACACGTCGAGGGCAGCGAGGCGCTCGCGCTCATCGACGACTACGCCCCGCACGTGCACGCGTTCCTGCTCGACTCCGGACGGCCGGGCCTGGTCGTGCCGGAACTCGGCGGTACCGGCCGGGTGCACGACTGGTCGGTGAGCGCGGCATTCGTCCGCCGGTCGCCGCGGCCGGTATTGCTTGCCGGTGGCCTGACGCCCGGCAACGTGGCGGCAGCGATCGGCCAGGTCGCGCCCTATGGCGTGGACCTGTGCTCGGGAGTGCGGACCAACGGCGTTCTCGATGCCGCGAAGCTGGCCCGTTTCATGAGCGCCATCCGGCCCCCGGTGGACGCCGGGGCGTCCGGACCCTAGCGGCCCGGCTTCGCTTCCGGGTCCGGGGGTTGCTCGCCGGCGGCGGCGCCCAGGCCGTAGGGCTCGACCAGTCTCCACACGTGGCGCGGGATCATGTGCTTCATGCGACGGGGTTGCTCGCGACGCAGGTGGAGCACGGTCTCGATGGCCTTCATCTCGATGCGCGTGCGCGCGAACTCGAGCCCGCGCGGACCGATCTTCGGCATGAGCCAGGCCACGAGCGGCCGGAGCCAGGCGGGCGTGCCGCGCACCGGCAGCCCGCCGGCGGCGAGCTGCACGTTCTTCATGAAGCCCGTGACCGCGCCGCGTCGTTTGCCGGCACTGCCCGGTGCCGACGCCCTCAGTTCGTCGCCCAGCAGTGCCACGAGCTCCGCACCGCGCTCGTTGCGCTCGAGCAGCCACTGCTGTCCCTGCCCGGCCATGTAGCCGACCGTCAGGTCGGACAGCACGTTGGTGTAGTCGACGCAGGTCCTGCAGGTGAGCGGGAAGAAGTCACCCGGGAGCTTCGAGATCGGCAGCTTCAGGAACGGGATCTCCTGCACGCGCCCGTCGTCGAAGCGCAGCTCGACGTGGTAGTCGGCGCGGAACTCCAGGTAGCTGATGGTCTCCGGCGCGGCCGACAGCAGGGCCAGGAACTCGTGGAAACGCTCGGTGGTGGTGTTGTCCGAGCAGGGAGTGCCGATCACGTACAGCCGCTCGAAGCCGAGCCTGGCCTCGAGCGCGCGCAGCGCATAGACCTGGCAGGGAATGCCGATGACCGCGAGGCGCCGGTAGCCGAGCGCACGCGCCGGCTCCAGCAGCGCGAGGAGCGGCGCATAACCCATGCGCATCCCGCGACAGTGCGCCATGCCCGCCGGTTCAGTCACCAGCACCGGCAGTGGCCTCCAGCGGTCGTCCGGGTGCGGCGCCACGGCGAGCACGGCATCGACCGCGCCGGTCTCGAGCAGGCGCTCGCCGAGACGCGTGGCGATGCCGGTCCACTGCGCGCCCGGCAACGGTGCATCGAGGCTGGCGCGCAGCATGCGGCGAAAGGGCCCGAAGAACAGCTCGTCGGGACGCGCGGGATCGCGCGGGCGGCCATGGACCTGCCGCTCGAGCGCGGCGTAGTCGGGCTTGATGAACTGGCAGGCGCTGCCACACCGGCCTGGCTCGGCCGAGCGCGAGATGCCGCAGTCCGTGCACAGGTCGCGCGGCCGTGCGCCGGCCAGGACCGGCGCGAAGACGCCCGGCGCCAGCTGTGGCCATGGCGGCGGTGTCGAGTCGGCCATCAGCAGTCCGCCGGCACGACGCGGGGCGCGCGGACGTTCACCCGCCCCGGACCTCGTCGTCGATCTCGAGCTTCATGCCGAGGTGGCTGCCGACGAAACCGAGTCGCTCGTAGAAGCGGTGTGCATCGACGCGTGACCGGTCGCTGGTGAGTTGCACCAGCCGGCAGCCGGCGCTCCGGGCCGCGTCGATCGCGTGGCGCACCAGCCGCTCGCCGATGCGCCGGCCGCGCGCCGCCCCCGCCACGCGCACCGCCTCGATCTGCGCGCGCGTCGCGCCCATCCGCGACAGTCCTGGAAGCAGCACGAGCTGCAGGCAGCCGACGATCGCGCCCGCGTCCTCCGCCACCAGCAGGCGATTGCCGGCCTGGCGCTGCACGGCCTCGAAGGCGGTGTAATACGCCCGCGGCAAGGGATCGGACACCGTCTCGCGACGCGCGCCGAGCAGGTCGTCGGCGAGCAGGCGCACGATGGCCGGCAGGTCCTCGACGGTGGCGTCGCGGATGGCCACGTCCTGCCCGGCGTCATGGCCCGCCGTCATGCGACACGCACTTCAGGATTCCCGCGCATCGCGGTGGGCCGGCGGTGGCGCCGGTGGCTGCGTGCCAGCGGCGACCGGAGCCACGGCGAGCAGCGCCGCGGCATAGCGGCCTGCCGCGGCCTCGCCATGCGCAAAGAACAGCGACGGCTCGGTCAGCTCGAGTTCGAGGACCAGCGGGTGGTCGGCAGCATCGCGGATGAGGTCGATGCGGGCATAGAGCGGCGATGCCTGCGGGATTGCCGCGAAGGCCTGCGCGGCCACGGCGAGTTCGGCCGCCGACGGTTCGCGCGGGGTGATGCGCTCCGGCGCGAACAGTCCCGTTACCAGCGGGGCGCCGGCTGCGAGCAGGGGGCCCTTGCGGATCGCGTGACTGAATCGTCCGCCGAGATAGACCACCGCGGTCTCGCCCGCCGTGTCCACGCGCGCGAGATAGGGCTGCAGCAGCACGCTGCGGCCGGCGCCGGCGAGGCGCGCCGCGTGCGCCGATGCCTGGCCGGCGGCGGCACGCGAGTAGCGTGCCGCGTCGCGGGAGCCGGCGCCGACGGCGGGCTTGACGACGAACTCGTCGAAGGGCGCCGCGTACCCGGCCGATAGCGAACCTGCGCCGCCGGCGAGGAAGCCGGCGAGGGCCGCGGCCACATCCTCGCCCGGTTCGACGAACCGGCTCGGCACCACCGGCACGCCCGCCAGGGCGAGGTCGACCAGGTAGTGCTTGTCGGTGTTCCAGCGAACGACATCCGGCGGGTTCACCAGCCGGGTCAGCGTGGCGCAGCGATCGGCCCACGCCAGGAACTCCGGCAGGCGATCGACGTAGTCCCAGGTGGAGCGCAAGGCGGCAACGTCGTAGCGCGACCAGTCCACCAAGGGGTCGTCCCAGGTGACGACCTCGACATCGGCGCCTGCCAGGCGCAACGCATCTACGAGCGGCGGCATATCCTCGTCGAGCGCCAACGCCTCGCGTGCACTGACCAGGGCGACCCGGGTCGGATTCAGCGTCGGATGCCGGTATTCCATGAGTCGGGGTCCGGACCAGGAGGTGCGTGCCACACTGCGAGCGCGGCAGGCTAGCACGGAAGCCGGGGCCAGCGGCATCACGGCACGAGCGCCGGCTGCGAGGCCCGCGGCCCACGCCCCGCGGGCGTTGCCGCACTGCAACATCACAGATTCGTGACCGCGTCCTGTTCCCACCCGGGTCCACCCGTCCTAGGGTGTCCCGTGGCCTGTACCTTGCGGGAGCCAGTCCCATGTGGAAGCGACGCCGTATCTGTCGCGCCGCCCTGCGGCAGCTGAAGCGTGAAAGCGGTGAGTACCCCACCGCCCCGGGCGGAATGCCGAAGCGCCCCGACGGGCGCCCGCGGCGCGAGGACGACCAGGCGCGACGGTAGCCGCCGGGCAGCTGCGCTAAGCTGCCACGGTTCGCAGTCATTGGACGCAGGACATGCGGCCGATTCCCGACATTCGCATCGAGACCGAGCGCCTGGTGCTGCGCCCGCCGGTGCTCGAGGACTTCGACGCGTGGGCGCGCTTCAGCGCCGATCCCGAGGTGACCCGGTACATCGGCGGCGCCCAGCCGCGCGCCACCGCCTGGCGTGGCTTCAGCGGCATGGCCGGATCCTGGGCACTGCTCGGCTTCGGCATGTTCTCCGTGCTCGACAAGGCCGGCGGCCGCTGGCTCGGGCGCATCGGCCCGTGGCAGCCGGAGAGCTGGCCCGGGACCGAGGTCGGCTGGGCGCTCGTGCGCGAGGCGCAAGGCAAGGGACTCGCCCTCGAGGCCGCGACCGCGGCGATGGACTTTGCCTTCGACCGGCTGGGCTGGAGCGAGGTCATCCACTGCATCGACGACGCGAACCTGGCGTCCGCGGCGCTGGCGCGCCGCCTGGGCTCGACGCCCTGGCGGCGCACCCGGCTGCCACCGCCATTCGACGACATCGAGGTGAACGTGTGGGGACAGACGCGCGACCAGTGGCGTCAGCGGCGCGCGTGACCGGGGCGTACAATGGGCCCCGACCTGCCCGCCGGAGCGATGCCGCGTGAATCCTGTCCCGACGCCTGAGCCTGTGGACACCCGGCCCGTGGGGCAGGCAGCGAAGCGCCCGCAGACCCTGGGCGAGGAAATCGCCAACAGCGCCAGCCATGGGCTCGGCTTCGTGCTGGCCGTCGTCGGCGCACCGTTCCTCATCGTGGCCGCCGCCCAGCGGGGCACCGTGGCCGATGTCGTCGGCGTCAGCGTGTTCGCCGCGACCATGGCGCTCCTGTACCTCGCGTCCACGGTCTACCACGCGCTGCCCGCAAGTCCGGCCAAGCGTTTCTTCCACGTACTCGATCACGCCGCCATCTACCTGCTGATCGCCGGCACCTATACCCCGTTCACACTCGGGGTGCTGAGCGGCGCCTGGGGCTGGACCCTGTTCGGCCTGGTCTGGGGCCTCGCCGCCTTCGGCGTCGTGCTGAAGCTGCTGGGCGGCCTGAAGCGCCCGCTGTGGTCGGTCGCGCTGTACGTCGGCATGGGCTGGCTGGTGCTCATCGCCGTGCGCCCGCTGTGGGAGGCGCTTCCGGCCGCGGGCCTCGCCTGGCTCGTCGCCGGCGGCCTGGCCTATACGGCCGGCGTCGGCTTCTACATGGCCAAGGACCTGCGCTACGGCCACTTCGTCTGGCACCTGTTCGTGGTGGCCGGCACGACCTGCCATTTCGTCGCCGTGCTCAACTACGCCATCTGACGTCACGTTCGGCATCCACGACTACGGCCTCGTCATCCTGACCGGCGCAGTGTTCACCGCGCGTGGTCAGCGCCTCGCGCGGCCACGCTGGCACCCGCCATTCCCGACTGCAGCACGCGGTGCTCGACCTTGTGCATCACCACGTCGGCGACGGTCTTCATCAACACGAACAGCCACACGACGCCGCTGCCCAGCACTGCGCCCAGCACGATGGTGAGGTGTACCGGTATGACGCGGGCATAGGGAATGAACATGAGCGTGCCGAGATTCGGTACGCGCGCGAGGTCGGCCTGGACGTGCTCCTGGTGCGAGGCGCGGTGGCTGCGCCAGAACGCGATGCCGAGCGCGACGAACAGCAGCCAGTCGAGCGGGTACACCTGCCCCACCTCGAACATCATCATCTCGCCGGTGTTCTCGTTCCTGACCGGCAGCGTGCCGTCCGCCGCCCCGTCGGAGGTGGCCATCAC
>CAZXAS010000008.1:0-29335 GCA_964638185.1 uncultured Steroidobacteraceae bacterium | reverse complement strand
CCCTGCTCCGCCGCCAGCGCATTCATGCGGATGCGGTCGCCGAGGAGCGCGCCGCCGGAGCGACGACGGGTCGGGTCCATGGCCACCACCGCCACGCGCCGGTCCGGGAAGAACCGCACCACCCTGCTCAGGAACTCGTCGGTGAGCGAGGACTTGCCCGCACCGCCCGTGCCGGTGATGCCTATCACCGGCGGGCGATTGAGCGTCTTGCCGGCTGCCGCGCGGATGGCGTCGACCAGCGACGGGTCGTCGCCGCGTTCCAGCACCGAGATGGTGCGGGCGATCTGCTGGTGGCTCGCGGTCTCGAGCGGCTTCAGTTCGAAACGGGGCCGCTGCCAGGCGCGCACGCGGGTGAAGACGTCGCTGATCATCCCGTCGAGGCCGAGTCTCAGGCCGTCGTCCGGGGTGTAGATCTTCTCGATGCCGTAGGCCTCGAGCTCCTCGACCTCGACCGGCGCGATGGTGCCGCCGCCGCCGACGACCACGCGGATGTGCCCGGCGTCGTACTCCTTCAGCATGTCGACCATGTAGCGGAAGTACTCGTTGTGCCCACCCTGGTAGCTGCTGACGGCGATGCCGTCGGCATCCTCCTGGATGGCTGCACGCACGATGTCGGCGACGCTGCGGTTGTGGCCGAGGTGGATCACCTCGGCGCCGTGGGCCTGCAGGATGCGGCGGATGATGTTGATCGCCGCGTCATGCCCGTCGAAGAGCGACGCGGCGCTGACGAACCTCAGCGGAACGTCGCCGGCGGCGCCCTGCTGTGCCTGGCCCGATTCCCTTTGCTGCAGAACGCTCATGGCCAGGCTCTCCCAGGTCGATGGTCTTAAAGGATGCTGGACTGAAACTTACTGTTGAGTAAAAAACTACCAGTAAGTATGATTGCGGATGCCTCAGGCCGTCAACAGGTGAACGGTCAGGCCCCGACAGCTGCGAGGTTGGCAAGGCATTCATGAGCGATTCCCCCGCCGCACCGCGAGCGCGCCGTGCCGCAGGCCCGGCGGACGGGACCGCCTGGCCATCGCGCCAGCACCGCAACCGCGGGATCAAGCGCGAGGTGGTGATCCGCACGGCCGCGCGCGCTTTCAACGAGCGCGGCTTCCACAACACCTCGCTCGATGACATCGCCGCGAGGCTCGGCGTGACCAAGCCCACCATCTACTACTACGTCGAGGGCAAGGAGCAGTTGCTGTTCGAGTGCTTTGCGGCCGGCCTCGAGCTGATCCGCGACGGCATTCGCTCGGTGGAGACATCGCCGCGCCCGGCGCGTGACCGCCTCGACGAGGTCGTACGCCACTACGCCCGTGCGATCGCCTCGGATTTCGGCTGGTGCATGGTGCGCGCCGAGGACCAGGACCTCGGCCCGGACCTCGGGGCACGCATCAAGGCGCTGAAGTCGGACATCGACCGCGGGCTGCGCCGGCTGCTGCAGGAGGGCATGCAGGACGGGTCGATCGAGCCTTGCGACCCGAAGCTGACGGCCTTCGCCATGGCCGGCGCGCTCAACTGGATCGCGCACTGGTACCGCGAGAACCAGCCCCTGACGGTCGACGAGCTGGCCGAGGCCTTCGTCGCGGTGTTCGCGCGCGGACTGATGCCCCGGCCGGCCGGCTGATCCGCGTGTCCGCCCTGCGGTCGCCGCGACCTTGGTCGAGGCGACAGGCGGTTTTTTGCAGGGCAAAATAATCGTGTCGCGGGCCTCGCGGTGAGGCCCGCCCGGACCCGGGATAAGACCATGAGCCAGGATTCCATCGTCATCGTCGCGGCCAGGCGCACCCCCGTGGGTGGCTTCCAGGGAGTGTTCTCCGGGGTCAAGGCCACCGAACTCGGCAGCGCGGCGATCCGCGCCGCGATCGAGACGAGTGGCCTGAGCGCGGCCGACATCCAGGAAGTGATCATGGGCTGTGTCCTGCCCGCCGGCCTCGGGCAAGGCCCGGCGCGCCAGGCGGCGCTCGGCGCGGGCATCCCGGCGTCCGTCCCGGCCACCACCGTCAACAAGCTTTGCGGTTCGGCGATGAAGGCCATCATGATGGCGGCCGACAGCCTGCGCAGCGGCGACATCGACATCGCGGTCGCGGGCGGGCTCGAATCCATGACCAATGCGCCCTACCTGCTGCCGAAGGCTCGCGGCGGCTATCGCATGGGTCATGGCGAGATCTACGACCACATGTTCTACGACGGGCTGCAGAGCCCGTTCGACGGCAAGGCGATGGGCTGCTTTGCCGACGCCACGTCCGCCAAGTACGGCTTCACCCGTGAGATGCAGGATGCCTTCGCCACCGAGTCGGTGACCCGCTCGATGCGCGCCATCGAGAGCGGCGCGTTCGACGCCGAGATCGTGCCGGTCACGGTCAAGACACGCAAGGGTGAAACGGTCGTCGACAAGGACGAGATCCCGTTCGCCTGCGACATCGCGAAGATCCCCGGGATGCGCCCCGCGTTCACCAAGGACGGCACCGTCACCGCCGCGAGTTCCTCGTCGATCTCGGATGGCGCCTCGGCGCTGGTGCTGATGCGGGCCTCGGCGGCGAAGGCCCGCGGCATCGAGCCGCTCGCGCGCCTGGTCGCCTATGCCAGCAACGCGCAGGAGCCGGAGTGGTTCACCACCGCACCGGTCGGCGCGATCAGGAAGGTCCTGGCGAAGACCGGCTGGCAGGCCGGCGACGTGGACCTGTACGAGATCAACGAAGCCTTCGCCGCGGTGACCATGGTGGCCATGCACGACTGCGGACTCGACCACGCGAAGGTCAACGTCAACGGCGGCGCCTGTGCACTCGGCCACCCGATCGGCGCGACCGGCGCCAGGATCACGACGACGCTCCTGCATGCGCTCAAGGCGCGTGGCCTTAAGCGCGGCATCGCGTCGCTGTGCATCGGAGGTGGCGAGGCCACCGCGATCGCGGTCGAGATGGCCTGATCCGCGGCCGGACCCTGCGTCATGGCGGGTCCGCCACGAACCGGCCGGGGAACGGGTCCGGCTGCTGGGCGAAGCGAGGTCCCGGGACGATGCCCCGCGCGACGAGGTTCGGCCGCGAGTCGTAATAGATGCTGATCACCTCGGCGGGCGTCGACGATGCCCGCTGGAAGCGCGTGTAGCGGGCCTCGGAGCCGCGCAGCTCGCCATGACCGGTGCCGAGCTCCTGCGCTGCCTCGGCGGCCGGCGGCGCGCTCGCCCGCGCGGCCGAGTCGGCCGCCTCCGGGGACAGCTTCGACTCGCGCCGCCCGGTCCTCTCGCGGAACAGCGCCACTCCGATGACCCCGACGTCGTCCGGTCGGCCGGTGCGTGCGGCGTAGGAGTCGGGCAGTGACGTGAACACGAACGCGGCGACGTGCTCGAGGCTCTTGCGCCAGCCGTCGATGTCCACCGTTCCCCGCGGCTCCAGCACGTAGCCACCTTGCGACGGTGATGCCGTCTCGCCGGTCACCACGTTGACGCCATCGACACTGGTCACCGCGAGCACCCGGCCACCGGAGTGGTTGCGGATGCGCACCTCGTACTCGTGGCCGGGTTCCCCGATGACGTAGCGGCGACCGTCGCGCCAGTGGACCTCGAGGCGTTCGTCGCGCGTGCGATCGTGGATCTCGACTGCGGCGAGCGGCGCCGCGGACGCACTGGCGCTGGTCAGGAACGCCACCAGCGCAGCGACGGGCAGGATCGGGTTCATGGGCGGTCTCCGTGTTGCGGGGCTTGCGACCGTACTAACGTCGCCGGCCTCCTCGCGGGGTCAGGGCCGTCCCGCCGGCCGTCGGCCACGGCACACACCCCGGTCGCGAACGCGCGATAATCGAGCGCTCCACGGGGATACCACCCGGGCGCTCACCCCGGCGCCTCCAGGCGGAATGCATGAACCTGCTCGGCAATCAGGCGGTCGGCGTGGCACAGCTCATCCAGGCGTCGATCGCGCCCGTATTCCTGCTGTCGGCGGTCGGCGTCACGCTCGGCGTGCTGACCAACCGGCTCGCGCGCATCGTCGATCGCTCGCGCGCCATGGAAGAACGCCTCGCCACGGAGCCGGTGGATGCCGCCGTGCTCAGGGAGCGCCTCGCGGTGATGGCGCGCCGGGCGCGGCTCATCAACGTCGCGTTGACGCTGTGCACGATCACGGCGTTCCTGGTCGCGCTGGTCGTGGTGCTGCTGTTCGCGAACGCCTTCCTGCACGACGACCTGTCGATCGCCGTCGCCACGATATTCGTCGCCTCGATGCTGTCACTGACCGGCGCGTTCCTGGCCTTCCTGATCGAAGTGCGGGTGTCGACCGCTTCGCTCAGGATCGGGCCGCAATAGCGGCCGCGCCCCGCAATCGTCAGTCGTGCTGCGCGACGCCGCCGACCGGCGTATCGAGCGGCAGGCCGGCCAGTTCGAAGCCGCGGCGGAAATCGTGGATGTGCCGGTTCATCCATGACGCGGCGGCCTCCGCATTCCTGGCCTCGACTGCCTCGAGGATGGCGCGCTGCGCGGTGGCGATGCGCCGCCGCGCCTGTGGCAGGCGGTCGATGATGATGGCGAGGCTCGGCTCGACCAGGCGCACCAGCGGCTCGTTGACCAGCACATAGACCGGGTTGCCGGCCGCTGCGCCCAGCGCCCGGAAGTAGCTGCCCACCAGCGCGACGGCCGTATCGGCCGGCAGTCCCGACCGGTCGAAGGCCGCGGCCAGCTCGCCGAGGGCCGCGAGGTCGGCGCGCTTGCGTCGTCGCGCCGCGACGCCGGCGATGGCCGGCTCGACCACCATCAGCGCTTCCCATACGTCGCGGAAACGCGCCCCGTGCAATGCCAGCGCATCGCTCATGCCGCCGCCCACGACGGCGACGGTCGGGCGCGATACATAGAGCTTCTTGCCGCCATTGCGACGCGTGACGAGGCCGGCGGACTGCAGGTTCCTGAGCGCCTCGCGCACGGTCGAACGGTTCACCGCGAACTGTCGCGCAAGCTCGGTCTCGGTGGGCAGCGACTCGCCGTCCTTGAGCTCGCGCTCGAGGATGCGGCTGCGGATCGCCCGCGCCAGGCGCTGGTAGGCGGGAGCGCGGTCCAGTGGCTCGAACATGCCGACGACCTCACGGTCTTGATTGTCGGATTGTCCGACAATTATGATAAGAGCACAAGCAGCCTGCCCGGCCGGAGACCTTGATGTTCGACCTCGATTTCGACTTCGGACTCGGCGAGCGTGCCGACGAGATCCGCCTCGCGGTGCGTGAATTCGCCGCCCGCCGGATCGCGCCGCGCGCCGCCGCGATCGATCGCGACAACCTGTTCCCGCGCGACCTGTGGCCCGAGCTGGGCGAGATGGGCCTGCTCGGGATCACGGTCGAGGAGGAATTCGGCGGCCTCGGTCTCGGCTATCTCGAGCACGTGGTGACCATGGAGGAGATCAGCCGCGCCTCGGCGTCGGTCGGCCTGTCCTACGGCGCGCACTCCAACCTGTGCGTGAACCAGATCCGCCGTTGGGGCAGCGCCGCGCAGAAGCGCCGCTACCTGCCGAAGCTGGTGGCGGGCGAGCACGTCGGCGCCCTCGCCATGAGCGAGCCCGGCGCGGGTTCGGACGTCGTCTCGATGCGCACCCGTGCGGAGCCCCGCGACGGCGGCTTCGTCCTCAACGGGTCCAAGATGTGGATTACCAACGGGCCGGAGGCCGACACGCTGGTCGTGTATGCCTCGCTCGATCCGGGCAGCGGCCCGCAGGGCATCACCGCATTCATCGTCGAGCGCGGCATGCCGGGCTACTCGACGGCCCAGAAGCTCGACAAGCTGGGCATGCGCGGTTCGGATACCTGCGAACTGGTCTTCGACGGCTGTCGCGTCCCGGCGGAGAACGTGCTGGGCGAGGTCGGCGGCGGCGCCGCGGTGCTGATGAGCGGCCTCGACTACGAGCGCGTCGTGCTTTCCGGCGGTCCGCTCGGGCTGATGCGCGCGGCACTCGATGTCGTCGTGCCATACGTGCACGAGCGCCGCCAGTTCGACCAGCCTATCGGCGAGTTCCAGCTCATCCAGGCCAAGCTCGCCGACCTCTACGCGGCATTCAATACGAGCCGGGCGTATGCGTACTCGGTCGCACGGGCCTGCGATGCGGGCCGCACCACCCGCTTCGATGCCGCGGCCTGCCTGATGGTCGCCTCCGAGAACGCCGTGCGGGCCGGGCTCGAGGCCATCCAGGCGCTGGGCGGCAATGGCTATATCAACGACTATCCGGCAGGGCGCATCCTGCGCGACGCGAAGCTCTACGACATCGGTGCCGGCACCAACGAGGTGCGCCGCATGCTGATCGGCCGCGAGCTGTATCGCGCCACGGCCTGAACGACCGACGGAGACTGCCATGCCCGTGCTGCGCACCCGCCTCGATGCCCGGTCGGCCGCCGCTCGCGCCAACCACGAGCACATGGCGACGCTGGTCGACGACCTGCGCCGGAACCTCGCCGCGACGGCCGAGGGCGGCGGTGCCGCAGCGCGCGAGAAGCACACTGCCCGCGGCAAGCTGCTCGCGCGCGACCGCATCGCCACGCTGCTCGACCCCGGCAGCCCGTTCCTCGAGGTCGCCCCGCTCGCGGCGCACGGCATGTATGACGGCGACGCGCCGGGCGCGGGTCTCGTCTGCGGCATCGGCCGCGTCCACGGCCGGGAGGTGATGACCGTCGCGAACGACGCCACCGTGAAGGGTGGCACCTACTTCCCGCTGACGGTGCGCAAGCACCTGCGCGCGCAGGAAGTGGCGCTCGAGAATCGCCTGCCCTGCGTGTACCTGGTGGACTCCGGCGGCGCCTTCCTCCCGCTGCAGGACGAGGTGTTCCCCGACCGGGAACACTTCGGGCGCATCTTCTACAACCAGGCGCGGATGTCCGCCGAGGCGATCCCGCAGGTCGCCGTGGTCATGGGCTCCTGTACCGCGGGTGGCGCCTACGTGCCGGCGATGTGCGACGAGACCGTCATCGTCAGGAACCAGGGCACGATCTTCCTCGGCGGCCCGCCGCTGGTGAAGGCTGCGACCGGCGAGATCGTCGATGCCGAGTCGCTCGGCGGTGGCGACGTGCACGCGCGCAGCTCGGGCGTCGTCGATCATCTCGCCGACAACGACGCGCACGCGCTCGCCATCGCACGCGACATCGTCGCAGCGCTGGGCCCGGACGGCGCGCCGTGGCTCGACCAGGCCGAACCGGTCGAGCCCGCCTGCGATCCCGAGGGAATCTATGCCGCGGTCCCGAAGGACCTGCGCGAGCCCTACGACGTGCGCGAGCTGATCGCGCGGCTGGTCGACGGCTCGGAGTTCCACGAGTTCAAGGCGCTCTACGGCAAGACGCTCGTCTGCGGCTTCGCGCGCCTGTGGGGCTACCCGGTGGCGATCGTCGCCAACAACGGCATCCTGTTCTCGGAGTCGGCGTTGAAGGGGGCGCATTTCGTGCAGCTGGCCAACCGGCGACGCACGCCGCTGCTGTTCCTGCAGAACATCACCGGCTTCATGGTCGGCCGGCGCTACGAGAACGCCGGCATCGCCCGCGACGGCGCCAAGATGGTCACCGCGGTGGCCTGCTCCACGGTTCCCAAGCTGACCGTCATCGTCGGCGGCTCCTTTGGCGCCGGCAACTACGCCATGTGCGGGCGCGCCTACGGCGGGCGCTTCCTGTGGACCTGGCCGAATGCGCGCATCTCGGTCATGGGCGGGGAACAGGCTGCGAACGTGCTCGCGACGGTGCGCCGCGACGGCGTGGAGGCCCGCGGCGGCAGCTGGCCGGAGCCCGAACAGGCAGCGTTCATGGACGGCATCCGCGCCCAGTACGAGTCGCAGGGACATCCCTACTACGCGACCGCGCGGCTGTGGGACGACGGCGTCATCGACCCGCTGGACACGCGGCGCGTGCTCGGCCTGGCGCTCGCCGTCGCGGCACGCGGCCCGGCCCCCGACGCGGACCGCTACGGCATATTCAGGATGTGAGCCCCATCGATGACAGACGCGAACCGCCTGGTTGAAGTCGAACGCGACGCGCGCGGCGTCGCGACCGTCACCATGAACCGGCCCGAGCGGCACAATGCCCTCTCCGGCCCGCTGATCGACGCCCTCGCCGCCACGCTCGTGGCGCTCGAAGCCGACCGCCGCGTGCGCCTGGTGGTGCTCGGCGGCCGCGGCGCCAGCTTCTGCGCCGGTGCCGACATCGGCGAGATGCGCGACGCCGCCGACATGGCCGAGGCGGACAACGAGCGCGAGGCGCATCGCCTCGCCGCACTGCTCGTGCGGCTAGACCGGCTGGCGAAACCGACCGTCGCGCGGGTGCAGGGCAACGCCTTCGGCGGGGCCCTGGGGCTCATCGCCTGCTGCGATGTCGCGGTCGCGGCCGAGGCCGCCTCGTTCGCCCTCACCGAGGTGCGCCTCGGCCTGGTCCCGGCAATGATCTCGCCGTACGTGGTACGCGCCATAGGCGAACGACAGGCCCGGCGCTACTTCCTCACCGCGGAGCGCTTCGACGCGGCGACCGCAGGGCGGCTGGGACTCGTGCATGTCGCGGTACCGGCGACGGAACTCGACCTCGCGGTCGAACGCGTCGCCGCGGCGCTGCTCGACGGCGCACCGGGCGCACAGGCCGATGCCAAGCGCCTCATCCGCTACGTCGCCGGCCGCGGAGAGTCGACCGACCGCGTCGTGACCGAAGAAACCGCCCGCTGGATCGCGCGCCTGCGGGCGGGCGAGGAAGGTCGCGAAGGGCTCGACGCCTTCCTCGGCAAGCGCTCCCCGTCGTGGAGGCCGTGAGGTGTTCACGCGGGTACTGATCGCGAACCGCGGCGAGATCGCCTGCCGCGTCATCGCCACCTGCCGGCGGCTCGGGATCCACACGATCGCGGTGTTCTCGGATGCGGACCGTCACGCGCGGCACGTGCGCCTCGCCGACGAGGCACACCCGGTCGGCCCGGCTCCGGCGTCGCAGTCCTACCTCGACGTCGACCGCGTCCTCGCCGTCGCACGTGCGACCCGCGCCGACGCAGTGCATCCGGGATACGGTTTCCTGTCGGAAAACGCCGGCTTCGCCGCGGCCTGCGCGCGAGCCGGCATCGTCTTCATAGGCCCCACGCCGGAGGCCATTCATCGCATGGGCCTCAAGCACGAGGCCAAGTCGCTGGTGGCGGCGGCGGGCGTGCCGGTAGTGCCTGGCTATCACGGCGAGGACGCGGGTGATGCGACGCTTGCGCGCGAAGCCCGACGCATCGGCTTCCCGCTCCTGGTCAAGGCGGTGGCCGGTGGCGGTGGCAAGGGCATGCGCGTGGTGCGCGAAGCCTCCGGCCTCGCCGAGGCGGTGGACGCCGCACGCAGCGAGGCGAAGAGCTCGTTCGGCGACGGGCGCGTGCTGCTCGAACGCTTCATCGAGCGGCCGCGGCACGTCGAGGTGCAGGTGTTCGGCGACACGCGCGGCGCCCACGTGCACCTGTTCGAGCGCGAGTGCTCGATCCAGCGCCGCTACCAGAAGATCATCGAGGAGTCGCCATCGCCGTTCCTCACCGCCGCGCTGCGCGAGCGGATGACCGCCGACGCAGTGCGCGCGGCCGCCGCGGTCGACTACGTGAATGCCGGCACGGTCGAGTTCGTGGTGGGGCCGGAAGGCGACTACTACTTCCTCGAGATGAACACCCGGCTGCAGGTCGAGCATCCCGTGACCGAGGCCGTGACCGGTCTCGACCTGGTCGACTGGCAACTCGCCGTGGCGGCCGGCGCGCCACTGCCGCTGCCGCAGGAGCGCATCACGCAGGCCGGGCACGCCATCGAGGCGCGCGTCTACAGCGAGGACCCGTCACGCGGCTTCCTGCCGGCAACCGGTCGCATCGAACGCTTCGCGTTCCCGGCGGAGGATGGCGGCTGGCGCGTGGACCGGGGCATCGACGACGGCGACGACGTCCTGGTGCACTACGACCCGATGATCGCCAAGCTGGTGGCGCGCGGCCGCGACCGTGCGGACGCCATCGCGCGCCTGAAGTCGGGGCTCGCACGTACCGCCGTCTTCGGGCCCGCGTCGAACCTGTCGCTGCTCCGACGCATCGCGGCGCACCCGGATTTCGCTGCCGCGGCGATGGACACCGGCTACGTCGACCGCCATCTCGAGGCGCTGCTCGTTCCTGGGGAGGAACCGGGCGCCGCGGCCCTGCTCGCCATCGCCGACCACGTGCTCGCCGGCATGGCGCGCGGCCGGTCGGCCTCGCCGTGGGCGCAGGGAGATGCCTGGCAGGCGGCGGGGCTCGGCACCTTCACTTTCGGGATCGAGACGCCGGCCTTCGCGCGGCTGCGGGCGCGCCGCCACCAGGGACGTGTCGAGGTGGAGCACGCGGGTGCAAGCCTGGCGGGCCGGGTCGAACGCGGCGAGCACGACCTGCGCGCCGTCGACGGTCCCGCCGGTACGGTCGAGGTCACGCTCGTCGCCCACGACGAGCGCATGGTCGTGACGGAGGGTGACGTCACCCACGAGGTGCGCCGCGTGCATGCCTGGCCATACGCCACCATTGCGGACGACGCCGACACGCATCCGGCCTCGCCGTTGCCGGGGCGCGTCGTCGCCGTGCACGTCGTGGAAGGCCAGGTCGTCGCGGCGGGGGCGGCGCTCGCCGTCGTCGAGGGCATGAAGATGCAGCACACCGTGCGCGCCGGCCGCCCCGGCCGGGTCAGGAGCGTTTGCGTCGCGGTCGGCGACCTGATCGAGGCGGAAACGACTCTGTGCGAGATCGAGGCGGCCTGAACAGGATCGGGGCTGCGCCGGCCACCATTGTTTTGCAGCGCAATACGCGCTAACGTCCTGCGGCAGCTGGCTTGGAAGCAGTTCGTTTCGCAACTGCAACAACCCGGCCCCGACCCGGGCCCACCAGGAAGGTCGCCCCCCGACCGTGGCGGCGGATCCGCGCGTCGGGCCCGGAACCGACGGCAGAACAGGGGTTTCACCGCATGCAAATCAAGGACAAGGTCGTCGCGATCACCGGTGGCGGTCGCGGTCTCGGGCGCGCGACGGCGCTCGCCTTCGCGCGTCGGGGTGGCCACGTCGCCCTGCTCGACCTGAACGAAGCCGACCTCGCCGAGACACGGCGCATGGTCGAGGCGGAAGGCGTGCGCGCCGGGACTTATGTCACAAACGTCACGCACGAGGACAACATCGCCGCCGCCCTCGACGGCGTGGTGCGCGACTTCGGCCGGCTCGACGTGATGGTCAACAACGCCGGCATCACCAAGGACGGGCTGCTGGTGAAGGTCAAGGACGGCGCCGTCGTCTCGAAGATGTCGCTGGAGCAGTGGAATGCGGTCATCGCGGTGAACCTCACCGGCGTGTTCCTGTGCGGCCGGGAGGCCGCCGAACGCATGATCAAGCTCGGCAACGGCGGCGTGATCATCAACATCTCGTCGATCTCGCGCGACGGCAACCTCGGCCAGACCAACTACTCGGCGGCCAAGGCCGGTGTCGCCTCGATGACGGTGGTATGGGCCAAGGAACTCGCCCGCTTCGGCATCCGCGCCGGGGCCATCGCGCCGGGCTTCTGCGCGACCGAGATCCTCGCCGCGATGAAGCCGGAGGTGCTGGAGAAAGTCACGGCGCCGGTCCCGTTGAAGCGGCTCGGCCAGCCGGAGGAAATCGCCCAGACGGCGGTGTTCATCGTCGAGAATGACTTCTTCACCGGGCGCACCGTCGACGTCGACGGCGGGCTCAGGCTCTAGCAGCAGGCGGCTTCGGGCCGCGGGAGGCAGGCGATGGAACTTGGCAGCACCCGCGCGGTGATCACCGGCGCGGCATCTGGACTCGGTCTCGCCGTGGCGCGACGCGTCGTGGCCGCAGGTGGCCAGGCAACGCTCATCGACGTCAATGCCGAGGCCGTCGCGGCCGCGGCCCGGGACCTCGGCGAGCGCGCCGGGCACGCCGCCTGTGACGTGACCGACGCGGACGCCGTCGAAGCCGCAGTGCGCCGCGGCGCCCAGCGCATGGGCGGCCTCGACCTCGCGGTAGCCTGCGCGGGCGTTGCCACGCCGGGCCGGCTGCTCGGCCGCGACGGGCCGCTCGACTCGCAGGTCTTCGCCCGGGTCGTGTCGATCAACGTGGTCGGCACCTTCAACCTCGGACGGGCTGCGGCCGCCGTCATGCAGCACAACACGCCGGACGCCGGCGGCGAGCGCGGACTGATCGTGCACACGGCGTCGGTTGCCGCCTACGAAGGACAGATCGGCCAGGTCGCCTATGCCGCTTCCAAGGCGGCGGTGATCGGGATGGTGCTGCCGATGGCGCGTGAGCTCGCGCGGCTCGGCATCCGCGTGATGGCGGTCGCCCCCGGCATCTTTGCGACGCCCATGCTCGCGGGCCTGCCCGACGACGTGCAGGCCTCGCTCGGCGCCCAGGTGCCGTTTCCCTCGCGGCTCGGCCGGCCCGACGAGTTCGCCGACATGGTCGCGGCGATCGTGGCGAACCCGATGCTGAACGGCTCGACGATCCGCCTCGACGGCGCCATCCGCATGCAGCCGAAGTAGTCCGCGGGCGGCCGCGCCGGCCGCCTCCCGTATAATCGCGGGTCCGACGTCGACGAACCACGAGGTTGCGCATGACCCGCCCGAAACACCTGCCCGCGGCGGCCCTGCTCGCCAGCCTGCTGGCCGCGTGCAGCACTGTGCCCACGGCGCCGGACCTGCCTCCCACGGCACCGGCCGCCGCCAGCCCGCCGGCCATCCAGGTCCCGGTCGACTACTACCGCCTCGACAACGGACTCAAGGTCGTGCTGTCGCCGGACGCTTCCGCGCCGACCGTCACCGTCGGGGTGTACTACCACATCGGCCTGCGCATCGAGCCGCGCAATCGTACGGGCTTCGCGCACCTGTTCGAGCACATGATGTTCCAGGGCTCGGAGAACCTCGGCAAGATGGAGTTCATCCGCCTGGTGCAGGGCAACGGCGGGCTGCTCAACGGCTCGACCCGCTTCGACTACACCAACTACTTCCAGGTCGTGCCGGCCCATACGCTCGAGACCATCCTTTGGGCCGAGGCGGATCGCATGAAGGGGCTCGCGATCACCCAGGACAATCTCGTCAACCAGCAGGGCGTGGTCAAGAACGAGGTCAAGGTGAACGTGTTGAACCGGCCCTACGGCGGCTTCCCATGGCTCAGCATGCCGCAGTACGCCAACGAGAACTGGTACAACGCCCACAACTTCTACGGCGACCTCGCCGACCTCGACGCCGCCACGCTCGAGGACGTGCAGGCATTCTTCGACGCGTACTACACCCCGAACAACGCGGTGCTGGTCGTCGCCGGCGATTTCGACCCCGCCGTCACCCGCGCCTGGATCGAGCGCTATTTCGCCGGGATCGAGAGCCGGTCGCGGCCGGACCGGCCGGACATCAGCGAGCCGAAGCAACTGGCGGAGAAACGCCACTCGTATGTCGACGCCCTGGCGCCGCGGCCGGCGCTGGCGCTGGCCTGGCACGTTCCGCCGCGCGGCACGCCCGAGCACTACGCCTTCGGCATCCTCGACCAGATCCTGCTGCAGGGCGAGGACAGCGTGCTGTGGCAGCGCCTGGTCCAGGAGCGCGGGTACAGCTCGTCCGTCAGCGGCGGCATCAACCTGCTCGGCAACATGTTCAACTACGACGGTCCCATGCTGTGGATCCTGTCGCTGGTGCACGACAGCGGCGTCGATCCCGAGGCGATCGTCGCCGACGTCGATGCGGCCATTGCGCGGCTGCAGAGCGAGCCACCGAGCGCGGACGAGATGGCCCGCGCGCTGACCAAGATCCGTGCCGGGGTCTACGACATCGTCGGCAGCAGCACGCGTTTCGGCCTGGTCGACCTGCTTGCCTCGTTCGCCCTGTTCGACGACGATCCGGCCCGCATCAACGACATCGAGGAGCAGTTCCGCGCGGTCACGCCGGAGCTCGTAATGCAGGTCGCACGCGATTACCTGCGCGCGACCAACCGTACCGTCCTCAGGCTCGAGTCCGCTCCGGCGGAAGGAGGCGAGTGATGCCGCGTCGAATCGCCATCGTGCTGGCCCTGGCCGCGAGCTCGATCCTGCCTGCGGCCGCAGTCGAGGCGCCCCCTGCGCCGGGTGTTCCGCGCGACTTCACGTTGCCGACCAAGGAAACGCTGCGCCTCGACAACGGCCTGGCCATGACCTTCCTCGACTACGGCACGGTGCCGCAGGTGACGGTGCTCGCGGTCGTGCGTACCGGGAATATCGACGAGGGCGAGCAGACCTGGCTCGCCGACGTCGCCGTGGAGATGCTCAAGGAGGGCACGACCACGCGATCGGCGAGCGAACTTGCGCTCGCCGCGGCGCGCATGGGCGGCAACCTGGGCGTGGGGGCCGGTGCCGAGCAGACCACGGTCGGGATCTCGGTGCTATCCGAGTTCGCGGCAGATGCCGCCGCGCTGGTGGCCGACGTGCTCAGGAATCCGCTGCTGCCGGAGGCGGAGCTGCCGAGAATCAAGGCCAACTTCGATCGCAGCCTGAGCGTCGCATTGTCGAGCCCCGCGTCGCTCGCCAGCCAGCAGCTGGCGCGCATGGTCTACGGCGAGCATCCCTTCGGCCGCACGCTGCCCGACCCGGGCCAGCTCGCCGGCTACGACATCGAGGACGTACGGCGCTTCTACGCCGACAACTTCGGCGCGGCGCGCACCCACGTCTACGTCGCCGGCCGCTACGACCGCATCGCGCTCGAGGCGGCGCTACGTGCCGCGTTCGGCGACTGGGCCGCGGGAACGGCGCCATCGGAGATCCGGCCCGAGGTCAGCGGGCGCCTCGCGCTCGCGCTGGTCGAGCGCCCCGACGCGCCGCAGTCGTCGCTGCGCATGGCGGTCGCGGCACCCGGGCCGGCGGCACAGGATTATTTCCCGTTCACCGTGATGAACACGCTGCTCGGGGGCGCGTTCGCCTCGCGCATCACCGCGAACCTGCGCGAGGACAAGGGCTACACCTACTCGCCGCAGTCGTCGCTGGTGGCGCGGCGCCAGTCGGCCCTGTGGACCCTGTCGGCCGACGTGACCACGGAGCACACGGCCGATTCGTTGACGGAGATCTACAAGGAAATTGCACGGCTCCAGCAGGAGCCGCCGCCGGCGGAGGAGCTGCAGGCGATCAAGAACTACCGCGCCGGACTGTTCGTGGTCAGCAACTCCTCCCCCGACGGCATGCTCGGCCAACTCGCGTTCATGGACCTGCACGGGCTGCCGGACGAGTACCTGACGAGCTGGGTCGCCAACGTCTACGCGGTGACACCGGAACAGGTGAGCGAGATGGCGCGTCGCTGGATCGACCCCGAGCGCATGGCCGTGGTCGTGGTCGGTGACCTCGACCAGGTGGCGGAGCCGGTGAAGGCGCTGCCACAACTGCGCGACGCGCAGCTGCAGTCACCCCGGTGAACGGATCGACGTCCACCCGGCAGAGCAGGATCGCTTTTCGTGGCTGACGACGCACCGGTCTGGACTCCTTCGCCGCTGCGGATCGCGGATGCCAACCTGACGCGCTTCTTCGCGCATGCCGGCCGGCACGGCTGGGCGGGCGGCGATTACGCTGCCCTGTGGCAATGGTCGGTGGACCATCCCACGGATTTCTGGGGTGCGGTCTGGGAGTTCACCGGAGTTGTCGGCGAGTGCGCCGGTCCGGTGCTCGCCAACGGCGGCAGCATGCCCGGGGCCAGGTGGTTCGAGTGTTCCAGGCTCAACTTCGCCGAGAACCTGCTGCGCCACGCCGGCGGCGGCCCCGCGCTGGTGTTCGTCGATGAGCGCGGCACGCGCCGCGAGCTGTCCCGCGACGACCTGCGCGCGGAGGTCGCGCGCATCGCCGCCGGACTCAGGCAAGCCGGCGTCGGCCCCGGCGACCGGGTGGCGGCATTCATGCCCAACCTGCCCGAGACCATCATCGCCATGCTGGCCACCGCGAGCGTCGGCGCCACCTGGTCATCCTGCTCGCCCGACTTCGGCGTGTCCGGCGTGCTCGACCGTTTCGGCCAGATCGCCCCCAAGGTGCTGTTCACGACCGATGGCTACTTCTATGCCGGCAAGACGATCGACTCGCGGCCGCGGATCGCCGCCGTGCTGGAGAAGCTGGCGGACATCGAGCAGGTCGTGCTGGTGCCCTACGCCCAGTCGGAGCCCGGGCCCGGCCCGCTGCCGCAGGCGGTCCTTTTCGGCGACTTCGGCGACGCCGGGGCATCGCTGCAGTTCGAGCGGCTGCCATTCGACCATCCGCTCTACATCCTGTACTCGTCGGGGACCACCGGCACGCCGAAGTGCATCGTGCACGGCGCCGGCGGCACGCTGCTGCAGCACCTGAAGGAACACCAGCTGCATGTCGACCTGAAGCCTGAGGACCGGCTGTTCTTCTTCACCACCTGCGGCTGGATGATGTGGAACTGGCTGGCGAGCGGGCTCGCCTCCGGCGCCACCCTGGTGCTGTACGACGGCTCGCCGTTCCACCCCGACCCGGGCGTGCTGTGGCGCATGGCCGTGGACGAGGGCGTGACGATATTCGGCACCAGTCCCAAGTACCTCGCCGCACTGGAGAAGAGCGACTACAAGCCACGCGATGCCGGCAGTCTCGATCGCCTGCGCAGCGTCCTGTCGACCGGTTCACCGCTCGCGCCCGAGCAGTACGACTTCGTGCGCGAGGCGATCGGCGCGGACGTGCAGCTCGCCTCGATCTCCGGTGGAACCGACATCGTGTCGTGCTTCGCGCTCGGCAATCCGCTGCTCCCGGTGTATCGCGGCGAGTTGCAGTGTCTTGGCCTCGGCATGCGGGTCGAGGTGTGGAACGACCAGGGCGAGAGCATCGTCGGCGAACGTGGCGAACTCGTCTGCACCGCACCGTTTCCCAGCATGCCGATCGGCTTCTGGAACGACCCCGACGGTTCCCGCTACCGGGCGGCCTACTTCGAGCGCTTCCCGGGCGTGTGGCACCACGGCGACTACGCGCTCGTGACCCGCCACGGCGGGCTGGTGATCCTCGGCCGCTCCGATGCCGTCCTGAACCCCGGGGGCGTACGCATCGGCACGGCGGAGATCTACCGCCAGGTCGAGCAGCTCGACGAGGTACTCGAGAGTGTCGTCATCGGCCAGGAATGGGACCGTGACGTGCGCGTCGTGCTGTTCGTGCGCCTGCGCGAGGGGCTGGTGCTCGACGAGGCACTGCAACGCAGGATTCGTGAGCAGATCCGCAGCAACACCACGCCGCGCCACGTCCCGGCGCGCATCGTGCAGGTGCCGGAGGTGCCTCGCACCATCAGCGGCAAGGTGGTGGAACTCGCCGTGCGCGAGGTCGTCCACGGCCGGCCCGTCGCCAATACCGATGCGCTGGCCAACCCGCGGGCGCTCGAGCACTTCCGCGACCGCCCGGAGCTCGCAAGCTGACCGCGTCCGGGCAAGGCCCCGCACTGCCGGCGCTCTATGCCGCGGAGCTCGCGCGCCACGGCTACGAGCCGGATGCGTCGCAGCAGCACGCCGTCGAGCGGCTGGAGGCGCTGCGCCAGCGCCTCGCGCGCGCGGCCCGGCGGGACCGGGCGCTGCTGCCCCGCCTGTGCGCCCGCCTCGGCCACGCGCCGGCCCGTCCCGCGGTCACGGGCGTCTACCTGTGGGGCGGCGTCGGCCGCGGCAAGACCTTCCTCATGGACCTGTTCCATGCCACGGCCGGGGTGCCTGCGCAGCGCACGCACTTCCACCGCTTCATGCACGACGTGCACGCGCGGCTCAATGCCCTGCGCGACCGGACGGATCCGCTCGGCCAGATCGCGACCGACGTCGCGGCCGCCGGCCGGGTGGTGTGCTTCGACGAGCTCCACGTCAGCGACATCGCCGACGCGATGATCCTGGCCGGGCTGTTCGAGGCCCTGGTCACGCGCGGCGTCACGCTGGTGTTCACCTCCAACACCCCGCCGGACGGGCTGTACCCGGGCGGGCTGCAGCGACAGCGATTCCTGCCGGCGATCGCGCTCATCGAGCGCCACACCGAGGTCGTCAACGTCGACGCCGGACGCGACTACCGCCTGCGCCAGCTCGAACGCGCGCCGCTGTATGTCAGCACCCGCACCTACGACGCGGACGTGCTGCTCGCACAGCGTTTCGAGGCGATCGCCGGGCGCGGCGGAGAGGCCGGCAGCATCGAGATCGACGGGCGGTCGATCCCCGTCAGGAGCCGCACCCACGACGTCATCTGGTTCGACTTCGCGGCACTTTGCAGCGGTCCGCGCTCGACTTCGGACTACATCGAGATCGCGCGGGGCTTCCACACCGTCGTGCTCTCAGGTGTTCCACGCTTCGACCCGACGCGCGACGACGAGGCGCGACGGTTCATCGCCCTCGTCGACGAGCTCTACGACCGTGGCGTCAAGCTGGTGGTCTCGGCAGAGGGCCCGCCCGCCGACCTGTACCACGGCCAGCGCCTCGCCTTCGAGTTCCAGCGCACCGCGAGCCGGCTGGCGGAGATGCAGACGCATGGGTATCTGGAGCGGGCGCATAGGCCGTGAGCCGTGAGCTGTGAGCCGTGAGCCGTGAGCCGTGAGCCGTGAGCCGTAAGAATCGCGCGGATAGCGGATGGTGAATAGCGGATAGACAAGCCAGGTTGGCGGATCGGCTGAGGGCGCGGCTCTTACTATCCGCTATCCGCTAGTCACCATCCGCCAGCCTCTTCCGGCTCACGGCTCACGGCTCACGGATCACGGCCTCAAATCACCCCGCGCCGCTCCTGATCCAGCTCGATCGACTCGAACAACGCCTTGAAGTTGCCCTCGCCGAATCCCTCGTTGCCCTTGCGCTGGATGATCTCGAAGAAGATCGGGCCGATCACGTTCTGGGTGAAGATCTGCAGCAGGATGCCGTCGCTGGCGGAGCCATCGATCAGGACCCGGCGCCGGCTCAGTTCGCCGAGGTCCTCGGCGTGACCGGCGACACGCGCATCGACGCCTTCGTAGTAGGTGTCGGGCGTGTCCTGGAACTGCACGCCATTGGCGCGCAGTGCGTCCACGCTGGCGTAGATGTCGTCGGTCGCGAGCGCGATGTGCTGGATGCCCTCGCCGCGGTACTCGCGCAGGTATTCCTCGATCTGGCTCTTGTCGTCCTGGGACTCGTTGATCGGGATGCGGATCTTGCCGCAGGGGCTCGTCAGCGCGCGGCTGAACAGCCCCGTCTTCTTGCCCTCGATGTCGAAATAGCGGATTTCGCGGAAGTTGAACAGCCGCTCATAGAAGCCGGCCCAGACGTCCATGTTGCCGCGCTGCACGTTGTGGGTCAGGTGGTCGATGAGCGTCAGTCCCGCGGGCCGCACGCCCGCCGGTGGCCCGACGCGCACGAAGTCGACGTCGTAGATCGTGTGTTCCCCGTAGCGGTCGACGAGATAGATGAGGCTGCCGCCGATGCCGCGGATGCTCGGGATGTTGAGTTCCATCGGACCGGCGGTGTCGGGACCGGGCTCGGCGCCGAGATCGAGGGCGCGCTGCCACGCGCGCGCGGCGTCCTTCACGCGGAAGGCCATGGCGCAGGCCGACGGGCCGTGCGCCGCGGCAAACTGCTGGCCGAAACCCGCCGGCTCGGCATTGATGATGAAGTTGATGTCGCCCTGGCGATGCAGGGTGACGTTCTTGCGCCGGTGCCGGGCCGTGACCGGGAATCCCATGCGCTCGAACAGCGAACGCAGCAGTTCCGGGTCCGGCGCGGTGTACTCCACGAACTCGAAGCCGTCGGTGTTCATCGGGTTGTCGAACAGGTCGGCCATGGCAGTTCCTCCGCCGCATTCACCGCCTGGCGGCGAATTAGTTACAATTGCAACCATTATATCCACGTCGCGGCCCGCCGCCGCAAGGAACGCCCCGGTGCCAGCCACGCCGCCGCCCGCCACCCGGCTCGAACTCGACCGCTTCCTGCCCTACCGCCTGTCGGTCCTGACCAACACCGTGTCGGCGTCGATCGCCGCGGCCTACGCCGAGCGCCATGACCTCAGCATCCCGGAATGGCGGGTGCTCGCGGTACTGGCCGCGAGCCCGGGCCTGTCGGCGGCCGAGGTCGGCGCCCGCACCGGCATGGACAAGGTCGCGGTCAGTCGCGCGGTCGCGCGCCTTGCCCGCTCGCGACGCCTGCGCCGGCGGGCCTCGCGCGGCGACCGCCGCCGCTCGGTGCTGGAACTGTCGGCGGCCGGCAATGCGGTCTACGCGGAGATCGCGCCCTGGGCACTCGAGTACGAGCGCCGCCTCCTCGCGGCGCTCGATGCCGAGGAGGCCCGGGCTCTCGACCTGGCACTCGCCAAGCTGGCAGAGCGTGCCGCCGAGCTGCGTGCCACCGCCGCCGGCTGATCGCGCGGCCGGAGACCGTCGCACGCCCTTGCATGTCCGACACGTATAATCCCGACGCAGTCCTGAGGGGGAACTCATGTCAGGCAACATTCCGGCAGCCCGGCTCACGCTGATCGAGGGTATCGTCGCGCGGGCGGCCAGGATCGCCGGCAAGCGGGCCCCCGCCTACCAGGACGCCTTCATACGTGCCTACTTCCACGGCGTCGCCGAGGAAGAGCTCGCCGCCAGGCCGCCGGAAGACCTGGCGCGCGGCGCCCTGGCGCACCTCGAGTTCGCCTCGGTGCGCAAGCCCGGCAGCGCGATCGTGCAGGTCTTCAATCCCGACCCGGCGCGCGACGGCTTCACCTCGCCGCGCACCCTGATCCTGGTCGCGGTGGAGGACATGCCCTTCCTGCTCGACTCGCTGACCATGGTCTGCACGCAGTCCGCGATGACGGTGCGGTTCATCGCCCACCCCGTGCTCGCGGTCGACCGCGACGGGCGCGGCCGCCTGCGTGCCATACGCGAGGAAGGCACGACCGGCCTGCAGAACGAGTCGTGGCAGCTGTTCGAGGTCGATCGCGAGACCGACGCGACGCGCCTTGCCGCGCTGCGCACGCGCATGCTCGAGGTGCTGGGGGACGTGCGCCGCGCCACCGGCGACTGGATGGCGATGCGCCGCCGTGCGCGCGAGATCGCGTCCGAACTGGAGCGTTCGCCGCCACCGGTGCCGGGCGGCGACGTCGAGGAGGCCAGGGCGCTGCTCGAGTGGATGGAGGACAATCACTTCACCTTCCTCGGCTACCGCCAGTACCGCTTGAGGCGGGGTCGCAGCCAGGACCGCCTCGAGCCGATGCCGCAGACCGGCCTCGGCCTGCTGCGGGCCGGCCGCGGCGGCAAGGACGGCCGGCGCTCGGCGGTGCTGACCGGCGAGATCCGCAAGTTCGCCCGTTCGCCGGCCGACCTGCTCATCATCACCAAGGCCAACTCGCTGTCGACGGTGCACCGCGCCACCCACCTTGACTACGTCGGCGTGAAGACCTTCGATTCCCGCGGCAGGGTGACCGGCGAGCGGCGCTTCATCGGCCTGTGGACTTCCTCCGCCTACAGCCGCAGTCCACGCGAGATCCCGGTCCTGCGCCACAAGGTGCAGCGCGTGGTGGCGCACTTCGGGCTGTCCCCGGCCAGCCACGACGGCAAGGCGGTGATGCACGTCCTCGACGTGTACCCGCGCGACGAGCTCTTCCAGGCGTCCATCGCCGAGCTGGTCGACACCGTGCGCGGCATCGTGAACCTCTATGAGCGCGCCCAGGTGCGCCTGTTCGCGCGTCGTGACGCCTTCCGCCGCTTCTACTCCTGCCTGCTGTACGTGCCGCGCGACCGCTACGACACGCAGGTGCGGCTGCGCATCGAGTCGCTGGTGCAGGAAGCCATGGGCGGGATCACCATCGAGTCGCAGGTGCAGCTGTCCGAGTCCGTGCTGGCGCGCGTCCACTTGCTGGTCCGCACCAACCCGGACGAGCCACGGCGCGTCGACCTGAAGGCGCTGGAGCGGCGCATCGAGCAGGCCGTACGCACCTGGGCCGACCGCTTCCAGCAGGCGCTCACCGCGCGCCACGACGAGTCGCGGGCGGCCGCCATCTTCCGCCGCTTTGCGCAGGCCTTCCCGGCCGCCTACCAGGAGGACATGACGCCGGAGGCGGCGGTCGCGGACGTCGACTACCTGGAGGCGCTGTCCGCCGAGACGTCCGGCCTGGTGATCAGCCTGTACCGCGCCGACGGCCAGCCGGCGCACAAGATGCAGTTCAAGATCTACCGGCGCGACCAGCCGATCCCGATCTCGGACGTGCTGCCGACCATCGAGAACCTGGGGCTAAAGCTCATCAGCGAGCGGCCGTATGACCTCGAGGTCGATGGCGGGCACTGGTGGATACAGGATTTCGAACTCGAGCATCCGCGCGGCGTCAGCATCGACCTCGCCAGCGACGGCCCGCGTTTCCGCGATACCTTCGCCCAGGTCTGGCTCGGCCACGCGGACAACGACGGCTTCAACCGCCTGGTGCTCGCCGCCGACCTCGAATGGCGCGAGGTGGTCGTGCTGCGCACCTATGCCCGCTGGTTCGTGCAACTGGGACTGCCGCTGTCGCAGGCCTACATGGAGGAAGCGCTCGCCTCCAATCCGGAGACGGCGCGACACCTGCTGAGGCTGTTCCTGGCGCGATTCGACCCCGCCATCAGCGCGCGCGCACGGGCCACGGCCGAGGCGAAGCACCGCAAGGCGCTCGACGAGCTCCTGGCCGGCATCGCCCGCGTCGACGACGACCGCATCGTACGCGCCTTCCGAACGGCCATTCTCGGCACTTTGCGCACCACTTACTTCCAGGTCGGCCCGGACGGCCGGCCGGCCCAATACCTGGCGCTGAAGCTGAACCCGCGGGCCATTGCCGAGACGCCACTGCCGCGACCGATGTTCGAGATCTTCATGCACTCGCCGCGGATCGAGGGCGTGCACCTGCGCATGGGCAAGGTCGCCCGGGGCGGGCTGCGCTGGTCGGACCGGCGCGAGGACTTCCGCACCGAGGTACTCGGCCTGATGAAGGCGCAGAACGTCAAGAACTCGGTGATCGTGCCGGTCGGCTCCAAGGGCGGCTTCGTGCCACGCCGCCTGCCCGAGGCGCGTGACGAGATGCTGCGCGAGGGCACCGAGTGCTACCGGCTGTTCATCCGCTCGCTGCTCGATCTCACCGACAACCTCGTGGACGGCAAGGTCGTCCCGCCGCCGCGCGTCGTGCGCGCGGACGCGGATGATCCATACTTGGTGGTCGCGGCCGACAAGGGCACGGCGAGCTTCTCCGACGTCGCCAACGCCATCGCGGCGGAGTACGGGTTCTGGCTCGGCGACGCCTTCGCGTCCGGTGGCTCCGCCGGCTACGACCACAAGAAGATGGGCATCACCGCGCGCGGCGGCTGGGAGTGCGTGAAGCGCCACTTCCGCGAGCTCGGCCTCGACATCCAGGCCGAGGACTTCACCGCGGTCGGCATCGGCGACATGTCCGGCGACGTCTTCGGCAACGCCATGTTGCTGTCGAAGCACATCCGCCTGCTCGCCGCGTTCAACCACCAGCACATCTTCCTCGACCCGGATCCCGACGCGGCCGCCAGCCACGCCGAGCGCGCGAGGCTGTTCGCGCTGCCCCGCTCGACCTGGGAGGACTATGACCGCAAGCTGATCTCGCGTGGCGGCGGCGTCTTCGCGCGCAGCGCGAAGACGATACCGCTGTCGGCCGAGGCGCGGCGCATGCTCGGCATCGACACGCCGGCCGCCGCGCCGCGCGACATCGTCCGTGCCATCCTGCGCATGCAGGTCGACCTGTTGTGGAACGGCGGCATCGGCACCTACGTCAAGGCCAGCGACGAGAGCAACGCCGAGGCAGGCGATCGCGCCAACGACGGCGTGCGCGTCAACGGCCGCGAGCTTCGCTGCCGCGTCGTCGGCGAGGGCGGCAACCTGGGACTCACACAGCGCGGCCGGATCGAGTACGCGCTGGCAGGCGGCAGGCTCAACACCGACTTCATCGACAACTCGGGCGGCGTGAACTGCTCGGACGTCGAGGTCAACATCAAGATCCTGCTCAATGCGGCAATGCGCCGTGGCAGCCTGCGTCGTGCCGACCGCGACCGGCTGCTGTTGCGCATGACCGAGGAGGTCGCGGCACTGGTGCTTCGCGGCAACTACCTGCAGGCGCAGGCGATCTCGATCACCGAGGCCCACGCGGCGGAGCGGTTGTCGGAGCATGCCCATGTCATCCGCTCGCTCGAACGCCTCGGCAGCCTCGACCGCGCGCTCGAGGCGCTGCCGACGGACGACGAGCTCGCCGAGCGGCGGCGACAGGGGCGCGGCCTCAGCCGGCCGGAGCTGGCGATGGTCCTGTCCTACTCGAAGCTATGGCTGTACGACCGGCTGATCGAGTCCGACGTTCCGGAGGACCCGTTCCTGAAACGCGAAGTGGTGCGCTACTTCCCGGCGCCGATGCAGCGCCGCTACGCCCGCGACATCAGCCGCCACCCGCTGCGGCGCGAGATCATCGTCACCGCCACGACCAACAGCATGGTGAACCGGATGGGCCCGGTGTTCGCCCTGCGCGCCCAGCAGGACACGGGCGCCGACCTCGGCCGCATCGCGCGCGCCTACACCATCGCGCGCGAGATCACCGACATGCGAGACCTGTGGGCCGACATCGAGCGGCTCGACAGCCGCGTGCCGGCGGCCTTGCAGGTCGAGATGATGTACAGCACCAGCCGCCTGCTGCGCTACCTGACCTACTGGGCGCTGTCGACGCTGCGCGACAACCTCGACATCGAGCGTGCCGTGTCGCGTTTCCGGCCGGGCGTGAAGCAGTTGCTGGCGGAACTGCCGCCGATGCTGACCGGGCTCGAAGCGGAGCGCTATGGCGGCGAACTCGCCCGGCTCGAGGGCGGGGGCGCCCCGCATCCGCTGGCGCGGCGCATTGCCAGCCTCGGTGCGGCCCAGTCGGCGGTCGACATCGTCGACGTCGCGGGTGACCGCAGTGCCGCCGTGACCCGTGCCGCGCACGTGTACTTCGGTGTGGGCGCCGCCACCGGCCTCGACTGGCTGCGCAGCGGCATCGACCGGCTGGCCGTGGACGGCCACTGGCAGGCGATCGCGCGAGGCACGCTGCGCGAACAGGCCTACGCGCTGCAGCGACGCCTCGCGGCCCATGTCCTGGCCACCGACGGCAAGACCGAGCCCGCGCGGGCCGTGGAATCCTGGCTCGAGGCGCGCGCCCGCGAGGCGGAGACCGTGCGCCGCACGGTGCACGAGATGCGCACCAGCGGCACGCCGGACTTCCCGACGCTGTCGGTCGCCCTGCAGGCCATCCGTCGACTCGCGGCAGGCTGACCCTTGCGGGTCGGCCTGGTCGTGACGACCTACGAGCGTCCGCCTGCGCTCGTGCGCGTGCTGCACTCGGTCCTCGCCCAGTCGCGGCTGCCCGACCAGGTCGTCGTCGCCGACGACGGCTCCGGGCCGGAGACCGCGGGCGTCGTGGCGGCCGTGGCCGAACGCGCGGGCCTGCCGGTCCATCACGCACGGCAGGATGATGCCGGCTGGCGGCTGTGCCGCGCGCGCAACCTGGCGGTGTCGCACCTGGACACCGAGTACGTGCTGGTGATCGACGGCGACATGCTGCTCGACCGCCACTTCATCGAGGATCATCTGCGCCACGCGCGGCCAGGCTCCTGGGTGCAGGGTTGCCGCCTCCCCCTCGGACCCGCTGCCACTGCGCGGGCGCTCGAGCAGGAGCCGGGGTGCTTCGTGCCGCGACCCGCAGACACCGACCTGCGCCATCGCCCGCTGGCGCGGCGCCGTCCAGGGCTCGCGACCGCGCTCCACCGGGTCGGCAACGGCCTGGTCGCCGTCAAGGGTTGCAACCAGGGCTTCTGGCGCGCCGGCCTCGAGCGCGTCAATGGCTGGGACGAATCGATCACCGGCTGGGGCCCGGAGGACAAGGAACTGTGTGCCCGGCTCGGTCACGCCGGCGTCCGGCGCCGCAGCCTGGTCGCCGCCGGCCTTGCCTGGCACCTGTACCATCCGCCCGCCGACCGGCACGCAGCAGCGGCGGGCCACCGCGTACTCGCCGCCACGCTTGCCGCGCGCCGGCATCGCTGCGAGCAGGGGCTCGATTCACACGGACGGCGACCCGGACCCGCTGTGCTATAAAGCGCCCTCCAGATCAGGGGAGACCACAAAGTGCCCGGCAAGCTAGTGATGGTCCGTCATGGCCAGAGCACGTGGAACCTGGAGAACCTTTTCACGGGTTGGACCGACGTCGACCTGACCCCGCAGGGCACCGAGGAGGCGATCGCCGCCGGCCGACTGCTCAAGGCCGAGGGCTTCGAGTTCGACATCGCCTTCACCTCGGTGCTGAAGCGCGCGATCCGCACGCTGTGGATCGTCCTCGACCAGATGGACCGGATGTGGATTCCCGTGGAGCGCAGCTGGCGTCTGAACGAGCGCCACTATGGCGCGCTGCAGGGACTGGACAAGGCCGCGACCGTGGCGGCGCACGGCGAGGAACAGGTGAAGATCTGGCGCCGCAGCTATGACATCCCGCCGCCGGCCCTCGCCGACGACGATCCACGCCACCCCAGGTTCGACCAGCGCTACGCGACGGTCGACGCGTCGTCGCTGCCCGCGACCGAGTCGCTCAAGGACACGCTGGCGCGGGTGCTGCCGTACTGGGAACGCCGGATCGCGCCCGAGCTCGCGGCCGGACGCGACGTGCTGATCGTCGCCCACGGCAACAGCCTGCGGGCGCTGGTGAAGATGCTCGACGGGATGGGCGACGCCGAGATCGTCGAGTTCAACATTCCGACCGGCGTGCCGATCCTCTACGAACTCAATGACGGGTTGCGACCGGCGGCCCCACGGCGCTTCCTCGGCGACCCCGAGGCGATCAGGGCCGCCGCCGAAGCGGTCGCGCGCCAGGCCCAGAAGCGCTGATCAGCGGGGAAACGACGGCTTGCGCTTGGCGAGGAACGCGCCGATGCCCTCGCGGGCCTCGGCGGTGACGGCCTGTTCGGCGATGGTCCGGCTCTCGTCCTCCAGCTGATGCTCGAGCGACGCCTGGCTGCGCAGGAGCCGCTTGGCATGGCCGAAGGCGCCGAGCGGCCCGGCCGCCAGCCGCTCGGCCAGCTTGCGTGCCTCGGCCGCGACCTCGGCGTCCCCCACCACGCGGTTCACCAGGCCCCAGTCCAGCGCCTCCGCCGCCGTCAGCGTGCGGTTGGTCAGTACCAGTTCCATCGCCCGCTTGCCGCCGACGAGACGCGGCAGGAAATAGGACGTACTGCCATCCGGCGTGAGCCCGACGGCGGTATAGGCCAGCGAGAACTTGGCGCTCTCGGCCGCGATGGCCAGGTCCGCCATGGCCACCAGCCCGACGCCCGCACCCGCGGCCGTGCCGTTGACCGCGGCGATCACCGGCGCCTGCAGGCGGGTGAAGGTCGTGATGGCCGAGTGCAGGTCCACCGTCAGCTCGCGCAGGTACGCATGGATCGCGCGGTCCTCGTTCATCATCATCGCGCCGAGGTCGCCACCGAAGCTGAAGGGCTTGCCCGCGCCGGTGATGACCACGGCGCGCACGCTGCGTTCGCCGCGACAGCGCGTCGCCGCGTCGTTCAGGTCGCGGCCGAACTGCAGGTTGAGGGTATTGGCAGCGTCCGGGCGATTGAGCGTGATCCAGGCGACACCCTGGTCGAGTTCGAACTTGACGGTCGGTTCCATGTGCGCTGCGGCCTCTTGCGGCGTCTCGAGGGAAAGGATCAGTCGCCGCGCGCGCGGCTGTCACGCAGTTCGCGCAGCTTGTCCTCGAGGTATCCGAGCACGCGCCGGTCGCGCTCGTTCTCCTTGTGGACCAGGAAGCTGATCGCCATGCCTTCCAGCACGTAGCGTGTCAGGTCGAGGGCAACGTCGAAAGTCGGGTCGTCGACCCGCCACTCGGTGAAGACCTCGCGGGCCGTGCGATGCCATTCCTCCTCGAATGCCTCCTGCGCCGGGCGCAGGATGGCGGCGAGCTCAGGGTCGGTGCGCGCCGCCACCACCAGTTCGAAAAAGGCGACGAACATCGGGTGGCGCACGTGGCGCCAGTAGGCGTCGAGGTTGGCATGCACGCGGTCGCCGTCCTGCGGGCTGCGTTGCACCGCGCGACGGAAGGCCTTAAGCCGCTTGCCGTGCAGGTACTCCACCGCGGCGCGCACGATGTCGATCTTCGACGGGAAGTGGTGCAGCATCGCGCCGCGCGACAGGCCCGCCTTGTCGGCGATGGCCGTGGTGGTGGTGCGCGCGTAGCCGAGATCGACGAAGCACTTGATCGCCGCCTCGATGATGAGGTTGCGGGTGGCGGCGCTCTTCTGCGCCTGCCAGCCGGCCGGTTCCGGGGTCTCGTCGTCGCCGCGCGTAGCCATGGACTTGTTGTTCTCCGGAGTCCTGGGACGGCGTCGCGCCCGCGGCGCGGTGCCGGGCCGAATCCGTCAGCGTCCAAGCATGTGGCCCCTGTCGGAAAAAGTCAAAGTTGATTGAAACCGACACTTCTGACTGCTACCTTCCCGCCACGCCGGCCACAACGGGCCCGGCCTGGAGCGAAACATGGGACGGGTGCAGGGCAAGGTCGCCATCGTCACCGGCGGCGCGCAGGGACTCGGTCGTGCCGACTGCGAGGCGCTGGCGCGTGAAGGCGCCAAGGTCGTCGTCACCGACATCAACGAGACCGCCGG
Source organism: uncultured Steroidobacteraceae bacterium (assembly GCA_964638185.1). Taxonomy (GTDB): domain Bacteria; phylum Pseudomonadota; class Gammaproteobacteria; order Steroidobacterales; family Steroidobacteraceae; genus SG8-30. Next base: position 800 of record CAZXAS010000008.1, on the reverse strand, counting down.
CAAGGCGTTCGTCGCGGAACTCAATGCAGGACGAGCCGGCTCGGCGCTCTTCCTGCGCCACGACGTCAGCAATCCCGAGCAGTGGCAGGCCGTGATCGCGGCGACGGTCGAGCGCTTTGGCCGAATCGACGTCCTGGTGAACAACGCCGGCATGGTGATCCCGAACACGCCGGAGGGCACCACGCTGGAGGAATTCCGCAAGCACCTCGCGGTGATGACGGAAGGCACGTTCCTCGGCTGCAAGTACGCGATCCCGGTGATGGCCGGGTCCGGTGGCGGCTCGATCATCAACGTCGCGTCGATCGCGACGGTGCTCGGCTACCCGGTGTTCTTCGCCTACACGGCGGCCAAGGGCGCGGTCACGGCCATGACCAAGTCGATCGCGGTGTGGTGCCAGATGCAGAAGTACGACATCCGCTGCAACTCGATCCACCCGGGCGCGACCGACACGCCGATGCTCGCGGCAGCGAACAAGGCGCTCGGCATCCCGGACGAGTACTACCAGCAGAGCCCGGGCGGGCTCGGCAAGCCCGAGGACGTCGCCAACGTCGTGGTGTTCCTCGCGTCCGACGAGTCGCGCTACATCAACGGCACCGAGCTTATGCTCGACAACGCGGCCTCGATCCAGTAGCGACGCTGCCTCGCGAGTCGAGGACGGCACCGGGGCCTGTCCCCACGATGCGCCGCGGACCGTAGCGGCGGTCGTTCGCCCGTGGGGACTGTCCCCTCCGGCGCTCTGCCTGTAGTGAGGCGTGCCGCGTCAAGGTAGGCACGGCCCAGGCCGGCCTACTCCTGTAGAT